>JBJFCH010000164.1:0-9883 GCA_051888835.1 Oliverpabstia sp. | reverse complement strand
AGAACGTGGTCAACACCACCGAATCCGATATCGTAAGCCCATCCGTCACCACCGAAGATCCACTGGGATTTCTTAGCCAGGAAATCTTTGTTAGCAACGATGTCTTTGCATGTTTCACATTCGCATCCTTCCAGAGCTGCAACCAGTTTATCTGTAGCAGCACCGTTGGTAGCACCTACGCTGTAAGTATCCAGCCATCCCTGACAAGCAGCTTTTACTTCTTCGGAAGCTTTATCACTTGCAGCTACAGCTTCAACTTTAGCTTTCAGACCTTCACGGATTGCTTTCTGAGCCAGCAGCATACCATAACCGAACTCTGCGTTATCTTCGAACAGAGAGTTGGACCATGCCGGACCCTGTCCCTTAGCATTTACTGTGTACGGTGTGGACGGTGAAGAGTTACCCCAGATAGAAGAACATCCTGTTGCGTTTGCGATGTACATTCTGTCACCGAACAGCTGAGTGATCAGTTTTGCATATGGTGTCTCACCACAGCCTGCACATGCGCCTGAGAACTCAAGCAGCGGCTGTTTGAACTGAGAACCTTTTACTGTATTCTCTTTGAACTTAGCGATAACATCTGCTTTCTCCGGCAGAGTTACTGCATAATCGAAGAATTTCTGAGATTCCAGATTTGCTTCCAGGTTTTCCATAGCAAGTGCTTTTGCACCTTTCTTACCAGGACAAACATTTGCACAGGAACCACATCCGGTACAATCCAGAGCGGATACTGCGATAGCAAATTTGTATTCTTTCATACCGGTCATTTCCAGAGATGCAGGAGCATTAGCTGCTTCTTCTTCTGTCATAGCAACCGGACGGATAACTGCGTGCGGACAAACATATGCACAACGGTTACACTGGATACAGTTTTCCGGATTCCATACAGGAATATTAACTGCGATACCACGTTTCTCATATGCAGATGTTCCGGATGGTGTAGTACCGTCAACATAAGCTGTAAATGCGGATACAGGCAGATTGTTACCTTCCTGAGCGGATACAGCAGACTGGATATTGTTAACAAAGTCAACAGCGTCTTTTCTTCCGCTTTCAGCTTTGATTACAGTCAGACCTTCATCTGCTGCATCTTTCCAGCTTTCCGGAACCTGAACTTCAACAACCTGTTTTGCGCCTTCATCGATAGCTGCCCAGTTCTTAGCAACTACGTCATCACCCTTACGTCCGTAAGTAGCTTTTGCTGCTGCTTTCATCAGATCAATAGCCTGCTCTTCCGGAATGATAGCAGCCAGTTTGAAGAATGCGGACTGAAGGATTGTGTTGATACGGGTTGGTCCCATACCGGTTTCGATACCGATCTTAACACCATCAATCACATAGAATTTGATGTTATGGTTAGCGATAAATGCTTTTACCTGTCCTGGCAGATGTTTTTCCAGACCTTCCATATCCCATGGACAGTTCAGCAGGAATGTACCTCCGTCTACCAGTTCCTGAACCATGTTATATTTTGTAACATAGGATGGATTGTGGCAGGCAACAAAGTTAGCTTTCTTGATCAGGTATGTGGATTTGATCGGTTTCTTTCCGAAACGAAGGTGAGACATAGTAACACCGCCGGATTTCTTGGAGTCATAATCAAAATATGCCTGAGCGTACATATCAGTATTATCACCAATAATCTTGATGGAGTTCTTGTTAGCACCTACAGTACCGTCAGCTCCCAGACCCCAGAACTTACAGTTGATAGTTCCTTCCGGAGTTGTAACCAGAGGAGCACCGATTTCCAGAGACAGGTTAGTAACATCATCCACGATACCCAGTGTGAATTTCTGTTTTGTTGTGTTTTCATATACAGCTACGATCTGTGCCGGAGTTGTATCTTTGGAACCCAGACCGAAACGTCCTGTAAATACAGGTACATCGTTGAATTTGGTTCCTTTCAGAGCTGCTACAACATCCAGATACAGAGGCTCGCCAAGAGCACCCGGCTCTTTTGTTCTGTCCAGAACAGTAATCTGTTTTACAGTCTCAGGAATAGCATCGATCAGAGCCTGTGCACAGAATGGTCTGTACAGACGAACCTTGATAACGCCGACTTTCTTTCCGGCAGCCATCAAATAGTCAATGGTCTCTTCAATGGTATCATTTACAGAACCCATAGCAACGATTACATGCTCTGCGTCTGCTGCACCATAGTAGTTGAACAGTTTATAGTCTGTTCCGATCTTTTCGTTTACTTTGTCCATGTATTCCTGTACGATAGCCGGAAGAGCATCATAATACGGGTTACATGCTTCTCTTGCCTGGAAGAAGATATCAGGGTTCTGAGCAGAACCTCTCTGGCATGGATGATTTGGATTCAGCGCATGTTTACGGAACTCAGCGATTGCATCCATATCAGCCATATCTTTCAGATCTTCGTAATCCCATGTTTCAATCTTCTGAATTTCATGAGAAGTACGGAAACCATCAAAGAAATTGATAAACGGAACTTTACCTTTGATTGCTGCCAGATGAGCTACCGGAGTAAGGTCCATAACTTCCTGTACGGATGACTCACAAAGCATAGCTACACCAGTCTGACGACATGCGTAAACATCGGAATGATCTCCGAAAATAGAAAGTGCGTGGCTTGCCAGAGCACGTGCGGATACATTGAATACGCCCGGAAGCTGCTCACCAGCGATTTTGTAAAGGTTTGGAATCATCAGCAGAAGACCCTGAGAAGCTGTGTATGTAGTTGTCAGAGCGCCTGCTGCCAGAGAACCGTGAACTGCACCTGCAGCACCGGCTTCGGACTGCATCTCAGTTACCTGAACTTCCTGTCCGAAGATGTTCTTTCTTCCCTGAGTTGCCCATTCATCTGTAGCTTCAGCCATAACAGATGATGGAGTAATTGGGTAAATGGCTGCTACGTCGGAATATGCATAGGATGCATGAGCGGCAGCATGATTACCATCCATGGTTTTCATTTTTCTTGCCATTTTTTGTTTCCTCCTTAATTTGAATTAAACATAATTTAACTCTTGTGAGTTATTATAACATGGTTTCCAAAACATGTCTATTTTTTGATTAAAAAACCTTTCATGTTTTTCGAAAAAAACAAAAAGAGAAGCAATTTGTCCTGTTTTTCAGTACAAATCGTTTCTCTTTTATTATGTTATGACAAACTCTTATTTATTAACGATTGTTTTCATGGTTTCCCATTTGTCTTCCATATCCTGCACAAGCTTTAACTGCGTTCTTGTCCGATCGAGATTTTGTCCTTCATAATGCGTCTTAAAGTATACATCTCCCTCAAGATAATCTGTCAAAAACCGCATACCACATTCCAGTGTCATTATCTTTGCCCCCATAGGCAGAGTCTCAACTTCACGCTTTGTCAGACTACCCCGGCATCCCTCCATAAATCCATCAAAATATGCCTCAAAAAGTTCCATACTGCAGGTTACTTTATCCAGATCTTTTTCATCTTCAGCCGCTGTGCTCGCCCCAAAGCGAATCGCATCGCCAAAATCATGTGCCGCAAATCCCGGCATCACGGTGTCCAGATCGATCACACAGATTGCTTTTCCTGTCTCCCGGTCAAACAAAACATTATTCAGCTTGGTATCATTATGGGTTACTCGCAGAGGCACTTCCTTATTTGCAAGCAGGTTTCCAAAGAAATGACAGTCTTGTTCTCTTTCCATTACAAAACGAATCTCCGACTCCACTTCTTTCGCACGTCCCATCACATCAGCTTCCACGGCTTTTTTGAACTTATCAAATCGATCCACCGTATTATGGAAATTTACAATTGTCTCATGCAGCTCTTCTGCCGGGAAATCTGCCAGGAGATACTGAAAATTACCAAAAGCATAACCGCTTCTGTTAAAATCCTCTGCACTTTCTGCAAGATCATAGCTTATGGTGTCTACAATAAACGGATATACTCTCCATCCGTCTCCATCCTCTTCTTTGTAATAGGATTCTCCTGTCCTGGTTGGAATCACCTGCAAGGTTTCTCTGTCCGGATCTCCTCCCTGAGCGACAATTTTCTCTTTCAGAAAACTTGTGACACGCATAATATTTTCCATCAGTTCGTCTCTGTTTTTGAAAATTTCTCCATTCATCCGCTGAAGAATGTAGGCTTTCTTCCCCTCTCCCTGTTTTTCAATCAGGCAAAATGTATCATTGATATGACCGCTTCCGTAGGGTTCAATAGAAAGAATCTCTCCTTCAATCTGAAATTTCCCTGCTACTTCATACAAATTCTCTTTTGAAACAGTATTCATACTGATTAGTCCTCCCACAGTTTTTCCGGATATCTGCCTTCTTCTTTCATCTTACGGATTGCATTAACAACTACCGGTTTGTCTTCTTTATAAGTTACTCCATACCATTTATCCAAAGATTTCAGCACCTGAACATCTGCTTTATTCTCTGCCAGAAGCTCTCCCACTACGGATGGAAGGAAATATTCACCTTTCATCGGATTTTTCTTAAGTGCTTCCTGAAGAAATGCCGGGAAACGTCTTTCCAGTTCCTCCAAAAGACTTGCAGAAAATCCCCACATATTCATCGAGACTGTACTTCCCTCTGGAATCGTAACCCATGTTTTTCCGTCATCTTCTGTATAAGCTGCACCTTCCGGGCGTTTCTCAATATGTGTACGTTCATTGATCCCGATCAGATAACCATTTTCATCTGTCACACACACACCTCTTGCCACATGTCCATTTTCTGTCAACGTATTTTCCAGAACATATCCAACCATCGTGTAGTGATATTTTTCATCATCCTCATGCGTAGTGAGGAAATCATAAATCATCTGAAATGCATGACTTCCATAGTAATCATCCGCATTGATCACAGCGAACGGTGCATCCAGAGTGCCCAGACAACTGAGGACTGCATGACCGGTTCCCCATGGTTTTACTCTTCCTTCCGGCACCTGAAAACCTTCCGGAAGATTCTGAATATCCTGGAATACATAAGAAACCTTCATAATTTTACTGATTCTATCACCTATACATTCTTTAAAATCCTTTTCATTTTCTTTCTTTATAATAAAGATTACTTCTTCAAATCCTGCTTTTTTTGCATCAAACAAAGAAAAATCCATAATGATATGCCCCTGCGGATCAATCGGATCAATCTGTTTCAATCCACCGTAACGACTTCCCATTCCTGCTGCCATAATAACTAATACTGGTTTTTTCATAATTTTGCTTCCACCCTTTCCAAAATGATCAGCGGAAATCTCCGCTTCGTTTTCTATATAGTAACACGTTTTTTTTCCTTTGGATTTACACAATAATCAATTTTGTTTGCACAAAAATCTGTTTTTCCGTTATAATCATAATATCAAAGATTTCAGGAGGGTTATTCATGACTTTTGAAAGCCTCATACTCAAAGAAGAACTGAATATTTCAGAAATTATCACAATTCACTATTTTGAATATACCAGCACTTATCAATTTTCAGGAGAATCTCATGATTTTTGGGAATTTTTATGCGTTGACAAGGGAGAGGTGGTTGTCACAGCCGGCGATACTTCTCATGTTCTCACCCGGGGACAGATTATCTTTCACAAGCCCAATGAATTTCATAATGTCAGAGCCAATGGGCGGATCGCACCTAATCTGGTGGTTGTTTCTTTTGTATGTAATTCTCCATGTATGAAAAGATTTGAAAACCTTCTTACTGAAATCGGAGAAAAGGAACGTACGATTCTTGCAAATATTATTTACGAGGCCAAACAAAGTATCATGACACCACTGGATAATCCGTTCACACAAAAAATGAAACGGCGGGAAAATGCTCCCTTTGCATCCGAACAGCTGATCAAACTCAATCTCGAGCTTCTTCTTATCACTATGATTCGACAAATGGACAGCAGACAGCTGCCTGCTCCCACAGTCAAATCTGTCCGCAAAAAGAACGATGCTCTTCTTTATGCCAGGGTTATTGCTTATCTTGAAGAACACATAAGGGAAAAACTAACGTTGGAAGAAATCTGTCATGCAACTATGGTAGGACGTGCCCAATTACTCAAACTATTTAAAGAAGAAAATGGATGTGGTGTCATTGATTATTTTTCTCACCTGAAAATTGAAACTGCGAAAAAAATGATCCGCGAGGAAAGCGGGAACTTTTCCCAGATATCTGATTATCTGGGATACTCTTCTATCCACTATTTTTCCAGACAGTTTAAAAAGTTCACAGGAATGACGCCTTCTGAATATGCCTCTTCCATAAAAGCTTTATCCGACTGATTTATGAAAGATTTTTCGTCATTTTTACGACGGTAAGAACTTTCTATTTTCTGCCTTATGACAATTCCTACTTGCTTTTTGCGTTTAAATAGGATAGTTTAAATGTAAGAATTATGTAGATGAGGAGGTTTTTCCATGAAAATTATTGTAACAAAAGATTACAATGACATGAGCAGAAAAGCAGCAAATATTATCTCTGCTCAGATTATTACAAAACCGAACTGTGTATTGGGGCTTGCTACCGGTTCTACCCCAGTCGGCACATATGCTCAGCTGGTAGAATGGTACAAAAAAGGGGATCTGGATTTTTCTCAGGTTTCCACAGTTAACCTGGATGAATACCGGGGTCTGGATCACAGCAATGATCAAAGCTATTACTATTTTATGATGAACAACCTGTTCAAACATGTCAATATCGATCTTTCCAGAACCAATGTGCCGGATGGTACCAATCCGGATCCGGTGAAAGCATGTGAAGAGTACGAAGAAATTGTAAAGAGCTACGGTGGAGCTGATCTGCAGCTTCTCGGTCTCGGTCATAACGGTCATATCGGTTTCAATGAGCCTGCAGACGAATTTCCAAAATTCACACACTGTGTAGACCTTACAGAGAGCACGATTAAAGCCAATGCCCGCTTCTTTGAAAAAATTGAAGATGTTCCTACACAGGCCTATACCATGGGTATCGGAACGATCATGAGAGCAAAGAGAATTCTTCTGATTGCCAGCGGAGCTGACAAGGCAGAAGCTGTAAAGAAAGCTCTTCAGGGTCCGGTTATGCCGCAGATGCCGGCTTCCATCCTGCAGCTGCACCCGGATGTTACTGTTGTTCTTGACGAGGCAGCTGCTTCTCTTCTGTAATCCATCAAAGGTGGATAATCAATCCACATAGAAAAATGCCATATAGAACATAACAATACCAATCAGCAAAATCACTGCTCCCATCACGGAGCGAAGGGTTTTGCTGATTTTTTCATATTTGGGATCATACATCCATTTCTGCACCACACTGTAACTGGTTCCGGCTGCCACCAGAAGAATACTGTGTCCAACCGCAAACATGGCAAGAAGGAAAATTCCCCACAAAGTATTGCCTGACTGTGCCGCCATCGCAAGCAGTGCGATCATGACAGGTGTGGAACAGTGGGAAGAGATTGCCCCGCTCAACATTCCTGCCAGCAGTGCTCCGAGGTATCCTCTCTTGCTCACTTTGGGACCGCAGTGACATTTTCCTCCATTTTCCTCACAATTCGTGGGATGTTCGTGTTCATGCTCATGATGATGGCGATGATCATGACACTCACATCCATGCTCCGGATGCTCTTCTCCCGTTCCATAATCATGCGGATGATTGGGAAGCAGACGTATCACACCCCAGATCTGCAAAGCCATAAGAATCATAATGATTCCCAGAAGTGCATACCACCAGGTACCGATTTCATGCATATAATGTCCGATGACCGAAGCAAGCGAACCAAAGACCAGAAAAGTAATAGAAAGTCCTGCTGCCATAGTAAGAGAAAGGCGAAATGCTTTCTTACTGTCTTTTTTTGCTGAACCCCCGATATATGCGATTACCATGGGGACGCTGGACAATGAGCATGGGGTAAATGAAGTAATAATACCGGCCAACAATGATAATACCGGAGCAATCCAGATATATTTCTGTATCATGTGTGCCAGAGTGTTAAGTATTTCCGTCATATCAAGTAACTCCTTTCATTTGAACATATGAGCGTTCTTTCATTTTGCCTGAAAATCATGCAAGGGACATGAGTCGGATTATTCTCCGGTCATGCCCCCTGTTTTTCATGTTATATTGCAATTTTTTTAGTTATCTTCTTCCTGCATCAGATATACCTGACGTTTTCTTGCCATCTCATCGCTGGCCAGATACTCGTCATACGTGGTAATCTTATCAATCATAGAGCCATTTGGCATAATTTCCATAATACGGTTGGCAGTTGTCTCAACAAACTGATGGTCATGGGATGCAAAAAGCAGTACACCCGGGAATTTGATCAGTCCGTTATTCAGTGCAGTAATACTCTCCATATCCAGATGATTGGTAGGTTCATCCAGAATCAGGATATTGGCACCTGAAATCATCATTTTCGACAGCAGGCAACGTACTTTTTCACCACCTGAAAGTACTTTCACCTTCTTGACACCATCTTCCCCCGCAAACAGCATTCTTCCAAGGAACCCACGAACGTAGGTCACATCTTTGATTTCGGAATACTGGGTCAGCCAGTCTGCAATCGTCAGATCATTATCAAATTCTTTGGTGCTGTCCTTCGGGAAGTAAGCCTGAGATGTGGTAACACCCCATTTGTAGTATCCCTCATCCGGTTCCATTTCACCAACCAAAATTTTGAACAGAGTAGTTTTTGCAAGTTCATTTCCACCCACAAAAGCCACTTTATCGTTTCTTCCCAGGGTAAATGTAATATTATCCAGAATTTTTACTCCGTCAATAGTTTTTGAGAGATTTTCCACCATCAAAACTTCATTTCCAATCTCACGGTTTGGTCTGAAATCAATATACGGATATTTTCTGCTGGAAGGACGGATCTCCTCCAACTGAATCTTTTCCAGAGCTTTTTTACGGGAGGTAGCCTGTTTGGATTTGGAAGCATTGGCACTGAATCGGGAAATAAATTCCTGCAGCTCTTTGATTTTCTCTTCCTTTTTCTTATTTGCCTCACGCATCTGCTTTACTAAAAGCTGACTGGATTCAAACCAGAAATCGTAGTTTCCGGCATAAAGCTGAATCTTACCATAATCAATATCTGCTGTATGTGTACATACTTTATTGAGGAAATAACGGTCATGGGATACTACGATCACGGTATTCTGGAAATTGATCAGAAACTCTTCCAGCCATGCGATCGCATCCAGATCCAAATGGTTGGTAGGCTCATCCAAAAGCAGAATATCCGGATTGCCAAACAGTGCCTGTGCAAGCAGTACTTTCACTTTTTCACTACCGTTCAGATCTGCCATCTGCGCATAATGCAGTTCTGTAGGAATACCCAGACCATTCAGAAGCTGTTCGGCATCAGACTCTGCATTCCATCCGTCCATCTCCGCAAACTCTGCTTCCAGTTCACTGGCACGGATTCCATCTTCATCCGTAAAATCCTCTTTTGCATAAATCTGTTCTTTTTCTTTCATAATCTCATACAGACGAGCATTTCCCATAATTACCGTATCCAAAACCGGATAGGCATCATATTTGAAATGATCCTGCTGCAGAAAAGAGAGGCGCTGTCCCGGTGTGATAGTCACATCCCCGTGAGTTGTCTCCAACTGTCCGGAAAGGATTTTCAAAAATGTGGATTTTCCGGCACCATTGGCACCGATCAGTCCATAACAGTTTCCTTCCGTAAACTTAATATTAACATCTTCAAATAAAGCTTTTTTTCCAATACGTAATGTTACATTATTTGCTGCAATCATGTCATCAATCCTTTTCTCTCTTGAAAATCATCGGTTGCTTTGTCCAATCCTTTCCTATTCTACAGGAAAATTTCAGTTTTGCAAGAGGGAAAACGTAATTTCTCTTTATTTTCTACCTATTTTTATCTAATCAACCAATTAGCCACTTACTGTCGTGGTGAAAACAAAATATATTGAAATGAAATTACCAAAAAAA
>JBJFCH010000163.1:0-9886 GCA_051888835.1 Oliverpabstia sp. | reverse complement strand
AATTCCGACGATTCATATATTCCCTCCTAATATCTCAATAGATTCTCACTATATCCTCCATCAACATAAAGCGTCGCGCCTGTTATGTAAGAAGATGCATCAGAAGCAAGAAAAACAGCTGGCCCAGCCAATTCTTCTGATCGTCCGACGCGTTCCATCGGAATCCACTGATCAAAATCCATCGCTTCAACGATTTCTCTGTTCATATCTGTTAAAATCGCACCTGGCGCAAGATTATTCACACGTATATTCTCTTTCGCAAGTTCCAGCGCAGCTACTTTTGTATACATTGAAAGAGACGCTTTTGACATACAGTAGGAACCATTTGTTCTCACCGGAACTTTCTGATGAATGGAAGTTACATTGATAATAGAACCTCCACCTGCTTTACGAATCATTGGAAGTACTTTTTGTATAATGAAGACAGGGGACTTTGTGTTTACATTATAAATTGCATCCATCTCCGCTTCCCCTACATCTTTCATTTCACAGTGTGTTTCAAATCCTGCATTATTTACCAGTACATCCAGTTTTTCTTCTTTTTCCAAAAGCGGAACCAACATTTCATCTAATTTTTCGGTCTCTTTCAAATTCCCAAATACATAAGAAAATCCATGTTCTTTTGCCACTTTTGCTGTACTTTCCTCTTTACTTCCATGAATCCATACTCTTGCCCCAGCCTCTTTCATACCAAGTGCAATAGCAAGTCCAATTCCTCTGGTTCCGCCTGTAACAAATACAACCTTCCCTGTCAAATCAAATAAATTCATCACATCACTTCTCCTTACCTATTCCAATTCCACATTTATTGCAAATGCATCATTTCTGACTTAATAAAGCCAAGGGCGTAAGCCATTCCTGCATGCCATTCATCATCGCATGTTATCTGAGGCGTATGATCCGGAATCATCACTCCTTCAAAATGGTTCTTTTTCAGAATTTCTAATGTTTTCGCAATATTAATATCACCATCATCTACAAAGACTTCTGTATATTTCGGAACCTTGCCCCGGACATTTCTGACATGGGTATACGCAACTTTTCCTTGCGATGCATACTGCTCCAATGCATCATAGATATTCCCATGAGTCATTTCCTGAATACTTCCCATACAAAAATCAATCGCATTCGATGGGCTTGGAACCATATCCAATACTTTTTGGTAAAGCTCCGGCTGGTATACAAGTCTCGGTGTTCCTCTTAAAAACGGCATTGGCGGATCATCCGGATGAAGAGCCATAACGACTCCGGATTCTTCTGCTACCGGAAGAATCTGCTCCAGGAACCAACGTAGCCTATCCCATAATTCTTCATATCCAATATCTTTGATATATTCTCCAGTCGTATTCTCTGCATAAGTCATATTCCACACTTCACCACATGGGATTTTCGCATCCAATTGCAGTAAGTCTGCATCAAAACAGGTGCTTACAGCCCCACCCCTGGCTTCGGTTGTTTTCTGATGCCCCCATACACCAGCCAAGCTAAAGTTGTATCCGAAGCAAGGAATTCCTGCTTTTCCGACATTGCGAATAATCTGTTTCAGATTTTCCATCTGTTCCTCTTTTCGTGGTCCATCCAATAATACATCATACCAGTCTGCCGGACTGAAATTCTCAATTCCATAAATACGTAATCCATACTTTTGAGCTTTTTTACAAAGTGCCTGAATATTCTCCAACTTCCAAACCGGATCCATAGCTGTTGAAGCCCCATAATTTGTATTTTCGTCTGTAGCTTTTACAATGTCCTTATTGCTATCATAATAATTTGCCAGATGGACAATCAAATCTGTACATCCACACTGTTTTGCAAATGCAAATTCTCTGTCTGTAAGCATATGATGATATAAGCCAACTCCTAGTTTCATTTTCCCGCCTCCGAATTTTATTAATTATTTCTCTTCTTTGTCATGTAGGTATTAAACATTACTGCAAAAAACATAATGCCTCCGTTCACGACATACTGCATATACTCATTTACGTTAAGTAAAGTCATACCATTACTAATTACACCGGTAAAAAGAACACCAATCAAAGTCCCCCAAACTGTACCGATACCACCAAGCATACTCGTTCCACCAATTACAACTGATGAAATGATAGATGTTTCCCATCCACGTCCGAATGTAAATGTTGCCGAACGAACCTGCGCTGAGTTCATAATTCCTGACAACACACACATTACCTGAACAGTAGAAAAAACAAATAATCTCGTTTTCCATACGCTGATTCCGTTCAATCTTGCCGCTTCCGCATTTCCACCGACCGCATAAATCTGTCTTCCTAAATCAGTCTTTTCTGTCAAAAACCAGAACAGAGCAAAAATAATAAGGAACACAAGCCCCGGTACAGGAATTCCAAACAATTCTCCGGATCCCATATATGCATACCAGTTCGGATATGCATTTGCAATTGGAAAACCTCCGCAGACCAAAGCGGCAATACCATACATGATATTCAGTGTAGCCAATGTAATAATAAAGCTCGGCATATTGAATTTATGACGGGCCCATGTATGGAAGAAACCTACCACCATGGCAACTGCCAACGCTAACAAAATACCGACAATAGCTCCTGTTTGAATCGACATAATTCCTGATTCAGACAGCTTCTTAGACGTCCACGCTACAAGGATACCGCTCAAAGCCACTTGAGAACCTACCGAAAGGTCAATTTCACCTGAGATAATTACCAAACACATTCCATAAGCAATAACACCTTTCATGGCTGCGCTACGCAAAATATTCAAAATATTTCCCGCTGTCAAAAAAGCCGGTGATGCAATACTTATTCCAACAACTAAAGCCAATAAAAGTAACTCAATCAAATGATCCAGAAAAAACTGCTTTGTCTTTTTATTCGAAAACAATTCCATATGAAGTGCGCCTATTTTTATTGATTTCATTCCACTTTTCCTCCCATACAATATGCATATAATGTATCAATCGTAATATTATCATCAAGAGTTACTTCTCCGACAATTTTCCCCATATACATAATCAAAACACGATGACAAACTTCCAGAAGTTCTTCTAACTCCGAAGACACAAATATACTGGACACACCTTTTTTTGACTGATCCCACATAATCTGGAAAATCTGCTGTTTTGCTTTTACATCAATTCCTCTTGAAGGTTCATCGTACATCATAATCGAAGGCTGTGTATTCAACCAGTTTCCAATAACAACTTTTTGCTGGTTGCCTCCTGAAAGCGAACCTACCGGAGCCATTAAATCCGGAATTTTTATTTCAAGGTCTTCTACCTGCTTGTCCGCACGCTGCTGCCTTCGTTTATTGTTGATAACATGATTAGTCGTCATTCTGTCAAGACTCGCATAGCAAAGATTATCTCTGATAGAATGGATCAAAATGACTCCCTGAGTCTTCCGTTCTTCAGGTGTTAATCCCAGCCCCAGTTTCTTCATCTCCATCGGTGATGCCTTTGAAGGTGCTGTTTTATCTCCCACAATTATACTTCCGCTGTCATAAGGATCTGCACCGAATATACTGCGCAAAAGTTCTGTACGTCCGGATCCAAGCATCCCCGCAATACCTAACACTTCTCCTTTTTTCAGTGTGAATGACACATCCTGGAATTTCCCTTTTCTGGTAAGATTTTTTACTTCCAGCGCGTTCTCTTCCTGAACTTTCAAATCAGCAGGACGTTTTTTTATCTCTACATCTCCAAACATCATCGTAATGATATCTTTATGTTCCATTTTATGTATATCTTCTTTTCCAATATATTTACCATCACGAAGTACAGTTACACTGTCTGCGATCTCCCATAATTCCTGTAGCCTATGAGAAATATAGATTATAATTACATCTTGTTTTTTCAACATCCGTATTGCTTCAAATAGTTTTTGAATTTCATGTGTTGCCAACGCGGACGTAGGCTCATCCAACATCAAAACTTTTGGATTAAAACTCATAGCCTTTGTAATTTCCACAACCTGACATTGCCACATACTCAGTTTAAAAACTTTTTCTTTAGGGTCAATATCGACACCCATTTTTTTCAGAAGTTCATCTGCCATTTTATATGTTCGATTCCAATCAATAATCTTTCCTTTTTTTGGCAATCTTCCCAGAAAGATATTTTCCGCTACTGATAAATAGGGCACCAGGCTTAGCTCCTGATAAACAGTGGCAATTCCTTTTTTCATCGCTTCCGTCGGATTCGAAAAATGCAGTTCCTCATCATCCAGATAAAATTTACCGTTAGTAGGCTGTGTTGCACCGGCAAATATTTTAACTAATGTTGATTTTCCGGAACCATTTTTCCCGATAAATGCATGCACCTTTCCGCTTTCAAAAGAAACTGACACATTATCCAGCGCACGTGTACCCGGATAATCTTTTGTTATATTTTCTGTCCTTAATATACTCATCCGAAAGTTCCTCTCATCAATGAAATAATTTTGGTCGGGAATGCATCCACTCCCGACCACTTAAACAGTTACATTTTTGTTTTCAGATCTTCAAGGAATGCATCCAAGCTTTCTGTATCACCACGCTTCAAAGGAATACCTTCAACAATATTTGTTTCCCCTTCTCCTTCTACTGTCTTGCCTTCCAAAATATTGATCAGATTATCAACTGTCTTATAACCAATCTCAAAAGCATCCTGTCCCGTTACTGCCTGGAGAATATTGTTATCAGCTTTTAATAAGTCAATAATCTGTTCAGAAGCATCTGATCCGAATACATATACTTTTCCCTGCAATCCAGTACTTTCCACAGCCATTGTCGCTCCAATCGTTCCTCCGTCATTGGCTGCGAAGAAAATGTCAATGTCCGGATTGCCGGCCAGCATATCACCGACTTTAGTAATCGCTACATCCTGAAGCCATGCATCCTGATCAGCAACCACTTCATAATTGATTCCTGCATCATCCAATGCACCAAGGAAACCATTCACACGCTGTGCAGAAATCTCAGGAATCTGAGTCTTAAACTGGATAATACCTACTTGCACTTTTTCATCTCCATAGTGCTCTTTAATAAAATCTGCTGCAATCTCTCCCGTCTGGTAGCAGTATCCATAATTATCAGAAGTATAAGCACTGATCGCAAAATCTTTATATGCGTCAATTCCAGTGTTAGAAACACAAATTTTTACACCTTTCTCTGCTGCAGCGGATAAAGGTTCCGGTGAAATCGTTTCAGACAGTGGAGAAATTGCAATCCCCGCAACTCCCTGTGCCGCATATGTATTGATTACTTCCGTTTCTTTTGCCTGATCGTTTGAAATATTTGACAACTGAATGGTATATCCACGATCTTTTGCTGCCTGTTCATATCCCGCTGTCATCAAATTAAAGAACTGGTCTTCCTGGAATACAATTCCAGCAATTGTCTTGTTACTGTTAGAAGCAGCTTCTTCCCCGCCATCTGTTTCTTCTTTTGAACTTGAGCTGTTTCCACATGCTGCCAATGAACACATTAATCCTAATGATAATAAAATTGCCACTATCTTTTTCATATCGTATCTCCTTTTTTTATAATTTTTTTGTTTTTTGATATCCGGACATCTCTTATTTCAGCAGTTATTTTTTTCTGCCACTTGTTATGCTATTACTATACACTTTCCATAATGAAAAGTCTTCTTTACATTAAATATTTTTTGCTGTATATTGATATTATTAAAAAATGTTACCATTGATTTTCAGGAAAAGGAGGAATTCGTATGCATGCTCAGTCCGTATTATCCGCAGATGTTTTTTCTAACGGCTGTGAGGCCCACTATGCTCTTCGTTCAAATATTGATCCGTCTGATTATCCGCAAGTACATGATTTCTATGAAATTGTTCTTATGACCAGCGGAAATTTGAATGTAAAATTAAATAATGATCTATTAAAACTTCAGAAAGGGAATCTACTTTTAATTCGTCCCGGAGATATACATACAAAAATAGAATGCGGACCGGGTGAACACATCAATCTCGCATTCCCGGCATACACCATAGAAGCTCTGTTCCGTTTTCTCTATGACTCTCCTGAAAAACTGAATGATTTACACACCGGTTCACATGCGCCAGTCTGTACGCTTTCAAGCCTCGATACTACCTTGCTGCAAAACCGGATTTCTTATTTAAACTTGCTTCCTTCCAGTTCTATTCGTCGGAAGAACACATATTTGAGAACAATTTTGACAGATGTACTCTTTTCATATTTTATGCAAGAAATCGAAAAACGTAAAAAGAGCAGCCAAATGACGAACCTTCCTGCCTGGTTGGAACAGGCCATAGATAAACTTTCCTCTCCCGAAAATCTGGAGCGTGGAATGGATTATCTAGTAGAACAAACCAACCGAACACCGGAGCATATCTGTCGTGCTTTTCGCAAATATCTGGGTACAACTCCAATGACTTACATTAACACAAAAAAATTAAACTATGCAGCCAATTTGTTGCAACACAGCGATAAAGAAATTATTGATATCGCTTATGAAAGTGGTTTTCAGAGTATTAGTAATTTTTATCACCTTTTCAAAAAAGAATATCAGATATCTCCTTTGAAATACCGGAATCAACATCATGTTTCTACTGATTTGGGATAACTGTCAAGCAAATATACTTATTGCAGTTCCATACACTTCCGATTTTTTTATCCAAATATAGAAGAATTGGTCCATAAGTAATACTCAAGGACCAATTCTTCTATATACAATTCAAAACTCTCTTCACTTCTTTTTTCAACTCTTCAATAAATTCTTTATCCTCTTTCCTGAGTGTTTTACGATTCGGGTAAACCAGAACATCCTTCAAACTTCTCTTCTGCCACCGGCATTCCTTCTGCATCAGATTGTATCGTTCCAGTATTTCCTGCGGCATCGGAGACACCCACATATAGGTCTCAGGTATTTCCTGAAGAAGAGCAAGCTGATTGCCTCGTTCATATACATGAATCCTTTTACGTGAATTCATATTTTCGGGAATTTCCAGCATATCTGCAAAATCTCCATTCGGAAGCTTCACATCTCCATGAATCAACTCAATATACCCTTTCAAATCTTCATAGCCGTATATTTCTTTTGTCGCCAGAAGACTGTCCCGGCTGACGAGAAGATTATATTGAAATTCCAGGATTGTTTCGTACTCCATTCCTTTCAAATGCAGAATCGATTCATAATACTCCTCAT
The DNA here is from genome assembly GCA_051888835.1 of Oliverpabstia sp. Classification (GTDB taxonomy): domain Bacteria; phylum Bacillota; class Clostridia; order Lachnospirales; family Lachnospiraceae; genus Oliverpabstia. Next base: position 2,736 of record JBJFCH010000163.1, on the reverse strand, counting down.
GTTTCGTTTCAAATCGAATCAGAGCAAGATTATACTGATGTTTAATGATGTTCTCGATAGCATCCAGCGAATTGCATTCCTTGATGTGAATTTTAATCTGATCAGCATTCTTGACCCGATTCATGTATTGCACAAATGCATCCGATGCATAACTTGCCCGCGGAATGGATATCTTAAGGCCGGCCTGCTTACTCGGTCTCTCCAGGAACTGTCCATCCAGTCTGTCAATTTCCTCTAGAATCTTTCTTGCCTGTTGAATAAATTTCTGTCCTTCTCTTGTCGGAACAGCACCTTTGGAGGAACGTTCAAATATCTGAATTCCATATTCTTCCTCCAGGGATTTAATTGCTTTACTGATATTCGGCTGGGCAACATACAGATTTTTCGCCGCTGCACTGATCGATCCGGTAGCAGCTGTTTCAATAATGTATCTTAATTCTGTAATATTCATATAACGCCTTCCCCTTATAATACGTTATGTATTTCATACTGCAGCGTAAGACCCATCTATCAGAAGAAAGATTTTTTCAGTGAATTATCCCCAGACTTCGTCTGCGATTTCCTTAACCAGTGCCAGTTTTGCCCACTGTTCTTCTTCGGTCAACTTATTTCCGATTTCACAGGATGCAAAACCGCATTGCGGACTCAGGTAAAGCCTGTCGAGCGGAATGTATTCTGCCGCCGCATGAATACGTGCAATCACTTCTTCTTTATTCTCAAGCTCCGGTGATTTGGTCGTTATTAGGCCAAGTACAACCTTTTTATCGCCGCTAATATACTTCAGAGGTTCAAATCCGCCAGAACGCTCATCATCAAATTCCAGATAATAGGAATCCACATTCTCCCTTCCGAAAAGCGGCTCCGCAACCGGATCATAAGCTCCGCTGCTGAAATATGCAGAATGGTAATTTCCCCGGCATACATGTGTGTTGATGATCAGATCCTCCGGTTTTCCTTCAATAGCCAGATTATTAACCTTCAGTAATTTCTCTGTTATGGACTGCAAATCAGCATCTTTTCCATAACGTTCCACACTTCCCTTTGCCACCAGCACACCCCAGGTGCAATCATCAAACTGAATATTTCTGCATCCGGCTTCATACAGATCACGAATGACTTTCCGATATCCTTTTGCAATATCCTCTATCAGTTCTTCATCTGTCGGATAGTATTTTCTTGTCGTTTCCAGATTCACAGGAATAATCATCTGCTGAAAAAACTGAGCCGGTGCCGGAATCGTCTGTTTCGCCACCGTTTCCTCATCCTCCAGAGCCTTCACAAATTTGAAGTGCTCTACAAACGGATGATCCTCTACAGATATTTTACCGGTCAGCCAGGTATCATCGATCAGAGCCGCTTCTCCATGAAAAGCCACTCCCTTTTCTGTTTTTTGATGAGCAACTCCCTCAAATCCCCACATAAAATCCAGATGCCATGTTGCTCTGCGGAATTCTCCGTCAGTAATCACATGATAGCCTGCTTTTTTCTGTTTTTCGACGAGCTCTGTAATTGCCCGGTCCTCTACTGATTTTAGATCACTTGCAGTAATTTTTCCTTCTTCATAATCTGCTCTTGCTTCCTTCAAGTATGCCGGTCTCAAAAAGCTTCCTACATAATCATACCGAAACGGTGTCTGTTTATTTCTCATATTCTACCTCCTGCGATGCTCTTTACTTTTGTTTCTTCTCAAAGTATACCCAAACGTCTGCAATCGGTAAAATATATAAAAATACCGGTTTGCCATAACTGTCAGCTATAACAAACCGGTATGGCTTATTCTTTTACGGGGATTACACAGCGTTTTAATGCTTCTATGTAAAGACTCCCCATTCTGCTTGGAAGATAATTCTTATGTGTTACAAACCCAACATGCATTTCTCCTTCTTCCTTAAGCGGAAGTGCTATGATATTTTTCCCATTCAGCTCTTCATCAATGACTCCGCTGCAGACGGTGTAGCCGTTCAGGCCGATCAAGAGATTAAATAAGGTTGCCCGATCCCGCACACGAATATTTTTTGCACGCACCTGTGTGCTGAATATTTCTTCCGAGTAGTAAAATGAATTGTGTTCTCCCTGTTCGAAAGACAGATAAGGATAGGTTCCCAGTTCCTCCAATGAGACAGAACGTCTCTCTGCCAACGGATGTTTATCACTGATAAATACATGAGGCTCTGCCACAAAAAGCTCCGTGAATTTCAGATCATTCGCTTTCATGATATTCCTTATCACCGCCTCATTGAATGAATTCAGATAGAGAATACCAATCTCACTTTTTCTGCGCGATACATCTTCAATAATCTCATAAGTCTGGGTTTCCCTAAGTGAAAAATCATACTGATCACTTCCACATTCCTTGATCAGATCAACAAATGCATTCACTGCAAAGGAATAATGCTGGGTAGAAACACAGAATTCCTGTTTTACACCTGACTGCTTCTTATATTTTTCTTCAATCAGAGCAGTCTGTTCCAGAACCTGTCTGGCATAACCCAGAAAAATCTCCCCCTCTTTCGACACGGTAATCCCTTTATTTGTCCTGTCAAAAATTGTAATGTTCATTTCCTTCTCCAGTTCTTTCACAGATTTTGTGAGACTTGGCTGAGTTATAAACAATTCCTTTGCTGCTTCGCTGAGCGTTCCTGTATCCGCAATGGTTGTAACATATTTTAGCTGCTGCAGGGTCATGCGCTTACTGACCGATCACGGCTGCAGTATGTGCAATATAAATTTCCTGAA
>JBJFCH010000162.1:0-10038 GCA_051888835.1 Oliverpabstia sp. | reverse complement strand
AACCGATACTTCACTGGATACTCCGGGAGAAGCCGTTCTTACCGGTGCCTCTACATATATGGCGCAGGCAAAGATCAACAGAGAACAGATCCGGTCTCAGAATAAAGAGACACTGCTGGAAATCATCAACAATTCTCAGCTTTCTGAGGAAGAAAGACAGAGCGCAATTGCCAGTATGGTATCCATGACTGAGATGGTGGAAAAAGAAGCAGCAGCAGAACTCCTTCTGGAAGCAAAAGGATTTCCGGATGTGGTAGTCAATCTGACGGGGGAGACTGCGGATGTAGTAGTACCCAGCACCAGCGTGGATGATGCAAGCAGGGCGCAGATTGAGGACATTGTGAAACGGAAAACCGGAATCGCTGCTGAAAACATTGTGATATCTCCCATGAGTGAGGAAGGGGAGAAGTAATACACTTTTTAATTTGTATCTTATAAAGATTGTGAGGCTGATGGAATGGTGTTGTTCACACCAATGTCAGGCGCGCTTACCCAATGACATTGATGTGAACAACACCATTCCATCAGCCGTTCTACTTTATTGGATATACGAATTAAAAATGAATACAGTACCATGAGGGCGGGATTCTGCATATGAACCATGGGTGTGGGCTTTGCATATTTGACATCCCCTGATTATTTTGATACAGTACAACCAATACATAACATCTTTGTTCGGTGGTTAAAAGCTGAATAAATACGATACACAGGAGGATTGTATGGAGCGTGAAATTGATCTGAAAGAAATATCAGATGGAAGATTATATGATGCAAACGATATGGTAAAGGTCGGTTGTGATGATTGTAAAGGTTGCTCTTCCTGTTGCCGGGGAATGGGAGAATCTATTTTGTTGGATCCTATGGATATTTATCGTCTTACCGTCCATCTGGAATGTACTTTTGAGCAGCTTCTGGAGACTTGTATCGAACTTCATGTGGTGGATGGGATCATTCTGCCAAATATGAAGATGGTGGGAAAAGACGAGAGTTGTGCGTTTTTAAATGAAAACGGACGGTGTAATATTCATGCGATCCGACCGGGAATCTGCAGGCTTTTTCCATTGGGGAGATGCTATGAGGAGGGAAGTTTTCGATATTTCCTCCAGACACATGAGTGTAAAAAAGAATTAAAAACAAAAGTCAAAATAAAAAAATGGCTGGGTACACAAAATCTGAAACAATATGAGGAATATATCTGTCAGTGGCATTATTTCCAAAAGGATGTGCAGAAAATCCTGAAAGATCTCAACCAGGAAATGCTGGTGAAAAAAATCAATATGTATGTGCTGGAGCAGTTTTTTCAAAAACCCTATGACGGCAGTAAAGATTTTTACGAACAATTCGATATCAGGCTGAAGCTGGCTAAAAGATATGTGGGAATAGCCGGATAAAGACGGGAGAAATAATATGGAATATCAGTGGGTCAGATCAAACAGAAAAACGACAGCGATACAGATTAATGAAAAGGGAGATATCATCGTACGTTCACCCTATTCTGTATCCAGACGAAAAGTGGAACAGATGCTGAGAGAAAAGCAGGATTGGATTGAGAAGCATCAGAAGGCGATAAAAGACCGGGAAAACAGCCGTCGTGAGATTACTGAGCAGGAACGCAGGGAAGGGATAGAACGGGCAAAGCAGATTCTTCCGGCACGGATTCAGTATTATGCGAAGATTATGGGAGTGACTTATGGAAAAGTCACTTTGAGGGAGCAGAAGACAAGATGGGGAAGCTGCAGCAGTAAAGGAAATTTGAATTTTAACTGGAAACTGGCGCTGATGCCGGATGAAATATTAGATTATGTGGTGGTACATGAGCTGGCACATAGGATTGAGATGAATCATTCGGACAAGTTCTGGAAAATTGTGGAAGAGGTATTGCCGGATTACCGGGAACGGAGAAAATGGCTGAAGGAATGCAGATTGTGACGAAATCCCTTGACAGTCCAAAACAACCTATACTAAAATAGCTAAAGTGTTTTGTATTATGTAATTTATGGAGGTCTCTCAAGTGGCTGATTTTACAAATGAAATAAAGAAAAGACGAACATTTGCAATTATTTCCCATCCGGATGCTGGTAAAACGACTCTGACAGAGAAGTTTTTGCTTTACGGCGGTGCAATCAATCTGGCCGGAAGTGTAAAAGGAAAGGCGACGGCCCGTCATGCCGTTTCCGACTGGATGGAGATCGAAAAAAAAAGAGGTATTTCCGTTACCTCATCCGTACTGCAGTTTAATTATGACGGATATTGTATCAATATTCTGGATACACCGGGACACCAGGACTTTTCAGAGGATACTTACCGTACTCTGATGGCTGCTGATTCGGCAGTGATGGTAATTGATGCGTCAAAAGGTGTGGAGGCACAGACAAGAAAGCTTTTTAAGGTATGTGCGATGCGCCATATCCCGATTTTTACATTTATCAATAAAATGGACCGGGATGCCAATGACACCTTTGAATTGCTTGACGATATTGAGAAGGAACTGGGAATTCCGACCTGTCCTATCAACTGGCCCATTGGTTCCGGAAAGGCATTTCGTGGTGTTTATGACAGAAATACACAGAAAGTGCTTACATTTTCCGATACGATGAAAGGAACAAAAGAGGGGCATATTGAAGAAGTGGATGTCAATGATGATACCGGAATGGATGCCGTCATGACTGCAGATCAGAAAGAACAGCTTTTGGAGGAAATAGAACTTCTGGATGGTGCCAGTGCAGAATTTGATCTTGAGGAAGTAAGCTGTGGTAAGCTTTCACCGGTATTTTTTGGATCAGCACTGACAAACTTTGGCGTGGAGACATTTCTGCAGCATTTCCTGCAGATGACGACCTCTCCGCTGCCGAGAATGGCAGATTGCGGAATGATCGATCCTATGACGGAGGATTTTTCTGCATTTGTTTTCAAAATACAGGCCAATATGAATAAGGCACACAGAGACCGTATTGCATTTATGAGAATCTGCTCCGGTAAGTTTGATGCCGGCATGGAGGTATACCATGTGCAGGGGGATAAAAAAATGCGTCTTTCCCAGCCCCAGCAGATGATGGCACAGGACCGCCATATTGTGGATGAGGCTTATGCCGGTGATATTATCGGTGTATTTGATCCGGGTATTTTTTCCATTGGAGATACGGTCTGTGTTCCGGGAAAGAAGTTTGCATATGAGGGAATCCCGACGTTTGCACCGGAACATTTTGCAAGAGTACGCCTCCTTGACAGTATGAAGAGAAAACAGTTTGTAAAAGGTGTCAACCAGATCGCTCAGGAAGGTGCCATCCAGATTTTCCAGGAATATATGGGGGGGATGGAAGAAATCATTGTCGGTGTCGTTGGTGTTTTGCAGTTTGATGTGCTCAAATACCGTCTGGAAAATGAATATAACGTGGAAATCCGTCTTGAAAATCTGCCATATGAACATATCCGTTGGATTGTGAATAAAGATGAAGTGGATGTGGAAAAACTGTCAGGAACTTCAGATATGAAAAAGGTCAAAGACATGCGTGGAAATCCGCTGCTTTTGTTTGTAAATTCCTGGAGTGTGGGTATGACGCTGGACAGAAATAAAAACCTGATACTGGAAGAGTTCAGTAAAAACTAAGGGAAACCCCTTTTAATTTTCAGATGTTTTTGGTATAATAAAACAAATAGGTTGTTCTTGACTTAGGAGGGTTATACTATGGCAGAAAATAAAAATGAAGCAAGAGATGCGTATACGATATATGACGATCAGACAATTGGAAAGGTACAGATTGCAGATGAGGTGGTAGCGATCATTGCCGGTCTGGCAGCCACAGAAGTGGAAGGAGTTGCATCCATGGCAGGAAATATCACCAATGATCTTGTTGGTAAGCTGGGGATGAAGAATCTGTCCAGAGGTGTAAAAGTAGATGTACTGGATAGTGTTGTGTGTGTAGATTTGAAACTGAATCTGTCATATGGATACAGCATACCGGAAACCTGTAAAAAAGTTCAGGAAAAGGTGAAAGCCTCTATTGAAAATATGACTGGACTTCAGGTGTCAGATGTAAATATCAGCATTTCCAGCGTAGAACTGGAAGAACAGAATTAATAGAACGTTGCAGAAGGTTAGGGGGGTCTGGCAGATAGACACCCCTTTTTCACTCTGTTAAGAAAAATGCGGAGGATAGCATGAATAGAAGAGAACTGAGAGAAAGTATTTTTCAATTGTTATTTATGACAGAATTTAACCCGTCGGAGGAGATGGGAGAACAGAAAGAATTGTATCTGGAGGGTATCGAGAATCTTCAGGAAAAGGATCAGACATATATTCAGGAAAAGTTTGAAAAAATCAAAGATAAGATTCCGGAGATCGATGAGATTCTGAATAAATCCAGTAAAGGATGGAAGACAAGTCGTATGGGAAAGGTAGACCTTACGATTTTGCGGCTGGCCTCCTATGAAGTGTTATTTGATGAAGATGTGCCGGGGAAAGTTGCGATCAATGAAGCAGTAGAATTGGCGAAGAAGTTCGGCGGTGATGAATCACCAGCATTTATTAACGGAGTATTGGGAAAAGTAGCTGCCGATATGCAGTGACTTTTTCAGTGTATTGGATATGGGAAGTGTATATTCTGTAGGTCAGGTCAATAATTATATAAAAAATATGTTTACCCAGGATTTTATGCTCAGCCGAATCTCAGTTCGCGGAGAAGTAAGTAACTGCAAATATCATACGTCGGGGCATCTGTACTTTTCTCTGAAAGATACTACCGGTGCTATTTCCTGTGTTATGTTTGCGGGACAGAGAAAAGGGCTGGCTTTTTCCATGAAAAACGGAGATAAAGTGATTGTAACCGGAAGCGTCAGCGTATATGAAAGAGATGGAAAGTACCAGCTCTATGCGAAAGAAATATCGCTGGAAGGGGCAGGGCTTTTATATGAAAGATTTTTGGCTCTGAAGAAAGAGCTTGAAGAGATGGGAATGTTTTCTCCGGAGTATAAGCAGCCTATCCCCAAATACTGTAAAAGAATAGGTGTGGTTACAGCGCCTACAGGGGCGGCCATTCAGGATATTCGCAATATTTCCTATCGCAGAAATCCTTATGTTGAGATAATTCTGTATCCTGCACTGGTACAGGGCGAAGGCGCAAAAGAAAGCATTGTAAAAGGAATCCGTGCACTGGATGAACTGGGTGTGGACGTTATGATTGTTGGAAGAGGCGGAGGCTCGATCGAAGATCTGTGGGCATTTAATGAAGAAGAAGTAGCAAGAGCTATCTTCAATTGTTCTACACCGATTATTTCAGCGGTAGGTCATGAGACGGATGTGACGATTGCGGATTATGTGGCTGATCTTCGTGCTCCGACACCGTCAGCAGCAGCGGAGCTGGCAGTTTTTGATTTCCGGGCGCTGATGGAACAGTTTGAAAGCTATCGAAAACGTATGGATTTTTCCATGAACAGCCGCCTGATACTGCAAAAGCAGAGATTACAGCATTATCAGACAAGAATCGGATATTTAAGTCCGGAGAATCTGATCCGTGACAAAAGAATGTATCTTTTAAAAACTGAAGAAAAACTGCAGGTTTTGATGGAACAGAAGATACAAAGAGAAAGACACAGACTGGGGATATATATTGAGAGGATGAAAGGACTGTCTCCGCTGCAAAAGCTGAATCAAGGATTTTCTTATGTAGAAGGAGAAGAGCGGAAAGCGGTGACAAAAGTGAGTCAGGTCAAAGAAGGAGATATTTTAAATATCTATGTAAGTGATGGTCAGATTCGTGCAAAAGTTGAGCAGACAGAGGTGGGAGCGGATTTATGGGAAAAAAGGTAAAGAGCATTGAAGAGACGTTTGAGGCTCTTGATGCGATCATAGAACAGCTGGAGAGCGGGGATGCTTCTCTGGAAGAGGCTTTTTCGAATTATCAGAAAGGCATGGAACTGTTGAAAGAGTGCAGCAGCAAAATCGATACCGTTGAAAAAAAGATGCAGCAGCTGAATGAAAATGGTGAGTTAAGTGAATTTTAATAAGGAACTGGAACAGAAGAAAAAAGAAATAGAATGTCTGATAGCCGGGTATCTTCCAAAAGAGGAAGGCTTTGCGAAAGAACTGGCACGGGCGATGAATTACAGTATGGAAGCGGGCGGAAAAAGATTACGTCCGATTCTGATGGCTGAAACATATAGAATGTTCGGCGGAGAATCAAAGGTGATTGAGCCATTTCTTGCCGCGATGGAGATGATACATACTTCATCGCTTATTCATGATGATCTGCCGGCGATTGACAATGATGAATATCGCAGGGGGAAGAAAACAACGCATACGGTTTATGGAGAAGCTGTCGGTGTGTTGAGTGGAGATGCCCTGCTGAACTATGCCTACGAAACGGCTTGCAGAGCATTTCTTCTGGAACCGGATAACCGGCGGATCGGTCAGGCCCTTCTTGTTCTGAGCAGAAAGACCGGTATTTACGGAATGCTGGGTGGTCAGAGCGTAGATGTGACGAATGAGGGAAAGCCTATTTCAAAAGAAATGCTTGACTATATTTATGAAAATAAAACATCAGCTCTTATTGAGGCTTCTATGATGGTAGGTGCGATCCTCGCCGGAGCTTCTCAGGATGAGGTAGATCGTATAGAAACCATCGGCAATCGGGTGGGACTGGCATTCCAGATTCGGGATGATATTCTGGATATTACCAGTACCATGGAAGAATTGGGGAAACCGGTTTTCAGCGATGAAAAGAACCATAAAGTTACTTATGTGACTCTTCGTGGACTTGATCAGGCTGCCGGAGATGTGGAGACGATTTCTGAGGAAGCGGTGAGTAGGTTGGAAGAATTTCCGCAGAAAAATGAATTTTTGCAGGAACTGGTACGCTATCTGGTAAATCGTAAAAAATAAGGTACGTAATTAAAGGATGGGTTATTATGATATTAGACAGGATAAAAAAGCCAAATGATGTAAAGTCGCTGACATTGCCGGAGTGTGATGAACTGGCTGAGGAAATACGGCAGTTTTTGATCCGGTCTCTCAGCGAAACAGGAGGTCATCTTGCCTCCAATCTTGGTGTGGTGGAGCTTACTATTGCTCTTCACAGAGTACTTCAGTTTCCGGAAGATAAACTGATCTGGGATGTGGGACATCAGGCGTATACACATAAAATACTTACCGGAAGAAAAGAACAGTTTGCTACCTTGCGAAAAACAGGAGGACTCAGCGGATTTCCGAAACGAAATGAAAGTGCATGTGATGCTTTTGATACAGGTCACAGCTCTACGTCCGTTTCGGCGGGACTTGGTATGGTACAGGCAAGAGATTTGAAGGGGGAGGATTTTACGGTTATATCCGTAATCGGTGACGGTGCGCTTACCGGTGGAATGGCTTATGAGGCATTGAACAATGCCGCTGAATTGAAGAAAAATTTTATTATAGTACTGAATGATAATGAGATGTCCATAACAAAAAATGTGGGTGGAATGTCTGCATATCTGGGAAATATCAGAACAGCAGCAGCTTATACGGAACTGAAAATGGAAGTGACGCAGGCGTTAAAAAAGATTCCAAAAGTCGGCGACGGAATGGTGGATGCCATTCACAAAACAAAAAGCAGTATTAAGCAGTTTGTGATCCCGGGTATGCTGTTTGAGAATATGGGACTTACTTATCTGGGACCTGTGGACGGTCACAACATAGGGCAGATGATCCGGGTATTTCACGATGCCAAGAGAAAACAGGGACCGGTATTGGTACACGTACTTACACAAAAAGGAAAAGGATATGCACCGGCAGTGCGTCATCCGGCAAGATTTCATGGTGCCGGTCCTTTCGAGATTGAGACAGGACTTCCAAAGTCAGGAGGGAAGGCTACCTACACAGATATTTTTTCGACGGTTATGAGAAAGTTCGGCGACAGAGAACCGGATGTGGTTGCGGTGTCTGCTGCCATGGTTCCGGGAACCGGACTGAAGCGCTTCGGCAATATGTTTCCGGACAGACTGTTTGATGTGGGAATAGCTGAAGAACATGCAGTGACTTTTGCCGCAGGTCTGGCACTTGGAGGGCTGCGTCCGGTAGTTGCCGTCTATTCTTCATTTTTGCAAAGGGCAATCGATCAGATTCTTCATGATGTCTGTATGCAGAACCTGCCTGTGGTATTTGCGGTGGATCGGGCCGGTCTGGTGGGCAGCGATGGGGAAACGCATCATGGATGTTTTGATCTTACTTATCTTTCTATGATGCCGAATATGACTGTGATGGCACCGAAAAATAAATGGGAACTTTCTGATATGCTTAAATTTGCTATCCGGCAAAGTGGTCCGGTAGCTATCCGTTATCCCAGAGGAGAAGCGTATGATGGGCTGGAAGATCATAGGGCACCGGTGGAAATGGGAAAGGCAGAAGTTTTGTATCAGGGAGAAGAGATTGCACTGCTGGCAGTAGGAAATATGGTAAAAATAGCGGAGCAGGTCTATGGTGAACTGAAAGAAGAAGGAAAGAATCCAACACTGGTGAATATGCGTTTTGTAAAACCATTGGATACAGATCTTCTTGAAAAACTGGGTAAAAATCACAAATGGATCATTACGCTGGAGGAAAATATCAAAAACGGCGGATTTGGCGAAAAAGTGATGACATATTATGCAGAGAAAGATGAATTTAAAAATGTTGAGGTAAGGATTGTTGCCATTGAGGATAGATTTGTTTCTCATGGCAGTGTGGCAGATCTGATGCGGCAGCAGAGAATGGATGCAGAATCTGTTGTGGGAAGAATTCATGAGTGGAGAAAAGAATCTGATTTGGATACAGACGGGAGACAGGCATGAAAGAAAGATTAGATGTACTGGTAGTAAGCCGTGGACTGGCAACATCAAGGGAAAAAGCAAAAGCCATTATTATGGCAGGAAATGTACTGGTAGACGGACAGCGGGAAGATAAAGCGGGTACCATGTTTCCTGATACGGTAGAGATAACAGTAAAAGGTCATATTCTTCCGTATGTAAGCCGCGGTGGACTGAAGCTTGAAAAGGCTATGACCCATTTTGGAGTTACATTGAAAGATAAAGTTTGTATGGATGTGGGTGCATCTACGGGTGGATTCACTGACTGTATGCTGCAGAATGGAGCAGTCAAAGTTTATTCAATTGACGTGGGGCACGGACAGCTGGACTGGAAACTGAGAAATGATGAGCGGGTCATCTGTATGGAGAGAACAAATATCCGCTATGTCGTACCGGAAGACATTCAGGAACTGTCACAGTTTACATCGATTGATGTGTCATTTATATCCCTTACAAAGGTATTGCTTCCGGTGAGAAATTTGCTGACAGATGACGGAGAAATCGTATGTCTGATCAAGCCCCAGTTTGAAGCGGGAAGAGAAAAAGTTGGAAAAAAAGGTGTTGTGCGGGATCCGGCGGTACATAAGGAAGTTATTGAAAAGGTAATTGCTTATGCAATCAGTATTTCCTTTGAAGTCAAACATCTGGAATTTTCTCCGATCAAAGGTCCGGAAGGAAATATTGAGTATCTTTTGCATATCAAAAAGCTTCCGGAGGGAGAGTACAATGATCAGGTTTCGGTAGATGTGGATCAGGTGGTAGCTGCAGCACATAAAGAATTATCGTAACTGTTCAGTACTTTCACAGTTACTGATGAGGATAAAGGGGAACGATGGACAGATTTGTTATAATTACGAACAGTATAAAAGATAAAAATCAGACAGTGACGAACCGAATCGCAGATTATCTGACCAGCCATAAAAAGAAATGTGTGATTTTGGAAGCAGAAGAGAAAAAGGATGAACAGCCATATTATCATACAGATGCTGCACGGATACCGGATGACACCCAATGTGTGATCGTACTGGGAGGTGACGGTACACTTCTTCAGGCGGCAAGAGATGTAATTGACAAAGAGATTCCACTGTTCGGAATCAATCTGGGAACTTTGGGGTATCTGGCGGAGATCGATCAGCATTCGATCTATCCGGCATTGGACAGACTGATGAGTGACCGGTTTTCGATTGAGAGAAGGATGATGCTGTCCGGAAGAGTCATGAGAGA
>JBJFCH010000161.1:0-10089 GCA_051888835.1 Oliverpabstia sp. | reverse complement strand
AAAAACAGGAGAAATCGATGGAAGATATAAAAGATTTGACAGTAAATCTGAAAGAAAAGGTACGGGAAGTTCTGGATGTGCTTCAGATTGAGCAGGAGCGTAAGCCTCTTCGTCTGGTGCAGCAGTTTGGGTATCTGGCATATGTAAGACTTTTCGTGGAGTCGCAGAAAAGAGAGAAGCTTCAGCCGTATTTCCCTTATGGCGGTTTTCCGATGGAGTGGACCAGAGGGGATGAGGCGATGGATGATCAGCAGAGGATCTGGCAGCTTCAATATCAGATGCAATATTGCTCCTCCATTGTGGAAGAAGGACATTTTATGGAGCAGGTATGGACTTCGGAAAATGCCGGGTGGCTTGTGGAATTATGTAAATTCATAGACTGGATTGCCGAACGATGCAAATGGGAAGATAAAGTTCCGTTATTGTTTGGAACGGCTATGGAGGAAATGATCCAGCAGATTTATTCCATGGGAAACAGTGGGCTGTTTTTGATGCCTGATCCGTTGACCGATTTGTTGATACAATTGGTAAAAGAAGAAAGCAAAGAATCTGCGGAAGAGAAAAAGGACGGCTGTCAGGTATGGAACCCATCCTGCAGAACGGGAGCTTTTTTGGCGGCTTTACATAGAAGTTGTCCGCAGTGGACGGTGACAGGTACTGAGGCAGAAAAGGAACAGGTTCTTTTGGCACAAATGCTTCGATTTTATCATGGGGTTTCCAATGGAAAAATCATATGGGAGGATCCACTGGAGAATAAATCCGACAAATTATATGATCTGATTGTGACAAATCCGCCGGTGGGAGAACTGAATATGGAATTGCAGGAACGTTTTCCCATAGTGACTCGTAAAATCCAGATTCAATATTTGCAGCTGGTAATGGAGCATTTAAAACAGCAGGGTCTGGCAGTAGTTGTTGTAAATGAAGGAATGCTTTTTAAGTTTGAAGCAGAGATGAAAGTGCGTCAGCGTCTGGTGGAAGAATTTCAGTTAGAAGGTGTAATTTCACTTCCGGTGGGAGCATTTCTCCCATACACGGTAAGTAAGGCATCTGTTTTGCTGTTTTCAAATCCAGTCGAAAAAAGAGAAGAAAACTCCTGTGTATGGTTTTATGAACTGGAAAATCCGGGATATAGTCTTGATAAAAAAAGAGAACCTGTGGAAGAAAGTCAGCTTCCGGATCTGCTGGAATCATGGAAGAATCGCAGAAATACCCAGCAGGAATGGAAAAAGCAGTTGACTGTGGGAGCGAAGAAAAACCAGTGGGAGAATCTGGTACCGGAAAACTGGACAGGGGAAAACTGCTGGTTTGCGGATAAAGAAACAATTCGCCGAAATGATTATAATCTGACAGCAGGGCGTTACAAACCATGGAAAGAAACCAGAGAGGAAATTTCTCAGTCACCGCTTGAATTGCTAACAGAACTTGCAAAGATGGAACAGGAAACCATGGAACAGATTAAAGAATTGATTGAGATGACGAAAAAATATGGATAATAATGTGAAATGGAATTACGAGAAGCTGGAGGATGTGGCAAAACTGGTTTCCGGAAGAACACCGGAACGGGAACAGAAAGAGTACTATGCGGAGTATGGAATCCCGTGGGTGAAAATAGAAAATCTGGATCAGGGGTATATTACAGAAACATCGGAGTATCTGTCGGATAAAGGAAAAGAAAAAGTAAACCTGGTTCCTGAAAACAGTGTGCTGTTTTCTATTGTGGGAACGGTAGGAAAAGTAGGGATTGCAGGAAAAGAGCTTGCTACAAACCAACAAATCGTTGCACTTATTTTTGACGAGTCCAGAGTACTCCCAATGTATGGTTATTATTTTCTGCAGCACCATGCGGAAGAAATTAAAAAACTTTCCAATCAGACAACTATGGCTCTCATCAGCAGGAAAACACTGGGACAGTACCGGATCTGCATACCGGACAGTCTGGAGATTCAAAAAAAGATCGTAGAGGAACTGGATCAATTTCAGGCGTATACGGAAAAAAAGAAGTCTTTGCGGAATAGAATAGAAAAATATGAGAAAGTTCTATTTCAGAAGATATTCGGACAGGAAATTCGATATCATGAGAAACTGTATATGAAAGAGTTTTTGAAGGAACCGATTATTAGCGGAATATCCAGAAATGATGAGCCGAAAGAAAATTATCCGTGCATCAGGAGCAGTGAATTTTCGAAGTCTTATCTGACAGAAGAAAAGAAAAGTCAATGGAAGAATATACTGACAGATGGCTTGAATATGGAGACGGGTGGCCTGGTTCAGCAAGGAGATCTTTTGCTGAGAAACGGTCTTTTGCTGTTGGTAGATGAACAGATTCGTCCTGTTTATTATGAAAAAAGTGTACTGCGTATCCGTACCAGGGAGGATCAGCTTTTGCCGGAGGTACTGTATGCATATCTGAATCAGCCTGAACTCCGTCGTTTATTGTATAGAGAAAGAAAAGAGGGAGACAATAGAAAACGGCCTATTCGAGGCAGTGAGCTGGAGCGGATGGAGATTCCTTATTTTACCATGGAAAAACAGAAAGAATTTGCGGTTTTTCTGGATAAGATTCGTAAAATAGAACGTTCATTGGACAAAGAAATAGTTTGTGCGCAGGAAGTATTTCGAACGGTCAGCAGTATTTTGCTGAGCGGTCAACAAATGCCGGGCAGACAAGAGAAAATGCCTGATTTTGTGGAAAAGACAATAGAGATTCCTACAGAAGCTGCCCTTCAAAATGGTTCCGGGGAAGAGGGAGTCAGTCATATGATTCTTGCCATATTGTGTGGTTGGAGTCCTCTGGATGAACGGACCGGAGAGTATTGCAGGAGAAGGCAGGAGATTTTTCGAAAAGCGCAGCCGTTTTTTCAGCCTGTGGCCATTTCTTTTGTAAGCGGTCAGGGGCAGAAGGAATATCTCCTGGAAAGGGATTTCCTGGCATATTATTCGGCTGCTTTCTGCGGTATGGATAAGTATCCTCTTGACAGTCTGCGGGATATTTTATTACAAAAAGGAAATGAGAAAACGCTGGATGCGCATCTGGCATTCCAGGGTGAGACGGGGATCTGTACGGAAGCGGACTGGAATCCGGATATAGTGAAGCAGATGGCAAAGGAGGCATTACTTTTGCTGGCGGAATATTCCGGACTGGATGCATGCGGATTTTTGTTTTCATGTTAAAAAAATAGGTTTAGATGTCAAAAGTAATCACAGAATAAATATGGAGCAATAAACTATGGACAGAAGTAAGATACGTATGATAGGATTGGACCTTGACGGAACTGTTTTTAATGATGCGAAGATCATTACTCCTCACACAAAGGAAGTACTGGCTGAGGCAATTCGGCAGGGTGTTGTGGTGCTGCCGGCTACCGGGCGGCCGGAATGTGGGCTTCCGGAAGAATTTTTAAAAATTCCCGGTGTAAAATATGCGGTTACATCAAATGGAGCAAGAGTGATCGAAATTCCGTCGGGAAAGACGGTTTATCAGCAGATGATTCCTTGTGATGTGGCGGTACGGTTGATCCGTCTTGTACGGCAGTGGGAAAATTGTGCGTGGGAAGTGTATTTTGATGGACAGATTTTTGTGGAAGAGGGAGAATACCGATTCCTGAATCATCCGGATATGACTCCTGCACTGAAAGAATATATGTACAGATCCAGAGTACCCTACAAGAATCTTTTTCATGAGATTGTACAAAAGAACATTGATCTTGAAAAAATGCATATGGTATTCGAAGATACAGCTCATCGGAACAGGAGAATGATAGAGATTCGTGAACAATTTCCTGAGCTGGAAGTGAGCAATGCAACTACATTTAATATAGAAATCAATTCCATAAAAGCGGGTAAGGGAACAGGACTTCTGGAGCTGGGAAAAATTCTCGGGATTTCAAGAGAAGAAATCATGGCCTGCGGAGATGCCACCAATGACTGGAATATGCTGAAAGCGGCAGGATTTCCGGTAGTTATGGCGAATGCAGATGAAGAGACGAAAAAACTGGCTGCTTTTGTGACCCGATCCAACGAAGAAGATGGGGTTGCTTATGCAATAGAACGTTACGTGCTGAAAAAGTAAATATTTTACTATATTGGTAAAAATTATCATATAATTGGACGATAGTATGAACTTTGCGGATGATTTTATGATAAATTCACTTATGAAAAGTAGTATAATTTAGACATAAACTTACTTTATGTATTGCGGACGAACGTGATACAAAATGTTAAAAGGAGGAAAAAGTTATGGCAAAGAAACGTTATTTGGCACTTGCATTGGCAGCAACGATGACAGTTGGTCTGTTCGCCGGATGTGGTTCATCTGATTCCGGAAGTTCCGAAAGCTCAGGTGAGACAGCAAAAGAGTCCAGTGAAACAGGAGATTCCGGAGAAGCTTCCAAGCTTACATTCTGGTTCCCGACATTTGCTTCATCTGATGGAGAGGTTACAGATGAAGAGTTCTGGAATGAGAAAATGGACAAGTTTGAAGAGGAAAACAATTGTGAAGTAAAGGTTGAAATTATTCCATGGGATAACTACGAGGAGAAATATCTGACCGGTACTACTTCCAATGATGGTCCGGATGTAGGATATATGTACATGGAGATGTTCTATGACTATATTGACAACGGAACTCTGGCAGATGTAGATGAATATTTCACAGATGAAGAAAAAGATAATTATGTTTACTATGATCTGGGTAATCTGATGGGCGGACAGTATGCACTGCCTGTAGTCGTTGGTAACCCACGTATTCTGATTGCAAATATGGACGTTCTGAATGAGGCAGGAATTACAGAAGTTCCGACTACTCTGGATGAATTTACAGCAGCATGTGAGGCAATCAAAGAGAAAACAGATGTGGCACCATTTATTCAGGATTGGGGAAATCCTCACTATGGTTCTATGAATGAGATCTTTTGGCCATTCTTCTGGGGTGCCGGCGGAGAAATCGTTGATGATGAAGGTAACCTGACAATTGACAGTGAAGCTGGTCTGGAAGCTGCAGAATTTATCAAGAGCCTGAAAGATAACGGATATATGCCGGATTCCTGTACATCCAATGATGATACACTGGAACCATTCAAAAACGGGGAAGTAGCTATGATCTTCTGTGCATCCAGTAACGCACTGAAGATTGACAGTGTTAACTGGGATTATTCAGCAGTAGTTCAGGGATCAAAAGAAGCAAAAACTTTCGTTGCAGCAGATTCTCTGGTTATGTTTAACAAATGTGAGAACAAAGAACTGGCAGCAAAACTTATGAAATATGTAACCAGCAAAGAAGTTATGTCTGATTTCCATACAAGAGTATCTGAACAGCCTCCGATCACCAAAGATGATGAGTACACAGGTGATGAGAGATTTGCAACACTGTTTGAAGATTACGGTGACAATTTTGTCAGCCTGCCGGTATTCAAAGGCGCAGCTTCTATGTACGATACACTGTTCAAAAATCTGCAGTCCATGATGCTGGGTGAAATGGAGCCTCAGGATGTTCTGACTGAGACAACAACATACTATAATGATAATTTGAAGTAATTATCAGGCACTGCAAAGCGGAAGGACCATAGCAGGGTACTTCCGCTTTTTTTGAAAGGGGTGTAAGAAGTGAAAAGAAAGACGAGAGAAGCCATTCAGGGAGTTATTTATATTTTGCCCAGTTTTATCCTGATTTTGTGCTTTTGTGTGATTCCGATTTTTATGTCCGGATATTTCAGCTTTACAGATTATAATGTAATGACTCCGCCGAAATTTTGTGGTCTGGATAACTATAAAAAACTGTTTACAGACAGTTATGTAACCTCTGCTACTAAAAATACGCTTATTTATGTAATTGTCACGGTTCCGATCCAGACAATACTGTCTCTTGCTTTTGCAGCTTTCCTGGCAAATAAAATGTCAAAAATGAAAAGCGGCGGTTTTCTGAGAAGTGTTATGTTTATTCCGGTTATCGCATCTGCAGTTACAGCAGGTACGATTTGGAGAATTATCTATAATGCGGACGGTGGCCTTTTAAATAAATTGCTGGGTATCTTCCATATTGCACCGGTAAACTGGTTGGGTGATACGAAGACCGCATTGATCAGTATCTGTATTGTTGCAATCTGGAAAAACGTAGGATATTTCCTGGTAATTTATTATGCAGGTATTATGGGAATTTCCAGAGATCTGTATGAATCGGCAAAAGTGGATGGAGCCACTTCTATGCAGCAGTTTACAAAGATTACGATTCCCATGCTGAAACCAATCACTTATCTGGTAGTGACTCTGGGAATTATCTGGTCTTTCCAGGTATTCGATCTGTCTTACCTGATGACAGGAGGCGGTCCCGGAAAATCTACAGTTACGCTGGTTATGGGTATATACAATTCAGCCTTTAAGCAATACCGTATGGGATATGCCTGTGCACAGGCCATGTTCCTTCTGGTGATTATTGTGATTATTAATGTGATCGAAGATAAATTCTTCAAAGAGAAAAAGGAGGCGTAAATAAATGAGTACAGTTCAGTCTGAAAAAATGCATAAACAGCATAAATGGACACCCATTTCTATTATTGGCCTTCTGATTTTGTGCCTGTTTGCAGTAATCTGCGTGGCACCGTTTATCTATATGCTGATCATGTCCTTTACACAGTCCACCACATTGATGATTCATTGGAGTGATGTGGATTTTACAGATTTCAGCAACTTCCAGTATGTAATGGGTAAAAGTGGATTTGTTCGTGCTTTACTTAACAGTGTGATCGTGGTAGGCTGTTCCTGTCTTTTCAACTGTATCATAGCTTCTATGGCAGCGTACGGTTTTGAAAAGAAAAATTTTCCGGGGAAAGAAGCCATTTTCCGTGTTTATCTTCTGACTCTGATGATTCCGGGACAGGTAACCATGATTCCTGTCTTTATCATGATGAATAAAATGAATCTGCTAAATACCTATTTTGCTTTGATCGTACTTATTATCAATGCATTTGGTGTGTTCCTGATCCGTCAGTTTATGGAGAGTGTTCCGAATGAGCTCCTGGAAGCAGCACAGGTGGACGGATGTCCGGAGTATCGTATTTTCATCCAGATTGTAATTCCGCTGATCAAACCGGTTCTGGTATCTCTGGTGGTATTTACTTTTGTTACTTCATGGAACGACTTTTTGTGGCCGTTGGTATCCACATCGGATTCCAGTATGTATACATTGACTGTTGCGTTGTCTCTGCTGAAAACACAGTATCAGACAAACTATGGTCTGATTCTTGCCGGAGCAACGGTTTCCTTTATCTTCCCGTTCATCATGTATGTATTCTTACAGAAACAGTTTGTGGAAGGTATTGCACTTAGCGGTATCAAAGGTTAAAATACAATAGCTGTTCAGAAGCACGATTCTGAACAGCTATAAAAATATTAAAACAATTGGGGGATTTTTATGGAAAATTTTAAAATGAAACTTGTGTCATCTATGGAAAAAATTTTTCCTGCCCAAGAACCGTCTGGGGATGGTGCATCAGAAAAAATGATGGGGCTGAAAGGAGAAACAGTATCCTTCCAGCTTGGATATTACTGGTGTGGAGAGAGGAAACAGCGGGGCAGCGTAAAGGTAAATGCTCCCGAAGGGATTCAGGTGCGGGTGAGAACCGTAGATCTGGTACCCTGCGCTTATCCCTGCCATATGACAAGAGATGAAGGATATCTGGTAACAGAACCGGGATTGTATCCGGATCTTCTGTCCGATATTTCAAAGTTTGGATTTCCGTTGGTATCCGGTCAGTGGAGAAGCCTGTGGGTAGATATGGAGACAACGGATGGGACTGAAGCCGGTGAGTATCCGGTAGAGATTATTCTTGAAAATATGGAAGACAATCAGGTACTTGGAACCGTGAATGTTTTTCTTGAAGTAATCAATACTGTCCTTCCCAAGTTGGATATTCCTCATACGGAATGGTTTCACAGTGATTGTCTTGCAAATTATTATGATGTGGATGTGTTCAGTGAGGAACATTGGAGTATATTGGAAAAATTTATTGCACATGCAGTAAAGCGTGGCTGTAACATGATTTTAACACCAATTTTTACTCCCCCGCTTGATACGGCAGTAGGCGGCGAACGGCGGACGGTTCAGCTGGTGGATATTACGGTCACAGAAAACGGTTATGAATTCGGATATGAAAAATTTGAGCGTTGGGTGGCTATGTGCCGGCGTTCGGGAATGAAATTCTTTGAAATTTCCCATCTGTTCAGTCAATGGGGTGCTAAAGCTACTCCGAAGATTGTGGGTATCGTTAATGGAAAAGAAGAAAAGATATTCGGATGGCAGACCAAGGCTGACAGTAAAGAATATGCAGAGTTTTTGCGTGTATTTCTGGATTCCTTTACAGCAGAACTGAAAAAGCTGGATATTGAAAAACAGTGTTTCTTCCATATCTCCGATGAACCTTCTCAGGATCAGCTGGAATCATACAGAACAGCAAAAGATCTGGTGAAAGAGCAGCTGAAAGATTATCGGATGATTGATGCACTTTCTGATCATAAGTTCTTCGAAAGTGGTGTGATTGAGGAACCGGTTTGTGCCAATGACCACATTGAACCGTTTCTCGAGGATCGTCCGGAGAGACTTTGGACTTATTACTGTACGGCACAGTGTCAGGATGTTTCCAACCGGTTTATTGCATTGCCAGGCTTTAGGACCAGAATTCTGGGTGCGCAGCTGTATAAATATCGGATTGATGGTTTCTTGCACTGGGGATATAATTTCTATAATTCGGAGTATTCTCTGTACCCGATCGATCCTTATAAGTGTACGGATTCTGACGGGGCTTTTCCATCCGGGGATCCTTTCCTGGTATATCCGGGTAAAGGTGGACAGCCGGAGGATTCTATTCGAATGATGCTGATGGATGAGACTATGGCAGATTTGAGAGCTATGAAATATCTGGAAGATCTGACAGACAGAGAGACTGTTATGGAATGTCTGGATGAGAAAGAATATGGAGAACTTACATTTAAGAAGTATCCACAGTGCGCAGATTATGTTGCCTCAGTAAGAGAAAAAGTGAATAAAGCAATTAAAGCAGCGCTTAAATAAAGCACATCCCGGAGAATATATCATTAATCTCCGGGATGTTTCTTCTTATGAATAACTTCAGTAGCAATAGCTACATCGCTTTGCTCATTTTGCATGGATTCTTTTGTGAAATTCTGTATGGATGTCAGATATTCAGAAGGTGACATTCGTGTATATTTTTTAAACTGCAGAGAGAAATATTGATAAGATGAGTAATCCAGTAAATTTGCAATTTCAGTAAAATTGTATTTGCTTTCCCGTATTAAATTTTTTGCCACATCAATTTTCAGACGACAGAAGTATTCGATCACTCCACAACCTTTCTCCTTGTGAAACAGCTTCTGCAGCTGAGAACGTCCAATCATATTTGCCTTACAGATCTCCGAAACAGTAAGATGTGTATAAACATTCTGGTGCAGATAGCGAATGATCTGATTGAGAAGTTCCGCATTGGTTCGACGGATCATTGGATGTTCCGGTTCCTCTTCACGGGAGGGAGGAGGTGGAGTGTTGGTGGCCGTATATCGTCGGTAGATGCTTAACAGAAGAAATTCCAGGGAGAGCTGGATAATATGCTCGCTTCCAAAGTCCGTATGTTCTTTCCGCTCTAATTTGCAGATGTAAGGATTGTTGAGCGGTGTAAGAAAAGTTTTTCTTGTCTCAGTAAGAATTTGTCCCAGATAGAAACGTTCTGTAGCATTGATCGTGATCTTTCGGTTCTCAAAAAACTTCATACAGAGCGCATCACAGCGGAAAGAAATAACGATCAGATTTGGTGTGGAAACGCCGTCTGCTCGCAATGCGTGAAACTCATTCGGTTTATGGAAAAGCATTTCGCCTTTATTCAGGCGAAGTGTTTCGGTATCTGCGGTAACCTCGATACTTCCGTTATCCACACATACCAGTTCCCAGAAATCATGGGTTTCTCCTTCGTAAATATAGTCTTTCATATACTCGAAATAATGAATAGAGAAAATTTCATCTATAACAAATTCCCGATGCAGTGTAATACTTTCATATGCCATGGCAACCTCCCGTAAGGGCGG
>JBJFCH010000160.1:3729-10161 GCA_051888835.1 Oliverpabstia sp. | reverse complement strand
CCTTCCAGCAGTATTTTCACCCCAATCAATATCAGGATAATACCGCCGCACAGTTCAGCTTTTGATTTGTATTTTGCTCCGAAGATACTTCCGATTTTCACTCCGATAGCAGAACAGACAAAGGTGATTACTCCGATGAAAGTAACTGCAGGAACGATCGCCACTCTCAGGAAAGCGAATGTTACACCGACTGCCAGTGCATCAATACTTGTTGCCACGGCAAGTATAAACATGGATTTTGCCGTCATGGAACAGTCCATATGCTCCTCTTCGCCAAACGCTTCTTTTACCATATTTCCACCGATGAGTGCCAGCAATATAAAAGCTACCCAGTGATCATACTGTTCAATCATATCCGCAAAAAACCTTCCGAGGAAATACCCAATCAGCGGCATCAAGGCCTGAAAGCCGCCAAACCATGCACCTGCGATACACATGTGTTTCAATTTGATGTTTCCCAAGGAAAGTCCTTTACAGACCGACACTGCAAATGCGTCCATCGACAACCCTACAGCCAGCACAAACAATTCAATAATTCCCATTTTTTTCTTCCTTTCACCTTTGTATTATAATGATCCGGAGGGTTGTGTAGCGCAGAAAATAAAAGACCCACGGACAGCAAATATGCCGTCCATGAGTCTCATCGTTTAAAGTAGTACCGGGTGCTTTCGCACCATTGTGTCGATAATACTACATATCACAATATGCCGATTACTCCCTCCTGGAGATTTTCCCCATTGTATCATGTTGATAAACATTTATCAAGTAGGAACCTCTAAATTTTTATTTGATTTCCACCGGGATAAGGATACCGGAGGCATGTTTTCCACCTCTATGCACAGTGATATGTGCCTTCTGATTTTGCTCGCTGTTAAATCCATTTTCTGTATTGCTGTTCGGGAAAATGAAATTCTTTGCACCGGAAGTTATTGTAAAACGCATTCTGTGTCCCGGAAGAAAGGTATTGGATATCTTTGTAGTCCGTATATTGATTTCATAGATTTTTCCGGGCTCCATATATTCCGGTGTCTCAAATCCATTGCGATATTTCGCACTGATCACCCCGTCCGCCAGCTTGATGGATTTTCCGTTTTCATCCACATCCGTAATCCGCACCATAAAATCAGTATCCGGACAGTCACAGGACACATACAGTCGTACAGTCATATCTCCGGTTACTGTTAACGGCTCTTTAAGTACTGAAGTGGTATAAGACAGCAAATCCTTTCTTTTTTCTTCCTCTGTATAATCCTCCGGTACTTCCAGTTCATTTTCAGAAAGATCAATCACATGAATAGAGGGATGATCCGGATCATATTCATAGATATCTGTTCCTGCATTTTCCGGTAAAGTACATGACAAATTTCCTTTTCCACACGTTGTCCCCGTCCCTGCCGCCAGGTTATTTCCCTCACCATCCAAATAATACATAGTTCTTGTAACATTTTCCACAGGCCATGTTGCCGCCTGTTTCCACTGGTTTTCTCCTACTGTGTAATATTCCACTGTCGAGGTATTCTCTATTCCATTTTCTACGCCTTTCAGGAAATGTTCCAGCCACATCATACAGAGGATATCCATATCATAGCGAAGGGCATCCTCTCCGAGGCTGACCCCATGCAGATCATAATCTGCATTGCCGCTGTGTTTCCACGGACCGAGAACCGCCTTCCATGTACCTTTAGGCCAGGTTTTCACCAGATCCAGAGCTTCCGTGGTTCCCATACCATTATCGTCAAACCATCCCGACATAATCAACGCCGGAACCGGTTTTCCCTGATATCGCTCGGACCAGTTGCCATGTTTCCAAAAGTCATCCATGTCCATATGAGAGAGCCATTTGGTAAGAAAAGGTACCTCGTGTCCCAGAGCATTTCGTGGAATATTCTCCAAAGGACGGATATCCAGAATCTCGTCCCAGTTCTCCTGTGCCATAAGATTCGGACGCATCCTTTGCTCCGACATGGCAAATGCCCAGGCCAACATACCGGAATTGAAACATCCTCCTCTTCGTGGAATGTCAACAAAAGCACTTCCCGCACATACACTGCTAAGCATTGCTTTCAGATGGGGATTTCCGCTGGCAGCGGCAGCCCATTGTACATATCCAAGATATGATCCCCCTGTCATACTTACCTGACCGTCACTGAAATCCTGGGCAGCGATCCAGTTCAGTGTATCATCACCGTCTTCGATTTCGTAGTACTCCGGCATCCACTCCCCTGTGCTGTCTTCCCGTCCTCTGGTGTCCTGAATCACCAGTGCATAACCTCTCTGAACAAAACGATAATAAACTTCTATTCCATTGTTGCGTCCATATGGTGTACGTACTAAAACGGTCGGAAAGACGGTCTTTCCGGCTTCTTTTGGTAAATATACATCCGTAGCCAGCTGCTCTTTGTCTCTGGTGGAAACCATAAACGTTCCGGCAAATTCTACCGGATAAACAGGTCCCGGCTGAAATTCGTCTTCTTTTTCAGAAGCACCGGGATACACCTCTTCCCATCGTGAAAGAACTGTCTGTTTCTCCATGCCTTTTTTTACCAGAACAGCAGTAAAATCTCTGCCGCTCATCAGTACACTATAGATTCCTGTTTCATTATAAAACAGATCCATGGGAAATTTTTTACAGCGCTGAATATAGGAATCTTCCCTCCGTTTTGTAAATATTTCCTGACTTTCCGTTGTAAAAGCTTCGGGCTTTGCAGCAATTTCCGTTTCATATTCTTTCTTCTTTTTGAAAAATCCCAGAATGCTCCGACCACACAATCCCGAAAACTCTTCATCTTCCTTTTCTGTAAAAGGAATTCTCTCACTCCATTCACCGCTTTCGAAGATAAGTTTCTGAAGAGTGAGCTGCTGATTTTCTTCCCGTATTTTCCCATATAAAATACCGGAAAAATAAAAATTCCACTGTGTCATTTTATGCACCTATGATCATACGAACCAAATAAGCTACAGCAATACCAAAATAATTTCCGCAGACACCTCCGATGATACCCATCAGAAGTCCAATACTGATCAGGCTCTTCCATTTTGCGCCTGAAGCAACCAGTGCGGAAGTTGTTCCATCTGCAATTGCACCTACAATTCCCAGAAGTACGTATTCGTACTTAATCTTCAAAAGTCGGGTAATCACCAGATGCAGAATAATACTGGACAGAATCACACAGAAACACAGCAATGTAATGTTTAGTGCTGATCCAAGGAATCCACGGATATCTACCGAGAAGCCTACAACTGCCAGGAACATCATACCAAAGAACAGTCCCAGATTCATAGCACCTTTCAGCTTTCTAACTGCCGGAATCTGTGAGAGAATAATAGACAAGGTGGATATCAGAAGAATTCTTCCAGCACTTGCGAAATCAGCACTGAAAAATTCGGATAATTTCGTGGACACTGCTACAATGGAAGTGGCTATTGCAAGCAGAATCGCAATATCTTTGATCCCCCACTCTTCGGCTTCCATCAGTTCTTTTGTCTCTCCGTCTCCTTCCAGTTCTTCATCTGTAAAAGAATACGGCCAGAATTTCTGAAATTTTTTTGAGTTTTTCAAAATAGCCGGTGCTGCAAACATCAGGATCAATGTAGGCATACCGATCACATAGTCAGCCGCATTTGCCGCTGCGATCGTATCTGCGGAAGCATTCAATCCTGTAGCAATCGCAGTCAGGTTAGCGCTTCCTCCTGTATAAGTACCAACAAACATACCGGCTACTTTCCATCCTTCATTGATTTTTCCACCCAACAAAACACCAAACAGAACCGCCACCAGACTCACGCTGAACACGGCAGATGCAATAGATAAAAGTGGCTGTTTGGACATTTTTAAAATTTTCTTTAAGTCCACATTCAGCAGATATAGCGACATGGAAATCGGAATACAATAAATACTGATTGCTCCATAGACATCGCAGTATCCCGGAACAATTTTCAGATTGACCAATATAATACCTAAAATAATAACAATCAGCGCCGGTCCAAGTGTCTTGAACCCTTTAAACTTTTGTAACCAGAATGCCAGGGCAATCATACACAAAATAACTGCCAGCATACTTGCAGAACTTTCAAATAATGGAAACATACTTATTATTCCTCCTTCATATTTGTTTCATCAGAATGAAATATCAAGACCAAGACCCGGTTTGTCAGACAGGCGGAACATATCGCCCTTCCGTTCAAACCCTCCCGGCATACCTGTGTCAGCATCTTTGTAATACAGAAAACTGTCACAATCCGCCTCAGTAATATTTTTACGTGATGCCACCAGACTCAACCCTGCTGTAATTGCAATTTTGGTTTCCAACATGCATCCAACCATACAGGTAATACCAAAATTCTCAGCCAGAGTACTGATCTGTGCACCTCTGTATAATCCTCCACACTTCATCAGTTTAATATTAAATACATCCGCTGCATTTAATCGACAGGCTTTTGCCGCATCTTTTGTGGTATGAATCGACTCATCCAGCATCAACTGAATACCGGATACTTTTTGCCGGAGATAGGCAGCACCTTCCATATCCCAGTCGGGAAGACACTGTTCCACAGCCTCCACTCCGTACTTTTTCATACCTTCCAACGCATACATGGCACGGGAAATATTATAGCCCTGATTGGCATCCACACGAAGACGGATATCCGGTCCCACTGCCTGACGAATCAGACTGAGTGCCCGAAGATCCTCCTCCGGATCAATACCAACTTTTATTTTCAGGATTCGATATCCCATATCCTTTACATAATGGCTGGCCGTTTCTGCCATCTTTTCCGGGGTGTTGATTCCAATTGTAATATCATTCTGTACTGTATCCTGATATCCTCCCAAAACACGATATAAAGGCTGATTCATCACCTTTCCCTTGATATCATGCAATGCAATATCTACTGCACACTTTGCGGATCCATTTCCATGAACCAGGCTGTCCATCATCACATGTACTTTTTCGATATCCAGCGGATTCATCCCGATCAGACCCTGACGGAACATTTGTAAAACTGCCAGACAGCCTTCCGGTGTCTCTCCTGTCACCGGTGCAAAAGGAGCAGCTTCCCCGTATCCTTCCACTCCTTCATCCGTCTCAATTTTAATAATCAGACTTTCTGCATGCGTCACTTCCGCAAAAGCAACTTTAAAAGGTTCTGTCATCTCAATGTAAAATTTTTCAATTTTTACATCTGTGATTTTCATGTTTCTTCTCCTTTCAATTTCATATATAATGAAATTATCCTCATTTATGCTGTCAAAATTTTACTATTTATAAAATACTTTGTCAATCTAAAGTGTTGAATTTTTTATAATAACTATGTATTTTTTGCTTTTTGGAGAAAAATCATCTATAATGATTACCAAATAAGATAAAATCAAACCCGAGGTGGATTATGTTAAAGATTAGAGAATATCGCAAGAAACGAAAATTAACGATTAAAGATCTGGCCGAACTGTCCGGCATGTCGATCAGCTACATATCTCAGATTGAGCGGGGAGAAATTGATCCTTCTCTGTCCTCTCTACGAAAAATCGCCAATGCCTTTCAGATTCCTTTGTATATGCTGCTGGATGATGTGGAGGTAATGGGCAATCTGACTCTTCGTAAAGATCAGCAGATTGTCACGTATTCCGAAGATCACAATGTTTCCTATCGTTTCCTGACACCGCTGCCATCACCCGCCTATTCCCCGGAGGCCCTTTTGATTGCTTTTGAGGTAGCACCCCATTCTCAGGATTCCATCACTCCGATCCGACATCACTCAGAGGAGATGATTTATATAACAGAAGGAGAACTCACCGTGCAGATTGGCGAGACGGATATTGTTCTGCAGGCAGGTGACACCACTGTTATCCAGAACGATTTGCCCCATATCTGTAAAAATACAGGTGACATACCAGCGAAGGGAATCTCATCAATTTCTCCTCCTGTATGGGGACGGATGGATCTGACCAATACCTGACCTCATCTTTATTGCCATACAAAAAAGAACATGCCTCGTTTTTGAAACGGGCATGTTCTTAAAACAGTTACAACTTATTCTGTAAAAGTATATTTTATTATATAGCCATTTCCATCACCGGTTGTAATAACCATATCACCCGATGAATTTTCTGCCATATCCATAATCGGAAATCTTCCATTTTCTTTTACATAGGCTTCCGGGCTTTCTGCTTCTACCTCTATAATCTCTTTCTTACTGTGTCGCTCACCACCGCATGGATTTATTTCTTCGATAAATACTTCATATTCTTTCATATTATTTTCTCCTTTCTTCGATCCACTTCACAGCAAAATCTACCAATTCACGCTGTCTCATAAACGTAACAGTCCCATTTCCCAATTCCGTCTTTGAAAATCTTCCAAGCTGTTCAAACGCCTGACCGATCTCAGGAAAATCTTCCCCGTCTACGTAAAGGGTTTCATAGGATTTCCATAC
>JBJFCH010000160.1:0-3629 GCA_051888835.1 Oliverpabstia sp. | reverse complement strand
GAACGGGCAGGATGATCACTTCTTTTTGCTCCCGGCCATTTACGAAACATTTCAGCCACCGCGCCCATAGTGTTTGTTGGAGTAATATCCTTATCATATGCCGGCCAGTTATCACGGATTGCCTGCCACCATTCTTTAGGTTCCTGCCAGTGTACACCTGCTTCCGGATCCAGATTTTTCCACGACTGGGACGGCATCATAATAGTTCCTTCCTCACCCACGCAGTCAAGCAGTGCTTCGATTACGATCTGTGCACCTCCGCAGACATAGCCAAGATTGCTCAATGAAGTATGTACCATAATGGTCTGTCCCGGCTTAACTCCAACTTTTTGAAGTGCATCTATGATATCACTTTTCAGTACCAATTTTCTTTCCATTATCTTTCCCTTCCTTTTTCACTCTTTCGGAAAAAATCTCCCATGTTACAGCACATCAAAAGTACCGGGAAAATAATAGCCACCAGCAGTCCTTTCTGAAGGCTTCCACCCCAGGCTTCCGATACATATCCCACAACTGCAGGACCACTGCCGCATCCCAGATCTCCTGCCAGAGCCAAAAGAGCAAACATAGCGGTTCCGCCACGTTTCAGACTCTTTGCCGCTATACTGAAAGTTCCCGGCCACATAATACCCACGGAAAGTCCACACAAAGCACAACCAATCAAACCAAATACAGGATTGGATGTTAAAGATGCCAGACAATAACTTATAATACACAAAATACTGCTTCCATTCATAAAGGATTCTAACTTGATAGATTCACCAAATTTTCCATAAAATGCTCTCGACAGTCCCATCATAATCGCAAAACTGCATGGACCTGCCAGATCTCCTACTGTCTTGGAAATATGAAGTGAGCTTTCCGCAAATGCCGATGCCCACTGACTCATTCCCTGCTCAGAAGCACCTGCACACAACATCATGAGAAACAGTTTCCAGAAAACACCGTTTTTCACCAGCTCTCCTACTTTCATCCCCTGTCCTTCTTCCACCAGCATGGGAACTGGAACTCTGCTGAAGTAAAAAGCATTCAATAAAGGAATAACTGCCCAGATACATGCCATGATTCCCCAGTTCTTCAATCCAAAAACGGTAAAGAAAATGGTACTGCAGATAATAACCAATACATGTCCCCAGCAATAAAAAGAATGAAGCAGACTCATTGCCGCCTCTTTTTTTTCGGTAGGACATGCTTCCACCACAGGACTCACCAGCACCTCTAAAAGACCGCCGCCAACAGCATAAATTACAACTGCAAGCAATATCCCCATAAAGGCATTAGGAAGTAAGGTGGGGAATAGATACAATCCGATCAGACCACATGCCGCCAGAAGATGTGCCCCGACCATACATACCCTATAACCAATCTTATCCACAAAAAGGGAGCTGGCAAAATCCACCAGTAACTGAACACCAAAATTGACGGATACAAGCATTGCAAGCTGCCGCAAAGATACATCATAACTTGACTGAAATGTCAGGAATAAAAGCGGCGCAAAATTATTAACGATAGCCTGTGTGATATAGCCGATATAACAGGCATATATCGTGTGATTATAGTTTTCTTTCATCTTTTTCATATCATGTCATCCCTTCAACGTCTATACGATTCTTATCATTTTTTCTGACTTTCTATATCATAATCAAAAAAAAACAATTTCACAATAGGTTAAACGTGTAACCCTTTCCAAAAATCAGAGCAAAAAATTATAAAACATTCACAAAATATTTGTATTAACAAAATGATACGGATGTAGCATTTTAGTCGAAGTTGGCAGTTAGATGAAGGAGAACGACCTGACATCGGTATGAAAGACCCAATTTCGTCAGCTTCATTATTCTATATTGCTTATGAACCCAAAATATTGGTTTTATTTTACTTCCACCAGTTCGATGGTAAAGTTTAGTTCTTTTCCGGCCATTTCATGATTGGCATCAAACGTGATTGTAGCCTCTTCTTTTGCAGTCACTTTGACAGGGAAAGGCTGACCATACTGATTGGACAGATATACCTGCTGGCCTACCGTAAGATTTTCGGATCCGGGAAGCTGTGCAATCTCAAGGGTAAAGATGGCATTTGGATCCGGCATCCCATAAGCCTCTTCCGGCATCAGATGAATATCTACCACCTGACCAACTTCCATATCCGCCACAGCAGCATCAAAACCCTTAATCATCTGGCCGACACCACACACAAATTCCAGTGGTTCACCCCGATCATAAGAAGAATCAAACTGGGTTCCATCGTTAAAGGTACCTTTGTAATGAGCACGGCAGGTTTTTCCCACATTGCGTCCGGTCATGACAGGGTGAGATGCACATCCGCCGCAGCTTTCTCCGCAGGAGTGCCCTTCTTCATGATGTCCGCAGCTATGTCCTTCCTCATGGTGATGATCACAGTTTGCTCCGGATGATATCAGCTCACCCTTCAGATAAGCTTCGACCGCCTGATCTACATCTCCCTGGGCACCGGCACACAGCTCAATTCCTGCCTCAAGAAGGGCAGCCTGTGCACCTCCTCCGATACCACCGCAGATCAGCACATCAACGGACTGGTCAGCGAGTAATCCTGCCAAAGCACCATGTCCGGTACCATTAGAACTGATCACTTCACTGGAAACCACCTTATTCTCTTCCACCTCATACACTTTAAAATGCTCTGTTTTTCCAAAATGCTGAAAAATATTTCCATTATCATAGGTTACTGCAATCTTCATACGTAAAATCCTCTACTTTCTTTTTATCTATTTTTCTGATCATCCCAGCCCTAAAAGCAGTCCAATTCCTCTGACAATAATTGCTGCGATCCAGGCAATTACACATTGTCCGATCACTACACCAGTTGCCCATTTTCCTCCAAGTTCCCGCTTAATTGAAGCAATTGCTGCTACACAAGGAGTATAGAGAAGGCAAAATACAAGAAGACTTGCTGCCGCCAGCGGTGTAATCACCCCAATCATCGTATCCGTCGTTCCAAATAATACAGATACAGTAGAAACCACACTCTCCTTTGCCATAAATCCGGTTATCAAAGCCGTGGAAATTCTCCAGTCTCCCAATCCCAGTGGTTTCAAAACAGGTGCAATTACTCCGGCCACTACAGCCAGCATGCTCTGATGGGAATCTTCCACAATGTTCAAATGAAAATCAAAGGTCTGCAGGAACCAGATGGCAATGGTTGCAATAAAAATAACTGTAAATGCTCTCTGTAGAAAATCTTTCGCTTTATCCCAGAGAAGATGCCCCACATTTTTCGCACCGGGCATACGATAGTTCGGAAGCTCCATAACAAACGGAACTGCTTCCCCCTTAAACAACGTACCTTTCATCAAAAAGGCCATTAAAATTCCCATAAGAATTCCAAACACATACAGACCGATCATAACAATTGCACCGTGACCCGGGAAAAATGCTGCAGCAAAAAATGCATAAATCGGAAGTTTTGCCGAACAGCTCATAAATGGAGTAAGCAGGATTGTCATTTTACGGTCACGCTCGGAAGGAAGTGTTCTCGTTGCCATAACTCCCGGTACTGTACATCCAAAACCGATCAACATCGGAACAATACTTCTTCCCGACAGACCGATCTTTCGTAAAAGTTTATCCATAACAAATGCAACTCTTGCCATA
>JBJFCH010000159.1:0-10238 GCA_051888835.1 Oliverpabstia sp. | reverse complement strand
TGGTACAATGCAGAAAAGATGAAAACGAAAGCCGCTATATGGTGTGGAACAGTGATCTGGCTGCAGAAAAAAAGAAAATAGAGTTGATATTTCCTGAAAGTACTGTTGTAGAAAGCTGGAATCCGGAAAATGGGACAGTTATATTTCCTGAAAACATGTATGGACAGGAAAAACATATCTGTGATTTTGCGCCCGGAGAGATGAAGCTGTATCGCGCCGTACACGTGGGAAAAAACAGACAAAGCTTTGGTGAAACGGCGGATTTTGCAGGGACGAAGGCCGTACATGTCAGGGAAGTCGGAAAAGTTTTTTTACAAGAAGCTCTTTCTTACGGACTTTCAGAGCCGAATGTATGTGTTCTGGATCGGGTTAGCGTGCAAATGCCGGAATATGTTTGCAAAAAAGAAGAGGCACTGCGAGCAGACGCAAAACTAAGGGGGATTCTGGGCTTCCCGGCAAAAGACGGGGAGATGCTTCAGCCATGGTATCAAAAGAAATACAGACCAGAACAAAGCGGAAAAAAGCAGGATGTGGAATTGGTGTATGAATTTGAGATTCAGGATATGCCAAAGAGTATTGCACTGGCTGTGGAACAGGGAAGTTCATCACTGAAAATTTTGATAAATGGACAGTGTATTTCCAGTCGGGCAGAAGGGTTCTGGGTGGATTCCTGTTTTCAAAAAATACCGATACCGGATGACGTGCTGAAAAAAGGAACCAATGAAATACGGATACAGGATAAGATAGATCTTTACCACGGAATAGAAGCGATATTTCTGCTGGGAAAATTTTCCGTGGAGATAAACAAAGATCATACAGCGGTTCTTAAAAAGCTTCCGGAAACAATTGTATTTGGAGATCTGTGCCAGCAGGGATTTCCTTTTTATTCGGGTAAGATTCGCTATCTGATTCCCGAGATGCAGGGGAAAATCTGCCGCGTAACACTGCAGAAACCAAAAGCATGGGCAATGAGGCTGCTTGGCGATACCCAGGTAAACGTGAGTTGGGCGCCATATCAGGGAATTGTAGAAAATCTGTCTTCTATTGAGTTGGTTTTGACAAGAAAAAATACATTCGGACCGCTGCACCAGAGTAAAGCGGCTCCTCCTTTGTGCGGCCCGGAAAGCTTTCGGACAACCGGAGCAGACTGGTCGGACTCTTATGTGCTGCAGGTACAGGGATTGATGGAACGGCCGGAGATTGTGGAGGTGATATATGAGAACGAAAAAAGAGATGCCTGAAGAGTTATTAAAAAAGTGGATGGAGTTTCTATCTGAGTATTCCTTTCAGTCGCCGGTCTATCCGGTCCATTTTGCAAAGCTCATGAAGAAAAATACAGGAATGGCCGCCCAGAACACGGTTTATGAACTGGAGTCTGATGGCATGGAAAGAAAAAATCCGGTTATCGCGGTTCTGGGTGACAGCATTTCTGCGGGACACTTTGAATGGGCAATCGGACAGGATGAGGTGGAGAAGTTTTTGTCCGGTGAGCTTAAGGAGAGCGAGGAAAAAGTCCTGGAAGTGGTAGATTTAAGAGCGGTTTACCATGAACAGTTCCGGATGATGCTGGCGGATTATTATGGGAACACATCCGTAAGTGTTGTGAATGCGGGGATTGCAGGGGATACGTTGTGGGGAATGAAGAAACGTTTACACAGAGACGTGCTGTGTTATCAGCCGGATCTTATTATCATAAACGGAAGCATGAACTGGAATGATACACTGGGAAGCACGAAAGATTACCGTGAACTTCTGGAAATGATGATTGGGGATATTCTCAGATCGACGAATGCAGATATTATACTTATGACACCGAATTTCTCCGCACCGTTAGATCCCGTGGACATGGTCAGGCTGCGGGAACGTGTGGAATGCATTCGCAGTGCGGCAGATAAATTTCATTTATGTCTGGCGGATGTATATGGCTTCTGGGAAAGGTTTTGCGAAAAATATAATCCTGTAGTTTCGGAAATGCTTGCCAACGGAATCAACCACCCGACGGCTTCCGGACATACCGTTTATGCAGAATGTCTGATGCAGCTTGTACGCCGGGCAGCGGAGTGAACATTTTATGAAGATAATCAAATTAAGAACATACTATCTGGAAAACCCCATCGGGTATGAGATGAATCCGGTGACGCTGTCGTATCAGGTTTCTGAAGCCAGAGGAACAAAAAGTACAGCACAGAATATGACATTTGTCATACGAAAATCATTACATTGTGCATCTTTACAAAAAAATAATGAGTGATAAAATAATATTATACAAAAGTACCAAAGCGGTACGAATTAAAGGAGGGTTTTCGTTATGAACAAAAAAATGGTAAGTGCAGCTATCTTGACAGCAGTAGCAGTTGTAGCTCCTACAGCAGTTGTATCTGCAGAGGGTCTGAAGTTTGGTTACACCTGTATGGATGGAACCAACCCGTTCTTTGTTACCATCGAGAACAGAATGCGCGAGATGGTAGAGGAAAAAGGTGACGAACTGATCGCTGTTGACCCGGCAAACGATGTTACAAAGCAGATTCCTATGGTAGAAGACCTTATCGTTCAGAACATCGATGGAATGTTTATGAACCCGGTTGATGCAGAAGGTATCCTTCCAGCACTTGATCAGTTAAAAGAGGCTGAAATCCCGATCATCGGATTTGATACAGAAGTTGCTGATATGTCCTATCTTGTATCTTATGCAGGATCTGATAACTACAATGCTGGTAAAGTTTGTGGCGAAGACCTTGTTAAGAGATGCCCGGACGGCGGCAAAATCCTTGTTCTTGATTCTCCGACCATGCAGTCTGTAACAGACAGAACCAACGGATTCCTTGATGCAATCGATGGAAAAGGATTTGAAATCGTTGGACAGCAGGATGCAAAAGGTAATCTTCAGGTAGCTCAGGGCCTGGCAGAGGACCTTCTGACAGCTAACCCGGATGTAGTTGCTATCTTTGGTGGAAATGACCCGACAGCTCTTGGCGCTCTGGCAGCAGCAAAAGGACAGGGCTTCACAGATCTTCTGATCTACGGCGTTGATGGTTCTCCGGATATCAAGGCTGAGCTGGCAAAAGGTGATTCCATGATCGCAGGTACCGGCGCACAGTCTCCTGTAACAATCGCTGAGACAGCAGTTGAACTTATGTATAAATATCTTGACGGAGAAGAAATCGATGACAGATATCCGGTTGAGACATTCCTGATCACAGCAGATAACGTAGCAGACTACGGCACAGATGGATGGCAGTAATCAGAAATTAATTGTGCCAGGCTCTCCTTATGGGGAGCCTGCACATTTTTTAGCGTTCGGATGTTTATTAATTAGAACAGGCAGGTGAGTTTATGAGTGAACACGTATTGCTTCAAATGAAAAACATACATAAATCCTTTCCGGGTGTCAAAGCACTGCAGGCAGTAGATTTTGAACTTCGTGCTGGCGAGGTGCACGCTCTGCTGGGAGAAAACGGTGCGGGAAAGTCCACTCTGATCAAGGTACTGGGCGGCATCTATATTGCTGAACAAGGCGAAATTTTTATCGATGGTAAAAAGGTCAATATAGACAGCGTAAATGCATCACATGAAAATGGTATTGCCATTATTCATCAGGAACTTGTACTGGTACCATATATGACTGTTGCAGAGAATATTTTCCTTGGAAGGGAACCAGGTGGAAGGCTGGTAAAGCATGAAAAGATGGAAAGGGATGCACAGGAGCTTCTTGATGCATATGGCCTGGATTTCAAAGCGGATACCCTGGTTAAGAATCTGACTATCGCACAGCAGCAGATGGTGGAGATTATCAAGGCTATTTCCTATAATTCCAGGATTCTTGTTATGGATGAGCCAACCTCTTCTATTTCTGACAAAGAAGTAAGTTTCTTATTTGAAACCATGCGTACACTCACTGCAAAAGGCGTAGGTATTATTTATATTTCACACAAAATGAGTGAACTGGAGCAGATCTGCGACCGTGTTACTGTCATGCGTGATGGAACATATGTAGGTACGGAAGTTGTAAAAGAGACGAATAAGGATAAGCTGATTGCCATGATGGTAGGCCGTGAACTGACCAACTATTATACCAGAGATTTCCTTCCGCAGAACAATGAGGTTGTGCTGAAATGTGAAAATATCTCAGACGGAAAGATGGCGAAGGGAGCTTCCTTTGAGGTACATAAGGGTGAAATCGTTGGATTTGCCGGACTGGTAGGTGCGGGACGAAGTGAAACCATGAAGGCGGTATTTGGTTTGACACCGGGTTCTACAGGAGATGTTTATGTAGATGGTCAGAAGGTGACGATCAAATCTCCGGTTGATGCTATTAAATATGGAATTGCTCTAGTTCCGGAGGATAGAAAGCTGGAAGGTCTTTATAAGGTACAGAGTGTAAGATTTAATTCAACAATTGAAGTGCTGGGAGAGTTTATTAAAAGACTCCGGGTAGATGCAGATAAAGAGGAAGAAATCACACAGAAGTATATTGATATGATGGCAACGAAAACACCGAGCCAGGAACAGGTAATCGGTAATCTGTCCGGTGGAAATCAGCAGAAGGTAATGATTGGAAGATGGCTGGCAACTTCTCCAAAACTGCTGATTCTGGATGAGCCAACACGTGGTGTGGATGTAGGTGCAAAAGCTGAGATTTATGGAATTATGAATGAACTGGCAAAACAGGGAGTGTCCATTATCATGATTTCATCAGAGCTTCCTGAAATCCTGAATATGAGTGACCGCATTTACGTTATGTGCGATGGAAGAGTGACAGGATGCTTTGGCCACGATGAGGGCGTTACCCAGGAAAAGATTATGAATCTGGCTGCAAAATAGGGAGGAGAAACAATGTCTAGACTTCAGAAAAATATCAAAACTTATGTGAAAGAAAATTTGGGAATTTTAGTAGCACTGTTGGCGATCTGCATATTTCTGGCAGTTTTCCCGAAGACAAGCGGAGTGTTTCTGACACAGAGAAATATTTTCAACGTACTTCGTCAGATCGCACCGAATATGTTCCTTGCATGTGGTATGCTGATGGTTATCATTCTCGGCGGTATTGACCTGTCCGTAGGTATGGTCATCGCTCTTTCCGGATGCTTTGCAGCCGGCTGTGTATCCCGTTATGGACTTCCGATTCCGGTAGCTTTCCTGATCGGTATCCTGGTTGGTGTTGTAGTTGGTATGTTTAACGGTATCTGGATCGCAAAGACAACCATTCCGCCGTTTATCGTTACACTGGCTTCCATGAATATTTCAAAAGGTCTGGCTCAGGTTTATACCGGAGGTGCGCCTGTACGAGTCGTAAACGATGAGTGGCAGTTCCTTGGCGCAGGATATGTAGGACCGGTTCCGGTGCCTGTTATCCTGATGGTGATCGTTCTGATCGTCACAGCTTTTATACTGAATAAGACACAGCTCGGCCGTCATATCTATGCAGTAGGCGGTAACCCACAGGCAGCAAAATTCTCCGGTATTGACGCCGGAAAGGTTAAATTCCTTGTTCATACATATTCCGGTCTGATGGCCGGTCTTGCAGGTGTGGTTTGGGCATCCCGTATGTATTCCGGACAGCCTACCGCAGGTGAAGGAAGTGAAATGGATGCCATTGCAGCAGTTGTTGTAGGTGGAACATCCATGGCTGGTGGTTCCGGAAAACTTGGTGGCATGATCATCGGTGCGATTATAATTGGTGTTCTGAACAATGGTCTGAATCTGATGAACGTAAATACATCCTGGCAGTACTGTGTAAAAGGTATCGTAATCCTGCTCGCAGTATTCACAGATTACATCCGTAACAGATAAGTCTGACTGTCCGGAGAGAACAGTGATTGAAATGAAAAGTGTCGTCCGCTTATTTCCGGACGGCACTTTATTTTGTTGTAAAATAGTAGTAAAATAGGAGAAAGTAAAAATGGAAGGAAGATGGGAAAACGTGGCAAAGTTCAACAGGATTATAACGGGTATGGCTGTGGCAGTGTTCCTGTCAGTTCCTGTGGTCAGTTTCGCGGCAGCTGGTTTTAAAGACAGTGAATCACCGTCAGAGCATACTCCACGGTTGTTTGGTTCGACATATATGACCAGGAACAATCCTTTTTTTGATGTGCTCCACGAGTCACTTGAGGAAGTGGTGGAGGAAAACGGCGATATTCTCATTA
The DNA here is from genome assembly GCA_051888835.1 of Oliverpabstia sp. Lineage (GTDB taxonomy): Bacteria > Bacillota > Clostridia > Lachnospirales > Lachnospiraceae > Oliverpabstia. The sequence goes on along the minus strand of JBJFCH010000159.1, from coordinate 4,095 downwards.
CCAGAGACCCGCTGCAGAACCAGGAAAAACAGAACGAGCAGATCCTTGATATGATCAATGAAGGGATTGAATTTCTGTTTATCAATCCGGTGGACTGGGAGACTGTCCAGCCGGCAATTGATGCATGCAAAGAGGCCGGAGTGCCGATCATCAATATTGATACGAGGCTGAAGGATCAGGATGCGGTTGTTTCCTGTATTGAAACAGATAATTATCAGGCAGGACAGGAATGTGCCATTGATATGATGAAACGTCTGGATTCTGCAAGAATTGTGATTCTTGACAATCCTATCCAGACCTCTATCAGTGACAGGGTTCGGGGGTTTACGGATACGATTGCCGGTCATGACGAGTATGAGGTAATTTATCAGGAGGCTGGCGCCGGAGAACTGGAAGTATCGGCAGAAGTGATCGCGGGATTTTTAAAGAAAAATCAGGAGTTTGACGTACTGTTTGGCGGAAACGACCCATCTGCTCTGGGAGGACTTTCCAGTCTGCAGCAGTATAAAAAGGATGAAGGGGTTCTGATCTACGGTGTTGACGGTTCTCCGGATTTTAAAGCTATGCTGGAGACGGGATTTGTCACAGGAACGAGCTGCCAGAGTCCGAAGTCCCTCGGAAGAACAGCGGGAGAGACTGCATATGCTTATCTGAATGGCGAGGAAGTGTCTAAATATATCAGTCTTCCCAGCAAACTGATTACGAAAGAAAATCTGAATGAGTATGAGATAAACGGGTGGCAGTAGGAGGAAGGCAGAGTAATATGAAGAGTAAAAGAATTCGGTTTTTTCAGATTGGTATTCTGATGCTGAATATAGTGACAGTGATTGGTATTGGCGCCTTTATCTGCTACACTACGGAGCTGATTTGTGACAGATACGACGCAAGAGAGTTCCTGAGAGGTGTGACGGCCATTCCATGGAATCCCTGGCGAAAGCTATGGATATGTGCGTTTCTCCTGCTACTTCTGTGCATCAGCTTCGGCCTGAGGGAAACGGCTTTTAAATCAAATATGAAGCTGATTACATTCAGCCTGGTGGCAGAGCTGCTGATTGCCGTTTTGATCGTATATCAGCTGAATTTTAACTACAACGGAATTCTGATCATGGTATTTTCCAGCATGCTGATTTATGTCAAAGACAGAAAGGCGCAGATGACTCTCATGGTTCTTTCCATTGCATGTTTTCTTCTGGCAGATTACAGTCTGATTTCGGTGGAATACAATCTGTACTCGATTGAGTCTTATATTCGATATTACGATGCATCTACTCAGCAGACGCTGTTAAGTATTTACAACGTGCTTATTTCTCTTAATATGGCAGTTTTTGTTATGTATTGTGTTGATTTTATTGTTACCCAGAGAGGCACGATTGACGAAGTAAATGCGCTGTACGAACAACTTGAGAAGGTTAATGAGCAGATACAGGAATATGCAGTGATGTCGGAAAAAATGGCGGAGACGAGAGAAAGAAACCGGCTGGCACGGGAGATTCATGATACGCTGGGGCATACACTGACAGGAATAGCGGCGGGAATCGATGCCTGCATTGCCACGGTGGATGTGGCACCCGAGACGACGAAAAAGCAGCTGGAGCTGATCTCCAATGTGACGAGGGACGGAATTAAAGAAATCCGCCGCTCAGTAAACGAATTACGCCCGGATGCGCTGGAGAGGTTCAGCCTAGATTATGCCATTTCCAAGATGGTGGCGGATATGAATGGTATGTCCGGGGCCAGGGTGTATTTTAACTGTCAGGTTAAAAATCTGAAATTTGACGAGGATGAGGAAAATGCAATTTACCGTGTGATCCAGGAGGGCATCACCAATGCCATACGACATGGAAAAGCGGAAAAAATATGGATTACAATTAACCGGGAAGATTCGGATATTCTGCTTCAGATTAAGGATAACGGTGTCGGAAGCAAGGAAATCAAGAGTGGATTTGGTACGAAACATATGAAAGAACGAATCGGGATGCTGGGAGGTACCGTGACCTTCGATGGGAGCAGCGGATTTACCGTAAACGCCAGAATTCCGATTCGATGGGGGGAAAACTATGATTAAAGTATTGGTGGCAGACGATCAGGAACTGATTCGCCAGAGCCTGCAGATTGTTCTGGACAGTAAAGAGAATATAAAGGTGACGGATGTGGCATCCAACGGTCAGGAAGTGGTACAGAGTGTGCGCAGGGAGAAACCGGATGTGATTTTAATGGATATCCGGATGCCGAAGATGGATGGTGTCCAGTGCACCAAGATTATCAAAGACAATTATCCGGAAATCAAAATTATTATACTGACAACTTTTGATGACGATGAGTATGTTTACAATGCACTGAAGTTTGGAGCCAGCGGATATCTGTTAAAAGGTGTGTCTATGGATGAACTGGTCAATGCCATTGTGACGGTTCACAGCGGCAGGGCAATGATCAATCCTGACATTGCCACTAAGGTAGTGAGACTTTTTTCACAGATGGCGAGAGCGGATTATGTGATTCCGGTGGGAATCAAGGACATCGATGATCTGACGAAGACGGAATGGAAAGTCATCGCCGAAGTGGAAAAGGGTGCCAGCAACAAAGAAATTGCGGAGCGTCTGAAGCTGTCTGAGGGGACGGTGCGCAATTATCTCAGCGCTATTTTAAATAAACTGGATCTGCGGGACCGCACGCAGCTGGCAATCTGGGCGGTACAGACAGGCGTCAGCCAGAAGCTGATAAAGTAAGGGATAGGAGAACCTGAATGAAGAAACGAAAGTGGATCGTGCCAACCGCAGTGATCCTCGTTCTGATAGCTGCAGCGGGCATATTTGCCAAAGCAAAACAAAAGAAAGAAATTGTACTGGAGTTCGGAATGTTTACCGGAAGCAACTGGGATGTGGCCAGTGCCAACAGTTTTGTCATCATGGATAAAGCCATTGCGGCTTTTGAGGAGAGTCATCCGGGCGTAAAGATTCATTACGACAGTGGGATTCTGAAGGAGGATTACTCCGAGTGGTGTGCAAGGAAACTGCTGAGAGGCGATCTGCCGGATGTATTTATGGTGCTGGATACGGATTTTAATCAGTACTGTTCTCTTGGCGCACTGAAAAATCTGGATGATATTATAACAGAAGATACAAAATTTGATGAATCAAAGTATTTTACCACGGCACTTGATATCGGAAAAAACAGTGGACATCAGTATGCGTTGCCTTATGAGGTTGTGCCGACGCTTTTGTTTGTGAATAAATCATTGTTGGCAAAAGAAGGAATCGAAATGCCGAAACAGGACTGGACCTGGAACGACATGTATGAAATTTGCAGAAAAGTAACGAGAGATACGGACGGGGATGGGCTGATCGATCAATTCGGAACGTACAATTACAATTGGCTGAATGTTGTTCATACAAGCGGAGCCAGCCTGTTTTCCGATGATTTTTCCCGGGTAAATTTTGCCAGTGAGGACGTCTATGATGCACTGCGTTTCACAAGAAAAATATACGAATTGAATCAGGGACAGAAAGTAACGCAGGAAGATTACAATAATGGTAAGGTAGCTTTTATGCCCCTTACCTTTGCAGAATACAGAACCTACAAGACATATCCGTACAAAATTAAAAAGTACACGGGATTTCAGTGGGACTGTACCACATTTCCGGCGGGAAGCGAAGGTGCCAATACATCTGAGGTGGATGCTCTGCTGATCGGCATCAGCGAGTGGACGGAGCACGAGCAGCTGGCGTGGGAATTTCTGAAGCAGCTTACCTATGAGGAAGAAATGCAGATGGATATTTTCCGGTATTCCCAGGGCGTTTCCGTGTTGAAAAATGTGACCATGTCAGAGGAAGCAGCTGCCGCGATCCAGGAGGACATGGATGCAGGTGAGCAGGTTATTGACAGCGGACTGCTGTGCAATGTCATTGAAGAAGGAATCATTGCACCGCATTTCCAGAAATATGAGCAGGTGATCAATCTGGCTGATAATGAAATTTCCAAGATGCTGGAAGAGGAAAAAAATATTGACAGTACGATTAAAATATTCCAGCGTTCCATTAACAGTTATCTAAAGCAATAGGGGCTTTCAGGAGGAGAACAAATGAAGTACAATCCAGA
>JBJFCH010000158.1:0-10263 GCA_051888835.1 Oliverpabstia sp. | reverse complement strand
AATTGTATCGTCTGAAAAAAAATGAAGAATATCTGACCTATGCCTGTAGGATTGTGAGGTGTTTTTATGAGGATGATGGAGTGAATCATTATGCCATTGAGATGCCTGTTGTTTCCTTGATTCGTGAACTTGGAAACGTAGGAATGGAATTGGAGCAGGAGAAAATGAAGGCTCTGTTTTGCGCACATGCCAATCGAATCATGGAGATAGGTTATGACTATCCAGCATCAGAAGTAAATTACGAGCAGAGTATTGTGGCTCCTGCAGCTAATATTTTGTTGCAGGTATATTTGATAACAGAAGAAGAAAAGTATCTGGAAGCCGGAAAGAAGCAGATGGATGTACTAGAACTGTTTAATGGTCGACAACCGGATTATCACCTTTATGAAACAGCAGTTCGTCATTGGGATGGTTACTGGTTCGGTAAGCGTAAGCTTTATGGAGATACCTTCCCTCATTATTGGAGTGCATTGACCGGTATCTGTTACGAATTGTATGCACAGGCTACTGGTGATCGAGAATACCATAAGAAAGCAGAGGATTCCCTCAGAAGCGTATTATCTCTAATTCATCCAGACGGAACAGGATCCTGCGCTTATGTCTTCCCCAAAACCGTAAATGGTACACTGGCAGAACTATATGATCCCTATTCCAACGATCAAGACTGGGGATTGTATTTTTACTTACGAAATAAGCAAGTAAGTAACGTAAACAATATCAGAAGCAACGGAATTCATCTACTGTGAAATAATTGAGTAGGGTAATGATTAGATATATGTTTGGCTTCGTATAGCCATATACTCTTTTAAGTCTATGGCTATACGAACCAAAAATCAATTTATCGTTTGTTCATATTCTTTCAGTGCATCCAGTGCTTTTCGCGACAGTGGAAACAGTGCAATCATATTGAAAATGGTCATAAGTCCAATTCCCACATCTCCCAGATCCCATACGAATGTATAAGCAGCCAGTCCGCCGATAAAGAGCATCACCAGAGCCAGTATTTTGTACAATGTCTGGGAAAGCCAATTATCTCCGAAAATATAGGCAACATTTGGTCGGGCGTAGAACAAAATTCCAATAAAGGTGGAAAAACTGAACAGCCAAAGAACGACGGCGATAAAAATCACTCCGAATTTACCCAGATGGTAGTTCATGGCGGTCTGGAGCAGATCCATGCCGGTGAGTCCGTCGGTGAGTCCTTCCGGTGTGAGCAGCATGATCATGGCGGAACAGCTGCAGATCACAATGGTATCAATAAATACACCAAAAGCCTGTAAAAGTCCCTCTTTTGCAGGATGGCTGATATCAGCTGCGGCTGCCGCACAGGGAGCGGAACCGGAACCGGCTTCGTTGGAAAAGAGCCCTCGTTTGGCACCATTCATAATGACCGCACCAAATCCTCCGGCTGCCACCTGACGAATTCCAAATGCCTCTGAAAAAATTCTCTGAAAAACAGAAGGAAGCTGTCCTGCGTTTTTTATAATAATAAACAGGGTAATGACAAAATATAATCCTGCCATAACCGGCACGATTACATCCAGAACTTTAACGGTAGCATTTTTTCTAAGGACGATGACAGCTGCTATCAATACAAGCACTATGGTTGTATAGATTGGTGGAATCTTAAAAGCATTTTCAAAGGCAGAGGAAACAGAATTACCGATCACCTGACTGATTCCACACCAGCAGATCAGTCCGGACACGGCAAATAATACTGCCATGATGGAATGTTTGCGTGCGCTGCCTTTTTTGAGAAAGCAGTGATGAATATAGTAGGCAGGTCCGCCACGATATCCGCCATAGAGCGGATCTTTTTCTTTGTAAATTTGTGCCAGTGTTGCTTCGATAAATGCTGTGGAAGAACCAAGCAGGGCAGTGATCCACATCCAGAAAACGGCTCCGGCACCACCGAGAGAGATGGCAGCCACCACGCCCACAAGATTCCCCATTCCCACACGGGTTGCCGTTGATATGATCAAAGCCTGCAGTCCGGAAATGGAATTGTTGGTGGTGGAAGTTTTTTTCTCCACTGTGATTTTCAGCATTTCCGGAAAAAGGCGAAACGGCAGAAATCTGGTGCGGACCGTAAAATAAATTCCCGATGGGATCAAAATCAGTACCAGGAGAGAAAGTCCGATGGAACCACCTGTGGGAAGCGGAATCGTAACCAGATCGCCCCATAATAAATTGTAAACAAATCGAAAGACTGTCATAGTAAAATCCCCTTTTTCATAAAGTAGTATGTTGTATTTCCCATTTAATTAGTATATAGTAAAAATAAATATCCGTAAAATTGATAATCATAATACATAGAATCGAAAAAATAGATGGAGGGAATCGTGGATATAAAGAATCTGATAACATTTATCCATGTGGCAGAACTGAACAGTTTTACCAAAGCTGCTGAAAAACTTGGGTATTCCCAGTCGACGGTTTCTTTTCAGATCCGACAGCTGGAAAATGAACTGAATACCCAACTGTTTGAAAGAATCAATCATACGATCGCATTGACGGAAACAGGAGTGCAAGTGTTGAACTATGCCCATCAGATCAGCAAGCTGACACAGGAACTGGAAAAAAACATGAAGAAGGAAGAAGAAGTCAGTGGTCATGTCCGGCTGGCTATGGCAGATTCTCTGTGTTATTCTTTGTTGGGAGAAAAATTCCCGGACTTTCGGGAACAATATCCGGGAATTATGCTGAAAATTATTACAGCGGGAACGGAAGAGATGTTTCGGCTGATCAATCATAATGAGGTGGATGTGATATTGACACTGGATAATCATATTTACAATACGGAATATGTTATCGTGAAGGAAGAAAAGGCGGCGATGCATTTTGTGGCAGACAGAAATTGTCCGCTGGGTCAAAAAGAATCTATATTGATTCAGGACCTGATACAGATGCCGTTTATTCTTACAGAGAAAGGAATGAGTTACCGCAGGCTGATGGATGAAAAACTGGCGGAAATGTCCATGGAAATACTACCGGTTTTAGAAATTGGCAGTACCAGCCTGATCTGTTCCCTTGTGGAACAGGGAGCGGGTATTTCTTTTCTTCCGGATTATGTGACGGAAAAAGAAGTGGCAGCAGGAAAAATGATTCGTCTTCAGGTGTCTGATTTTGAAATTGATGTATGGAAACAGCTTCTTTATCATCGGGACAAATGGATTTCTCCTCAGATAGAATCAGTGCTCCAATATTGTGTCAACAGAGAGTTTTCATCATAAGGAAAACAAGAAAGAGGTGATTGGATATGCGTATTCTGGTGGCAGAGGATCAAAAGGATCTGAATGATATTATTGTGAAAGAACTGAGACAAAATCATTATTCTGTGGATTCCTGTTACAATGGGGAATCGGCACTGGACTATATCCGATGTGCGGAGTACGATGCTGTGATCCTGGATATTATGATGCCGCGAAAAACAGGAATCGAGGTGGTAAAGCAGCTTCGAAAAGATAAGAACCATGTGCCGGTTTTATTATTGACTGCTCTTGACAGTATAGAAGACAGGGTGACGGGGCTTGATGCGGGAGCTGATGATTATCTGATCAAACCATTCGCCCTGGATGAGCTGACAGCTCGTATCCGGGTAATGCTTCGCAGAGCCTCCGGTCATGTAAGCAACTGCTTTACAGTAGCAAATCTGAAAGTGGATTGTGATAAAAGGACGGTTTTCAGAGACGAAACGGAAATCGTATTATCTTCCAAAGAGTTTGCAGTGCTGGAATATATGATACGGAATCAGGGTATTGTACTGACAAGAGAAAAAATAGAACAGCATATATGGAATTATGATTATGAAGGTGGGTCTAATGTGGTAAATGTTTATATTCGTTATCTTCGAAAGAAAATTGATGACAACTTTGAGCCGAAACTGATTCACACGGTCCGGGGAACCGGATATGTATTGAGGGAAAATGTATGAGACGTTTATCGATAAAAGGAAAGATCACTCTCTGGTATACATTGTTCATGATCGCACTCACGATTATTGTTCTGGTGTTCCTGGGGTTTCTGGGAGACTGGCAGATCATGGAATCCGTCAGAAACCGACTGGAAACTGCACTAAATGAGAATCTGGAAGAAATAGAATATGATGAAGAGGATGGGATAGAAATCGATGATGACCTGCAGTTTTTTCAGGACGGAGTTTATCTGATCCTTTATGATGAGCAGGGGAATCCTATACAGGGCCAGCTTCCCTATGGATTGGAGGTATCACAGACACCTGCATTTAAAAACGGGGAGATACAAAAAACAGAAATCCAGTCGGTTCGTTGGGTGTTTCTGGATCTATATAAACCGCTGAACAAAGATAAGGGTGTATGGATGAGAGGGATTATTTCTCAGAGTGAGACGGAGTACGGTCTGAATATCATTTTCCGCCTGTTTCTGTTTTTACTCCCTACTTTTGTCATATTATTTGCTGTCGGTGGGTATTATATTATCTGCAGAGCATTTGCTCCGATAGAAAAAATGCGGAAAACAGCGGAAGAGATTACGGGCGGTGATGATCTGTCCCGACGGATCCGGCTGGAGGACGGAACGGATGAGATACACCAGCTGGCAAATACTTTTGATCGGATGATGGATCGGATTCAGGATGTTTATGAGCGTGAGAAGCAGTTCACATCTGATGTTTCCCATGAGCTTCGGACACCGTCATCTGTGATTGTCACACAGGCGGAGTATGCTTTGCGTTATGGCAACCCTTCCGGAGAATTGAAAGAAAGGTTACAGGTGATTTTGTCTCAGTCGAAAAAAATGTCAGCGATGATCTCTCAGCTTCTGATGTTGGCACGAGCGGATCAGGGGCGGGTCAAATTGCAGAAGGAAAAAATCAATCTGAGTGAACTTCTGGAAATTATTGCGGAAGAGGAACAGGAGAGAGCGAAAAAAAGGCAGATTCAGCTACACACGGATTGTCAGCCGGAAATCTGTATGATGGGCGATGAAACCATGCTGATGAGGTGTTTTATCAATCTGATCGAAAATGCAATTGTATATGGGAAGGACGGAGGGAATATCTGGATCGGTCTGACAAAAGAGGAAAACCGTATTTCAGGATATGTTCGAGATGATGGAATCGGGATCAGTAAAGAAAATCTTCCGAGAATCTGGGAACGCTTTTATCAGGTAGATACCTCCCGATCTTCCTCTGCAGAAGGCAATTCCGGTCTGGGGCTTCCTATGGTAAAATGGATCGTGGAAGCTCATGGAGGAGAAATCACAGTGGACAGCTGCCTTGATGAAGGGACAATTTTTTCTTTTCATTTTTAATCTTATTTTAATCTTCATTATATAAAATGAGATCATAAAATGAAGAATGATTACAGGAGGTAGAAAAGATGAAATATACATTTACAAAATTTTTAAGTATTATGGCAATTTCTTTGACACTTGTGGGATGCGGAACCAGAACAGACACTGCTTCTCCGAATGAGGCATCGGAAGTTCGGCCTCAGGAGACAGTGATTCCGGAAGAGAACACAGGAACAGCGGATACAAATAAAATCACTGATACCAAAGATACAGCGAATACAGCAGATAAAGAAGAGACGACTGATACAAAAAATTCAGCATCACAGCAGGGAACCGTGATATCGGAAGAAGAGGCGAAGGCAATCGCGCTGAAAGATGCCGGATTGACAGAAGAAGAAGTGAGCAGTATTCGTGTGAAGCTGGAAATCGATGACGGAAAGCAGGAATATGAAGTGGATTTTTATGCAGGAGATAAGGAATACGATTATGATATCGACGCACAGACAGGTGAAATCCGCAGCAAGGATATGGATATTGACGATGATTTCAACGAAACAAAATCCGTAAAAACAGCAGTTTCCGAGGAAGAAGTGAAAAAAATCGTACTGGAAAAAGTACCGCAGGCAGCAGAAAAAGATATCCGGATGCATCTGGATTATGATGATGGAAGAATGATTTATGAAGGTTCTGTAGTCAGCAACGGAGTGGAATATGATTTTGAGATTGATGCTGACAGCGGTAAAATCCTGGAATGGGAAGAAGAACATTGATTAAGAGGGCCATTTGAGCTCTCTTTTTTATGATATAAAAACCCACGGGGAGATTCACACTCTGTTCTATTATAGGAGAGACGATTGTTTGCTTGCTTCACATTGGGAATGATGATAGAATGAACAAGGAAAATAGATCAAATAACAGCAAAGCTCTTATCTTATAAGGATTGTGACGGGTGGCATCTGTGAAAGCAAATATAAAAGATACAAAACGAATGAATAAGATCAGGATCATAAAATTTATATCTAAAAAAGGCATTACTTCAAAAGCTGAGATTTCATCTGAGTTACAGATCAGTATGCCGACAGTTCTTCAGAATGTAAAAGAATTGGTGGAGGAAGGTCTGGTGACAGAGAGTGGTGAATATGCATCCACAGGGGGAAGGAAAGCGAAAGCACTTTCTATTGCAGAGGGAATCGGTTATTCAGTCGGAATGGATATTACTGCGAATCATATCACTTTTGTGCTTGTGGATATGAGAAGGGAACTTGTGGAAAAGTTACGGGTAAGGATAGCCTTTGAAAACGTATATACTTATTATGAAAAAATGGCGGAAAACCTGCTGGCATTTGTTGACCGAACCGGAGTGGACAGAAATAAGATTACCGGGGTGGGGATTTCTTTGCCCGGAATTGTCAATCAAGAAGAAAAGCTTCTGCTCCGTTCTCATGCGCTGAATGTGGAAAATGTCAGTTTTAAAATGATTGAAAATATGATAGGTTTCCCCTGCGAGCTGGAAAATGATGCGAATAGTGCAGCGTATGCGGAGCTGATGGGGAAAGGCAGTGATGCGGTGTATCTATCGTTGAGCAATACTGTAGGAGGCGCCATTTGTCTTCATAATAAACTGTATCGTGGTGAAACGTTTAAAAGCGGCGAGTTCGGTCATATGGTGATCGAGAAGAACGGAAGAAAATGCTATTGCGGTAAAAACGGATGTGTGGATGCTTATTGTTCTGCAAAGGTTTTGCAGAGTAGAACGGATGACAACCTGGAAACATTTTTTGCAAAAATACGCGAACAAGATCCGGAATGTAGGAAAGTTTGGGAGGAGTATCTGGATAATCTGGCAGTGACAGTTACAAATCTGCGGATGGCTTTTGACTGTGATATCGTACTGGGTGGTTATGTAGGCGGTTATCTGGAAGAGTTTCTTCCGGAGTTGACTAGAAAAATCATGATGTATAATAACTTTGATCTGGATACTTCTTATCTGCGGACAGGTCGGTATAAGCTGGAAGCTTCCGCTTATGGTGTCACATTAAAATTTGTTGAAAAATATTTTGATTCGCTGAAATAGGCAGATAGCAGAACTAAGAGGAAAGAGTGCGATGACGGATAAGCAACATAACAGAACAATTGAAAATATTTTTTGTGGTGTAAGATTGGAAGATATGGCGTCTTTTTTTATTCTGACGGCAGGAACACTGTGGGGAATGATTGGATTGTTTTCCGGTACCATGTCCAAAGGGGGTTTTTCTTCTATAGAAATAACATTTATCCGAAATGCTGTGGCAGCTGCCGGACTTTGGGCATATCTTTTGATTTTTCGACGAAATCTGATCCGGATAGAATTGAAAGATGTCTGGATGTTTTTAGGTACAGGGATTTTAAGTATTGTATTTTTTAATATCATGTATTTTACCACGATTCAGCTTTCCACACTGTCAATTGCAGCCATTCTGCTATATACGGCACCTTGTTTTGTCATGGTGATGTCGGTTTTATTTTTTCAAGAAAAGCTGACAAAAGCGAAAGTCGCTGCATTGATCTGCGCATTTTGCGGCTGTGTATTTACCACAGGAATTTTGGAGGGACTGTTTTCCGGGCAGGGAGCGGGAAATATCACATGGATTGGAATTGTGACAGGAATCTGTTCGGGAATCGGTTATGCACTGTATTCTATATTCGGCAACATTGCATTAAAAAAATATCATACAGAAACAGTGACGGCGTATACTTTTTTGATTGCCGCAGTGTCATTGCTGCCTTTTTGTTTGAAGGGAGAATTAATCGCCAGGCTGCAAAATAGTTCCATGGCGGTGAATGCCCTGGGAATCGGTTTGGTATCCACCCTGGCTCCCTTTTGTTTCTATACAACAGGACTCAAATACACCGAGCCCGGAAAAGCATCCGTAATGGCATTTGTGGAGCCTATGGTGGCGACATTGATTGGGATTTTTATACTACATCAAAAAATAACCATAACAGGAATTGTGGGGATACTATTAATTTTCATTTCCATTGTGATTTTAAATTCCAAAGAATGTGCTTAACGATTTATACACATAATACACCAATGTTTGCATTTGTTTGATTTCGTTGGCTGATCCGATATAGTAAAAGGCTGATAATATTATCAGCCTCATTATACTATTTCTATCTCACGAATCAAAACTAAAAATAATCCTTTACAAGTTTAGCAACGGTTCCTGACAGCAGCAGCAGTGCAATCAGGTTCGGGATGACCATCAGACCGTTAAAGGTATCGGCGATACTCCAGAGAAGCCCCAGATCCATAGTGGCTCCCAGAATAGCGACCAGAGAATACACCAGCATAAACGGTTTATTGATCTTACTTCCGAAAATAAATTCGATACATCGGGTGCCATACAATCCCCAGCCAATAATAGTGGAGAAAGCGAAACAACAGAGTGCTACTGCCGTAAAAATAGATACCCAGTTGCCGTAGGTGGCAGTAAATCCCTGAATTGTAAGTTCAGCTCCGGCATCCACACCATAGGCGATGGGAACACCGCTGCAGAGAATGACCAGTGCTGTCATGGTACAAATCACGATGGTGTCCATAAATACCTCGAATATTCCAAAGAATCCCTGTCTGACAGGATCGCTTGTATCAGCGGCCGCATGGGCGATGGAGCCTGTACCGAGACCTGCTTCATTTGAGAAGATACCGCGGGATACTCCTTTTTTCATGCTGAGGAACATACTTCCGATCACACCGCCTGTAATAGCGGATGGGGTGAAAGCACCTTTGAAAATAGAAACAAAAACAGACGGAACACGTTCAATATTCAGAAAGATTACTCCAAGTGCCAGAATCAGATACAAAAGAGCCATGAACGGAACCAATTTTTCTGTTACTTTTCCGATGCGTTTGATTCCTCCAAGGAGAACCAGTGCCACAAGGATGGCAATCACGATTCCGAGAATAAGGTTGAATACGGAAATCTGTTTTTCTGAAAGTACATGGTAATTTAGCAGTGCGGAATCAATGGCAGTGGTGATGGTGTTTACCTGAGTAGCATTGCCGGTACCGAATACGGTAAGAACTCCAAGAGCGGAGAAAATAATGGCAAGCCAGCGCCAACGGGGCCCAAGACCGTTTTTTATGTAATACATGGGACCACCTACCCAGTCACCATTTTCATTTTTTTCACGGAAATGTACAGCCAGTGTTACTTCGGAAAACTTTGTACACATTCCAAGCAGAGCGGACATCCACATCCAGAAAACGGCACCGGGACCTCCGATTGCGATTGCACCGGCTACTCCGGCAATATTTCCGGTACCTACGGTAGCCGCAAGAGCGGTACAGACTGCCTGAAAAGGTGTGATGGAGCCGTCGGAGGCTTCTTTTTTATGGAACATTCGTCCCACGGTAACACGGAACGTATAACCAAACTTACGAAATTGAAGAAAACGGGTGCGAAAACTGAGAAGAAGACCGGCGCTGACGATGCAGAGCATGGCAGGAACACCCCAGACAAAACTGTTGACGCTGTCATTAATTTGTTTAATTGTTTCTATCATTTTTTATTCCTTTACTTACAGATTTTCTTAATATGATACCATGACATGAACAAAAAGTACAGAAAAAAGGAGTCTGATTTTGTGAAAATCTACAAAATTAGACTCCTTTTTTGCTCAGATACTGGTGCTTTTACAAGAGTTGTCAATAGTTATACGCGCCTTCATAACGGTAACAACTTTCTTTTTTTCGGGAAAGCTCCGTGCAGCTGCTGCACCTGTCGCAGAATTCCTGTTCATAGCAGGTGGAGCAGACGCAGCCTTTGCATTTCTCCCGATGATAAGAAGAAGTACTGGAAAAAGGAACTTTTTCTTTATCAATATCCGGATTACTCATGACCGCACCTCCTTTATAGCATCATTATAACGCTGCGGCAGGAGAATTACCAGATAATGTTTTCATCGATTTTGAGAGTGCAAAGCACGAAAAAATCGATGTCAGGCTCA
>JBJFCH010000157.1:0-10281 GCA_051888835.1 Oliverpabstia sp. | reverse complement strand
ACAAAATAAATTTTTCTTCGAAACCGATGGAATAATTCTCCCATCTATGTTAAAATAGCTATAACTACAGCAAATCAAGTATACACTGTTTCCGGACAGTAATAACCGTATGATACGGTTTCAGGAGGTTTTTATGGATAAAAATTATGAGGGACAGGCAATAGGAATCTTTGAGCTTGACAGTCTCTGCGCCTGTTTTGTAGCCCTGGATGCTGCCACGAAAGCTGCAGATGTGAAAATTCAGGGTGTGGAACGTAATCGTTTAAAAAGCGGTGCCTGCGTAAAAATGCGCGGCAGTGTATCCGATGTCAATGCCGCCATGGAGGTGGCTCTCGAAACAGCCAAACCAATTTCAAAAATTGTGTACCACACGGTGATTGCTTCTCCGTCCCCTGACACAGAAGCAGCCATCAATGCAACTATTTTCAAATAAACAGGGAAAGGGAGGAAATCAGATGAAATACGGAGCTTTTGGAATCGTTGAAGTTCTGGGCAGCGCTAATGCTATTCTGGCAGCCGACCAGATGCTCAAAACAGCACAGGTATCTTTCCGGACCTGGGATTATAAATGTGGAGGACATGTATGTATATTTGTAAGTGGAGATGTCTCTGCTGTCACTTCTGCAATCGACAGTATAAATAATAACCCTCCATGTGATGTGACAATGGCAGCTGTGATCTCCAATCCATCAGAAGAAACCGTCAGACTGGTGGAAGAACGTGCTGTACAGTTTCATTTTGCATAAAATTTTGATACGTAAAAGTTTCTTTCATACCACTGTCATCTGGTGAAGTAACCTGACATCGGTATGAAAGAAACTTTTTTGACCCGGTTGCTTTTATTAACCGCAAACCATATATCGTTCACTTTTCATCAATCATATCTATAATCGCTTTTACACTTCCAATCAGTACAAATACAAATCCCAGAATCAGATTGATCCGGACAGACCATCGATAGTTTACATTGTTAACAAACGTATAAAAAATATACTTGGGGATATTAGCGAATGTTCCGCTGAGAGTTCCATTCAGGATATATCTTCCCACAGAAAAAAACTCTGCTCCTGCCACAGCAAAAAACTCTGCTGCCACAGACATGGCTATAATAATCAGCAGACGCCCTTTTCCCTGTTTTCCCCAAAACAAATCATATCCTTTGGTCGCTGCCAAAGTGATCACAAACCCAAGCCATCCGGCAATCCACCCAAATCCGCCTAAAAGAATCCAGGGAATTGTCCCCACGAGAGCACCAAGAAATGCGCCTATCGTTCCTTTCAGATACGTTTCCTTTCGATCTTTCAATTTAATCAATTTAAAGCGATCTATCACATGATTATACAAAGAAAACTCTGAAAAAGGCATTTCAATTTTCATATCCTTTTCCATCATTTCTTTCGCTGTTATTTCACCTTTTTTTGGTATAAACTTCTGCTGATCCTTTTCTTTCAGTTTGGGACGGCAGGTCATTTCGTACATACATTCATTGGGTACACCGCAGATTTTTCCCAAGGTTCCCGTAATCCACAGCATCATGGATTCCATTTTCGCCATTGTATTATCAGTCACCGGAAAATCTACCTGGATTGTCTGATCCGTCAGCCGTCCATAAGAGGCACCGAATTTATCCATAAAGGTTCTGTCAGCCAGCAATTCCTCCATTCCTCTTCTTCCGGCTTCCACACTAAAAGTCATTCCAATATTCATAAGAACCGTATCGTTCTGTATTCTTATGAACACAGGAAAATTTTCAAATGTTCCCCAGATAGAAGAATTTTTATATTCCATTCCATATTTTTCAGCTAAAAATATACACTGCTGTGTGATCATGCTGTCCATTCCTCCCCATATCTCTTCGTAATTCATCGCTGTTCATTCAACAGAAGCTTCGAAGCTGACCTGAAGTATATATGTTCCCGAACTATCATCCTGAAAAACAACATTTCCCAAAGATTTCAGCATATTTTCGTTTAAATTCTCATATTTTTCCCGTTCCATCCGCCCAACAAAGATATATTCCACCTGATATTCTTCCAGAAAGCTTTTGACCAGTTCCTCGTCATTTGAGGTGTAAATCGTTTCTACGATTCCCACCCTCTGATTCAGTTCTTCGGTACCATCTCTCCACAACCATTCATGTACATACCATCCTAAAATGGTCGGAAGTCCTGTCATAGCCGAAACCCTCTCATAATCACTGTAACTGTCTCCATTTGCTTCCAATACTACAGGATTTCCTTCAACATTTTCGTTCAGCCAACGTATTGCCGAAGCGTCCTCAGCAAAATTTTTTTCCAGAAAAGCTGTGGCATCCAGCCCCTGATACTGATCCCTGTCCCACACCTGACCAAACCATGCATGAACAGCTGTTACAATATAGAAGCAACATCCGATAAAACAGACAAATCCTAATGTGGTAATCGTTTTTCGTATATAATGTTTTTTCTCCATCCATAGTCTCACAAAAGCGTATCCCATCAAGATACCAAACATGATAAAAGCCTGATATGTCAATTTAAACATGGTGTTAGAACGGGCATATTCTTTTTCGTAAATATCTCTTACATATATCAGTTCCGGGATCAGGATCAATCCGATTGCTGAAAATCCAAGGATGATTCCAAAAAAATCCGAAGCTTCCGGAAGAATTCTATTCTTTTTTCTGTCACATACCACACATAACATATAGAAAATCGTTACCAAAAAGGGAAGACCCCAGATCAGCCACCACTGATATGGACGGGAATGATTCTGAGCCAATGCCACACCGTTTACCATGGTTTCAAACTGTAAAGTAAACGGAAGTGCGAACAGGCTTCCCCAGATCCACACCCAAACAGCATGGAGGATACTGACAGCCCCCGTCACTTTCATTCTCCATTTCCTGTCCGGCAGATGACAGAATTTCAGATAATTACAATAAATAATGCCCAATCCGCCCATCACAAAATAAATCACAAAATCCCAGTAATTGGTCCAGTGAAACAAACCAATAAAGAAAGAAAATATTAATACATAGGGTTCCAGTAGTGCTTCTTTTACTATATTTTGATAAAATTTCTTATTTTCTCCTGAAGGACAATCCGACATCTTCTCATAGTATGGATATTGATTTTTTTTGTATTTCTGCACCATAGCATAAGTCAGGCAGATCACTGTAAGAACAAACATAACATTGACAACATGTGCATGTAGATCTCCCAATACAAAAGAATAGGACGGGAACTCATGTATGGTCTTATCGTTCTCTGCCGGATAATAACCAATATATCTTGTGGAATTCGGGAACCAGTAGGTATAATCTCCTTCCGGCAAATGAAAGATTTTCCGAATCCAGGGGAGCAGTTTTCCTACTAACACATAATGCATATTTCCTGCCAGTGATACCCCTGCACCGGCAAAAAGACCTCCCAGGACTGCCAGAGCTTCCCGAAACTTATAGTCTCTATCCCGAATATCAAGAATCATCTGGCGAACCAGAACAAAAGGTAATGCATAGGCAAATCCGGCCACCATAGTCCGCATAAGATTATAGGTTTGCGCCACCTGTGTCCCGGTAAGTTTTGTAAGAAATACAGCAAAATACTGACCGCCATAATAATAATTCAAAACACCTCCGGCATACCAAAGATCCTTTGCCGGTAATGTCTCACTTCGCATCATTGCCATCATAAATCCATAATCCATGAATTTTTCGGTACCGTATGCAGCAGGATGAAAACCCGCAAAGTAAGTCCAACTCAGAAAGAAAAATGTAAACACAAGCTCATCATCCAGAATTGCTCCCAAATCGCCCCTAAAAAACGTTCTGCGCAAGTTATTTTTTCGGTTCTGGTTGATACCTGACAACAAAAGCCAGATTATAAGAATCAGTGCTGCCGTTATGGTCACACATACAGGAGCCGTAAATACTGTCAGCCTGCAGCAGACCAAAAGCCAGACGATAAAACCACTCCCTGCGATCCCCAATACTTTCGAGACAAGCCAGCCGCCATCTCTGAAAGAAGAAAAAAGCCGACCGCTCAGCGGAAGGAAACCAATCCCCAGCACTAAAAGTGCTGCCCACCATTTAAGAAAAACTGCTGTGTCTTCTCCCAGCAGATAATAGCTGCCGGTAAGAAGCAGAATAAGCAAAAGTACTTTACTGCCTGTCACTATTTTTCTCTTCATCTGATACTCTCCCTGCTTTGCACTGTTGTTACCATACTGTATTCATTATAATTCATAACCCACACTTTTACAACAAAACATCCCGGGGATTTTTTCTCCCCGGGATGCTTTAAATTCGTCTTTTTCATTCTCCAAATCGAATTTTCTTATATGATTTTATTTCTTCCACACATTTTTCAAATCCCAGTTTTCCGGAATCCAGACACAGATCATAATTCCTTGCATCTGTCCATTCCCGACCAGTATAGTATTTATAAAAATCCCCACGATATTTATCAGTTTTAGCGATATATTTTTCCATTTCTTTTCGCGTCATACTGTTTCTTTCCAATGCACGTTCAATACAGAATTCTTTGTCAGCATGGATAAATACACTGATCACATTGGGATAATTGCGCAGCACATAATCCGCACATCTTCCTATGATCACACAGGATTCAGATCCGGCCAGATCTTTGATAATCTTTGCCTGATAGTTGAATAGATTATCATCTGATACAAATCCACTGCTCTCCGGCGGTATCAAATCTCCCTCGTATGGGCGTTTCAGCGGTTTAAACCAGCTTGGAATTTTCAAGCGTTCGTCTTTCTGTCCGAAAAAACGCTCATTGATTCCGCTCTCCTCAGATGCCAGTTTCAGGATTTCTCTGCTGTAACAATTCACACCCAAATCTTTTGCCAACATAGCTCCGATGGTCTTACCACCACTTCCATATTGTCTTGCAATTGTAATTACTACATTCTCCATAAGATGCACCCCCTATTCTCCTAAATATGCTTTCTTTATAGAGTCATCATTCAGAAGATCCTCTGCTTTACCTTCCAGTACAATCTTTCCGGTTTCCAATACATACGCACGGTCTGCAATGGACAATGCCTTTTTCGCATTCTGTTCCACCAAAAGTACTGTAGTACCGCTTTTAGATACTTCCTGAATAATATCAAAAATTTCATTAACCAGAATCGGGGACAGACCCATGGATGGTTCGTCCATAAGAATAATCTTCGGTTTGGACATCAGGGCTCTTCCCATAGCGAGCATCTGCTGTTCACCACCACTTAATGTACCTGCCATCTGGTTTTTCCGCTCTTTCAATCTCGGAAAACGTGCATACACTCTTTCCAGAGTTTCTTCCACTTCATTTCTATCTTTCCGTGTATATGCACCCATCTTCAGATTCTCGTATACACTGAGATCTGCAAATACTCTTCGTCCTTCCGGCACATGAGCCATTCCCAGTGATACAATTTTATGAGCCGGTGTTTTGGTAATATCTGTTCCTTCATATATCACAGAACCTTTCTTTGGAGAAAGCAAGCCGGTAATCGTATGCAGAATGGTAGTCTTACCAGCACCGTTGGCCCCAATCAGAGCGATAACTTCGCCTTTATTAACTTCAAAGGATATACCCTTAATTGCCTGGATCACACCATAGTATACTTCCAGGTCTTTAATCTCTAGCATAGCCATAACCGTACCTCCTATTCTCCCAGATATGCCGTGATAACCTGCGGATCTTTCAGAACATCTGCTGTACTTCCCTGTGCCAGTATCTGACCAAAGTTCAGCACTGTCAGTTTCTCACAGATACCGCTTACCAGTTTCATATCATGTTCAATCAGAAGAATGGTCATGTGGAACTGTTCTCTCACAAAACGAATGGTATCCATCAGTTCCTTGGTCTCATTTGGATTCATTCCGGCAGCCGGCTCATCCAAAAGCAGAAGACATGGATCTGTAGCCAGAGCACGGGCAATCTCCAGTTTTCTCTGCTTTCCGTAAGGAAGATTGGAAGCTTTATATTGTGCTTCTTTTTCCAGACCAAAGACTTTTAAAAGCTCCATGGCTTTTTCCTCAATCTCTTTCTCTACTTTATGATATTTCGGGAGACGCAAAATACCTTCG
This sequence comes from Oliverpabstia sp., assembly GCA_051888835.1. Taxonomy (GTDB): domain Bacteria; phylum Bacillota; class Clostridia; order Lachnospirales; family Lachnospiraceae; genus Oliverpabstia. The sequence goes on along the minus strand of JBJFCH010000157.1, from coordinate 4,205 downwards.
ATCGTAGAATAATGATGATGATTATGCAGCCCTACCTTAACGTTTTCTATTACCGTCAATTCTTTAAAAAGACGAATATTCTGGAATGTTCTGGCCACACCTGCTTTATTGATATCTATAATACTCTTTCCGGTAATATCATTTCCATTCAAAAGAATTTTTCCAGTATCCGGTCGATAAACACCGGTAAGAAGATTAAATACGGTGGTTTTCCCAGCACCATTCGGACCAATCAAACCGTAAAGCTGCTCTTTTTCGATCGTAATATCAAAATCCTGAACGGCTTTCAGACCTCCAAAGGAAATGCCCAGATTTTTTATTTCCAACATGATATCTGCCATAATTACTGAGCCTCCTTTTCTTTATGTCTATTAAACTTAAGATGCTTTTCTCTCCATTCAATGGACTTCGGGGCCCAGTTAAAGAGCATCATGATAATCAGCACGATTGCATAGATCAGCATACGATAATCATTCAGTCCACGAAGCAGCTCCGGCAGCAAAGTAAGAAGAACTGCTGCAATAATAGAACCACGAATATTACCGATTCCTCCCAATACTACAAATACCAGTATCATAATTGACTGGTTATATCCGAAATTTTTCGGCAATGCAGTAAGCGTAGACAGGTTATGTGCATACAAAACACCTGCCACACCTGCCAAAGAAGCTGAAACAGTAAACGCCATCAGTTTGTATTTTGTAATACTGATTCCGATGGATTCAGCTGCAATTCTGTTATCACGGATTGCCATAATTGCACGTCCGTCTCTGGAATGAATCAGATTCAAAACAATCACCAGTGTAATCAGGATCAAAATAACACCGATCGTAAAATTAGAATCCTTCGGAGTACCTGTAATACCTTTTGCACCATTAATCAAAATCTCTCCGTCTGCTTCCAGATTCAGTGACATGGAATCCTTCATGGAAAAATGCATACCGTTACTGTCACGTCCTATATAAAGTACATTAATAAGGTTCTTGATAATTTCTCCGAAAGCCAGTGTTACAATTGCCAGATAATCGCCTCTCAGACGAAGTACCGGAATACCAATCAAAATTCCGAATATAGCTGCTACAGCCGCACCAATCAGAATTGCCAGAAAGAAACGCAGCCCACTGTTGGTGATAACTGCCTGTGTACATTTTGAAAAAAATGCACTGGAGAAAGCACCCACACACATAAAGCCTGCATGTCCCAGACTCAACTCTCCGGAAATACCAACAACCAGGTTCAGTGAAACCGCCAGAATGACATAAGCACACAACGGCACCAGAAGACCCTGCATCAGACTGGAAAGATTACCTGTCATCACTAAACTCTGTACTATAATGTATGCTACGATTACCATTCCGTATGTAATGATATTGCTCTTTGTTCGTTTTCCTAATTTTTTCCACATATCGGCCACCTACACTTTCTCCTGAATTTTTTTGCCCATAATTCCAGTAGGTTTTACAAGCAATACAATAATCAGGACAGCAAATACGATGGCATCCGCAAGCTGGGAAGAAATATAAGCTTTACCGAGAATCTCAATAATTCCCAGAAGTACTCCCCCAATGAACGCTCCGGGGATAGAACCGATTCCGCCAAATACTGCAGCTACGAACGCTTTGATACCCGGCATAGCCCCGGTATACGGAGTCAGCGAAGGATAAGCAGAACAAAGCAATACACCTGCAATAGCGGCAAGTCCGGAACCGATGGCAAATGTAAGTGCTATCGTCCCATTTACATTAATCCCCATCAAAAGCGCAGCGCCTTTATCCTCTGACACTGCCAGCATTGCCTGGCCTGCTTTTGTCTTCTTGATAAACAACATAAGAGCTACCATGATAACGATACAAGTGATGATCGTCACAATGGTCTCTCCTGATACAATCAATTGTCCTCCTGCCAGTTTCAATGCAGGAATTGTTACTACGGATGTGAAAGATTTTGTGTTGGCACCAAATAACAGCAATGCAACATTCTGAAGAAGATAACTGACACCGATTGCTGTAATCAGCACCGCCAGATTGGAACTTGCATTACGCAGAGGTTTATATGCAACTCTTTCAATCACAACTCCCAGCAGTGTGCAGACAACCACTGCCAGCAGTACTGCCGCTATGGACGGCATTCCCATGGAAGTCATTGCCACGAGCACTACATATCCGCCGATCATGATGACATCACCATGGGCAAAATTCAACATCTTAGCAATACCATATACCATGGTATATCCAAGTGCTATGATTGCATAAACGCTTCCCAAACTTATGCCATTAATCAGATAAGAAATAAAACTCATAAGACACCTCTTTTGTTATGAAAAGATGAAAATGAACAAAAGGCTGTCTGTACAACAGGCAGCCTTTTTATCCAAGATATTATTATTCAACTACTGCGTAATCACCATTTGCAATTTTAACTACCATAGGAGCTTTGCTCGGCTCACCGCTTGCATCCCATGTAAGACCTTTTGCTGTTACACCATCGATTGAAATCTCTGTCATAGCTGTTTTCATAGCATCACACATATCAGATACGCTCATATCCGGTGTAAGCTCTGCCTTTTCAGCTGCTGCTTTAATTGCATAGATTCCGTCATAAGCATCTGCTGCAAACTGGTTCGGAGTTTCTCCATAAGCATCCTTGAAAGATGTTACGAATGTCTGGATTGCTTCATCAGTAGAAGTTGGAGTGAACGGGCTCAGGAACATCAGGTTGTCTGCATAAGCTGCATCAAAACCTTCTACATCCAGAATACCATCCATACCATCACATCCGAAGAAAATCGGGCTATAATTCATACCTGCTGCCTGCTGAAGTACCAGTGAAGCTTCTGTATAATAGAACGGAAGGAATACCAGTTCTGCACCGGCATCTTTTGCTTTCTGAATCTGTACAGAGAAATCTTTGTTGCTGTCTGCGGTAAATGCTTCAGCAGATACGATCTCGATACCGTCATTCTTTGCTTCTGCAGCGAATGCTTCATAAATACCGGAAGAATATACATCAGAGCTGTCATAGATTACTGCCACTTTTGTAGCGAGACCATTTTCACTGATATATTTTGCACATTCTGTTCCCTGTGTCGGGTCAGAGAAACATACACGGAATGCATTTTCATACTGAACACATTCTACTGCTGTACCGGATGGTGTAAGCTGGAACATATTATCATTCTTGGTTTCTTCTGCTACTGCGATACAAGGATTAGATGTTACACATCCAAGAAGCATCTGCATACCCCAGTCTTTCAAAGTATTGTAAGCGTTGACAGATTTCTCTGCATCATGCTCATCATCTTCAAATTTGAATTCAATCTGTTTTCCGTTGATTCCGCCTGCTGCGTTGATCTCATCAACTGCCAGTTTGGCACCATTCTCAACAGCTTTTCCATAAACTGCTGCAGCTCCTGTTATAGGTCCGATTCCACCGATCTTAAAGGTAGCCTCACTGGATGTTGCCTCACCATCTGCGGAAGAATCGGAAGCTTTGTCGCCACATGCCGCAAAAGAAGTAACCATCAAAGCAGAAGCCAAAAGTAAGCTGGCTGCTTTTTTAAAATTTTTCATAACTATCTCCTCCTGAATTTTTTTCTTTCCATCTTACCCTCTGCATTTCGGTTTGTCAATGGAAAATCCCTGTTTTTCTATCTTTTCCTGTATTTTTTTATGTCTTTCCCCGAAAAGCAATTGTCCGTTCCAGTGATAATACCTTTCACAAACATACCTTTCCATAAACTGTACACTGTAATAATTTCCGTTTAGCTCTGTAATAAATACCACCATTTCCTGGCTTTCGCCAAACACCACTTCCATAAAATCTATTGCATGTTCCAGTTCCTTGGATGCTTTGTCATATAATTCCTGCAATTCTGCTTTTTTCGTTTGAAAAACGCGTTTCGCTTCTTCAAAAAGCTCCGTATGAACTTCTCCACGGCTTTGTTTCATCTGTTTCAGACAGTACTCCAAAATCTCCTGTGAATCTCTGCTGCATTTTTCTTCCTCTGCTGTGAGAATTTTCGCTTTTTTCTTCTCTTCTCTTTGCATCTGCATCTTTATGATCAAACGCTCAAACTCTTCTGTATCCCCACCTGTATTCCGAAACTCTTTCAAAATCGAATACACACTGGATACGATCTTCTCTTTTTCAAAATACTGTTTAAAATCCCGGAACAATCCGGATAATAATAGCCCGATCACACTTAA
>JBJFCH010000156.1:0-10337 GCA_051888835.1 Oliverpabstia sp. | reverse complement strand
TTGTATCCGCTTTACGCGGATCAGACGGCTTTTTCGCATCCTCCGGAATTGCCCAAGACCTCCCGAAACGGGATGCACCGGGAATACGTCCTTCAGCGCAGTATTGATTAACCCTCCGCTCCGATACACCCCAGCGGTAGGATGCTTCCCGTATAGAGATATAACCTTTGATTCTGTCCATGTTGTTCCTCCGTTTAAATACAATTTTACAGTTTCTATTATATACGAATATCCGAAGAGATACAAGGTATACAGAAAATGTTCAGAGGAAAAGTGATTTGGTGAAATGTATAAGTCGTAACTTTATATATTCACCATTCAATCCATCACTGCAATACATCCCGCAGTCCTTCCAAATCCGTAACCTGTAGCTTTCGATATCCGAGTCGGACAAGTCCTCTTTTTGCAAAGTCGGCAAGCACCTTTGATACCGTTGTGCGGTGCAAATTCAGGCACACGGATAATTCCTCCTGCGTGTAGGGGAGTATGTGATCGATAATGCCCAATTCTTCATGATCATTCTCTGTCAGATCTACCAGATAGCTTGCCACTCTCTTTGTACTGTCGTTGATGGTAAGCCGCTTGATTTGATTGCAGAGCTGTATGTAGTTTTCAGTCAGCAGTTCAAAAATAATCCGGTTCAGTTCACTATGCCTGTAAATATGCGGGTAGAGGGATTGAATCGAGCAGGTGACCAGAGTGGTATCCGTCACGGCAGAGATGGTGGCCTGTTGCAAGTGGCTTAGAAAGGCGGCTTCTCCAATCAGTTGTCCCTCCCCGATGATGCGATAGGTGATCTCTTTTCCGTTTTCACCGATGTAGAACATTCGAACTCGTCCGGATTTTACGAGATACAGATTGGAGGACTGGTCGTCCTGCGTATACAGCACATTTCCTGCCCGAAGCGTGAACTGCATGCCGACTTCTTCAAAAAGAGGATAATACTTGCTTGATAAGTTTGTCATAAAAAATCACCTTCCGTATGATATATCTTTCATAATTGTGGTTTGCGCTACAGTTTCTTGCTCGAAATTATACTATAATTCCCTTGAATGATAAATAAGGGGGAACAAAAATGAAGAAAGAATATTGGCTGGCCGCCTACACGATCTTCTGCTGGGGGACTCTGCCGGCCATCACTAAATTCACATTGACAAGCATTTCCAATATGCAGGTGCTTTTTATCAGTTCACTGATTGCGGCAGGCTGTCTGTATCTTTACCTTTTTCTCAGTGGGAGAATTAAATTGTTTTGCTCGCTTACCTGTTTTGATCTCTTGCAGTTGGTTGCTCTGGGTTTCCTTGGAAACTTCCTCTACTCTGCATTTTACTACGCAAGCTTGCGAACACTCCCATCGGCTGACGCTTGCATCATCAACTATCTTTGGCCGATTATTGCAACTATCTGCGCTGCTGTGATTCTGCATGAGAAAATCAAAGCGACAGAGTGGCTGGCAATTCTGCTCTCTTTTGCGGGGGTCGTCATCATCTCGACTAAGGGCAGCGGTTTAATGATGGCAAATGTGCAGGGTGTTCTGCTTTGCGTTGCCGGTGCGCTGTGCTACGGAATCTTTAATGTACTGAATAAGAAAAAGGGACTGGACCAACTCCTATGTACGGCGGTTTACTTTACTGTAACAGCAGTCTGTTCCGCTCCGCTTCTGCTTGTAACAGGTGACATAGCACCTATGTCCGGAGTTACATGGCTAGGAATGCTGTGGCTGGGTGTGTTTATTGATGCGCTGGCAATCTTTGCATGGGGTGCAGCTCTCCAGATGTCAGAGGTCGGTGTGCTTTCCAATCTCGCCTATCTGACACCTGTGGTTGCCATGATCGTTTCTTATATCACACTTGGAGAACCGATCGAATCATATGCTGTTATCGGGATGATGTTTGTTCTGGGTGGATGTCTGCTTCAAGTCTTTTCCAAATGGCATCCCATCCACAAAATGAATGGAAATAGCATATGGCATAAGTGATGAAGATATCGCAATGGAAAAATGTAGAGCCAAATGTACCGGATAAGGAAAAGGTGATGTAATCCATAAAGCGCAGCAGAAAAGTGGGTTGCTAGGAAGAGGAGTTTGGAAATATAATTCATTTAGTATCGTCCCGCTGAAACTTTGAATATATGCTCGACGCAGCAACCTCAAATTTCTTTTCACACCAGGATCCTTCTATGGTAGAATGGTTTGTGAAGATGATTAAGGAGCGTAAGCAAAATAAGCGCAGCGAGAACGAAAAGAAAAATTGATAAGGAGAAGGATTATGAGTAGAATTGATTTTGGTGCAAAACCTTTTATGTACCCAATGCCGGTACTTATTATTGGAACATATGATGAAAATGGAGTGCCTAATGCAATGAATGCTGCTTGGGGGATTATCACAGATTATCAGGAAATCACAATCAGTCTTGCAGAGCACAAGACAACAGAAAATCTGATTAAAACAGGTGCATTCACTGTAAGTATGGCAACAGAGGATACGGTAACTGCTTGTGATTATGTAGGGGTTGAGTCTGCAAAGAAGGTTCCTGACAAATTTGAAAAAGCAGGATTTCACGCAACAAAGAGCAGCAGAGTAAATGCACCTCTTATTGATGAACTTCCGATGGCTCTGGAATGCAAAGTAAAAAGTTTTGAAGACGAAATCCTTGTTGGAGAAATTGTAAATGTATGTGCGGATGAATCTGTGATTACTGATGGAAAGATTGATCCTAAAAAACTGAAACCTATTGCTTTTGATCCTTGCAATAATACATACACAGGGCTAGGTGACGTTGTAGGGAAAGCGTTTGGTGATGGATTGAAATTGAAGTAGGTGGCAATACTGTTTTTGTGTTCAAAAAAGTTAGATGTTCTATGAAGATACTGTAGGAACATATGGCCGGGTAGGTCTGTGCATAACGAAGAATTTGACTGACACTGATCCTATGGAAAAATTGTGATCTGCCTGGTATAAGTTAATGGAATTATAAAGTATAAAAATATATGGAGCGAATATGTTCCATATATTTTTTTTATGAAATAAATGAAATTTATTTATTGAAGGAGAAACGGCACCGGAAAAATGTCCAGTCTGTAAGCAGCCGGCAGTAAAATTCAAATTATTAGAAGAAGAGAAAGCAAATCCTTATGTCGGAACGCAGACAGAGAAAAATCTTGAGGCGGCATTTGCCGGTGAATCTCAGGCCAGAAATAAATATACTTACTTTGCATCGGTAGCAAAAAAAGAAGGTTATGAGCAGATATCTGCTTTATTTTTAAAAACCGCTGACAATGAGAAAGAGCATGCAAAATAATCTGAAAGCCGCAGCGGATGGTGAGAATTATGAGTGGACGGATATGTATGATGGTTTTGCAAAAACTGCAGAGAAAGAAAGTTTCCCGGAGCTGGCAGCAAAATTCCGTATGGTAGATGTTATTGAGAAACACCATGAAGAACGTTATCGTGCACTTCTTAAAAACATTGAGATGGCAGAAGTATTCGCGAAGAGTGAAGTGAAAGTATGGGAATGTCAAACTGCGGTCATATTGTAGTTGGAATCAATGCCCCGGAAGTTTGTCCGGTATGCGCCCACCCACAGGCATACTTCGAAATCAATGAAAAGAATTATTAATCATTGTAAAGTCTGTTCGCAAAAATGTTATAAAGAAATACAAGGACAGGGGTTGTCCCCTGTCCTTTTCTCATTTTTGTGCTGTCTGTTTTCTGTCGGCTAGCGTTTTTAATACAACCTCTTCTTCTTCATCATAATGATAGAATATTTTAAATAGAATCAAGACAAATACCATGGCTATGGCAGGCATATAGCAGAACATGGCATTGATTCCCTGTACTGCTGCAGCTGTCTGTGTTTGATTTGCTACATATCCGGTGATTCCCAGAACCCATCCTACACATCCTGCCGCAAGTCCGGAAGACACTTTTTGTGAGAATGAAATAACAGCGGTACCCATACCTTCAATTCTTTTATTTGTCTTATATTCACCATAGTCAACTGCATCGGCAGCCAAAATTCCAACAGGAATAGAAAGTGGTCCAACAGCCAGATTTTTGGCTATCATAGCCACAGCAAGAGCAGGAACGTTATGTAAAGCAGAAGCTATTGCCACTACAACAGAAGCAATAATCTGGATGGAAGCTCCAAGATATATGGATTTTTTCTTTCCGAGTTTGTGAATACAGATATTCGGAAGTACTACAACACTGATAACCATAGGAATCAAGGTGACAAGATTCATCGTTGTGGTAAGTGATACATTCTCCATACTATATACATAGAAATAAGTTTGTGATGCCGAATTAATCTGTACAGAAAAATTAACCAGAACATTAATAGCCATTGCAAAAATAAAATATTTATTTGAAAAAAAGTTTTTCAGGCTTTCACCAAAAGACATAGTTGTGGCTTTATCTGACTGTATGTTTTCTACTGCCTGTACATGTTCTTTGGAATTTGTGAAAGCAAACAACAATCCAAGCGTAATGATAATACCATAAACGATAAATACGGTTCTCCACGCTGCCGTATCACCACCCATTTTTGATACAAAGGGGAAAGTCAGTGCACATCCGACCATTACAGCACCTAAGCCAAACAGTGTATTGTATTTGGACAGGCTGACACGATCATCAGCGTTCTGGGTCATCAGAGCCATTAGTGCATTCTTAGCACATCCGACAACAGTAAAAAGGATAGAAGTATACAGATTATAAGTAACAAAAGCGTAAATCAACTGTGTTGTCGGTGATCCGTTTGATGGAATAAAGAAAATAAGTGCCAGGGAAAGTCCTGTGGGAACCGACAGCCATAACAGCCAGGGTCTTGCTTTTCCCCATTTTGTTCTTGTTTTATCAATCAAACGACCGGCAAGGATATCTGTAATTCCATCGAATATTTTAGAAACAAAAAACATGGTTCCGACAGCTGCTGCAGACATGCCTATAGAGTCGGTATAAAACATAGTCAAAAATGCTGCAAGGATAGATGTCATGGCATTTGGCAGTTCTCCAAGGGCAAATGCAAATTTTTCGCGATATTTTAATCTTTCCTCATTCATTATAAATTCCTCCATTGTAAAATATTCTATAATAGATTTTAAATTGCGGTAAAACGATAATAATATGTTCCGCTGCCAACAGTTTCACAAATCCCCGGAAGCACGATCTGTGCCTCGGCTCCTACGGGAACAGTAATTTCCATAGTACTATTTTCTTCATCGCATCCCAATTTCCAGCGAATTTTATATGTACCATAAATACTTTCAAATGTACCCTCTGCGTGAGTGAGACCAAATGAAAAATTTGGTTGAATTTTTACTTTTTTATATCCCGGCGCTGCATTCTGAAAACCTAGGAGTGTACGATACATCCAGTCTCCTATACAGCCGAATGCATAATGATTATAGGAACTGTCTGTACGTTTTCCGTTTTCCAGAATTGCATCCCATCGCTCCCACATGGTTGTGGCACCATTTTTTACTTCGTAGAGCCAGGATGGGCAGGAATCCTGGTACAGAAGTTTTCTGGTTGTGTCAATATATCCATATTCCATCAACACATCCATGAGATAGGGAATGGATAGAAATCCGGTATCCAGATGGTCACCATTTGAATGTATCATTTCGACCAGTTTAGCAGCTACTTTTTTCAGCGTTTCCTTATTTCCCATTTTCATAGCCAATGCCAGTACATATACCCCCTGTGGGGCATCTCCAATGGACCCGTCATCGGAAATATATTCTGCTGCATACGCCATACGGATTTTCTCATTTAATACCTTATAATAATTTTCTTCCTCCTCCTTTCCGAGAATTGCCGCAATTTGTGCCATCTGATCTGTTGACTGTGCATACATGGCTGTTGCAACATATTCTTTTGTTGAATATGCAGATCGGAACATATCCGATTCACCTTTTTCATTTTTGCAGCTTGGATACAGCCAATCACCAAAGTGAAAACCTGTGTTCCAAAGATATTTCTGACGCTCAAACCAATCTTCAGATTTTTCTCCTTCATATTCCGGCAGATGTTCAGAAGCATCATATTCTACATAATTCATCCATTTTTTCATCATGTCCCAGTTTTCATAAAGGATAGTAACATCTCCATACACTTGATAAAGAGTCCATGGAACCATGATCACGGCATCACCCCATCCGGCTGAAGTATCACTGCCAAAAGCATTTTTCTGCATTGCTGAATAAGCCAGCGGATAAGGAACTGTTACCGGAATCTGTCCATCACTGAACTGCTCAATGGCCGCATTTTTCAGCCATTTGCGCAGGAAGTTTTCTGTATTTTGATTGTATGCGGCTGTACGGCAATACACCTGTATATCGCCTGTCCATCCGGCTCGCTCTCTTTGCGGACAGTCTGTGGGAATAGAAAGCATGTTTCCACGTTGGCTCCAGAAAATATTAGATTGTAACTGATTCAAACGGATATCCGAGCAGGAAAATTCACCTGTTGTCTCCAAATCGGATCCCAGTACGATTCCGGTTACATCTTCTTTGGATAGTGTTTCTAAATTTCCGGATATTTTTATATAACGGAATCCATGAAAGGTAAATTTGGGTCTGAGCAATTGTTCTTTTCCGTTCAAAATAAAAATATCTGTTTGATCGCGATTGGCACCGGAAATATTGTTAAGAAAATTTCCGTCTTCATCCAACACTTCGCTGTGTTCCAATTGAATCTGTTCTCCGGCATTTCCGCGTACACGAATTTCTACGACGCCAACCATATTCTGACCCATGTCAACGATGCATTCGCCTTTTGGAGAAGTAAAAATGTTTTTTGCAGATAATTTTTCTACACATCTGACAGGTTCGTCTGCAATTCCTCTGAGATTGTCAAATCCGTAATCTTTTTCTTCAGCCTGACGCATGAGTGAGGTATCTGCTCCGACACAATACCACATGGTATCATCTACTCTTGTATCTTGTTCTTCTCCGATTAAAAAATCTGCATATTGGATACAACTCTCTGTATAAGTGAAAGAACTGTCCGATATCACGGTCTCTTTCTCACCATTTTTTCCGGCAATATCCAGCTGTGCCAAAAAACCTGTTTCCAATCCATAATTATTTCCATATCCCAGGATTCCGTATTTCCCCTTATACCAGCCGTCAGCCACTTCTACGGTAAGAACGTTTTTACCCTTTTGCAAAAGTTTAGTTACATCAAATGTCTGTACTTCCAAATATTCCTGATAAGCGGTGAATCCCGGGTTCAGACAGGTATCGGTTACGTTTTGTCCATTTATTCTTGCCTCATACACCCCATGAGCTGTAATCGAAAGAAGTGCACACTCGGTGTCATCTGTTTCAAATTCTTTTCGGAATATTCGTACCGGCTCCAGATGGCGATCCGGTTTAAAAGAGACATTATCTCCATTTACCATTCCCAGAAAAGCTTCGATCATTTCCTTTTTGCTTGCCATTTTAAGACTGCCATCCAGTTCCTTACTGCGGATGCCGATCCATTTTGCTTTCCATTCGGACGGCTTTTTTGCGATAACAAAAGTACTGTCAGCTTCTGCTATTTCTCCAGTTTTGTCTTCCACCAGGATATGAGCCTGATAGATGGTTCCGGATTTCAATACAGCCGTATTTTGCAATACATAAAACGGATCCGGACATTCTGATTTTCCACTGTCAAAAATAGTCTCGTGATTCTCAGACAAAATAAAGCGGTACGCTTTCTGAGACGTTCCTTTGTTTTCTGAGACCAATTTCCATGAAAAACGAATGTTATCATTTCCATGGATTCCGACTGGATTTTTTAATCCCGCACATTTAAAATCATAAATTTCCAGCATACGATACCTCCTGTCTTTTTGCTGTTTCTCTTTCTTATTACAACTTAACTTTATTATTAAAAAAAGGACCTCACAACATCAATAAATAATATTTTTATTATTGATATTTAACCTTTTGTGTTATATTCTTAAAAAAAACCTATATAAAACCAAAAGAATAGTAAAGGAACCTGTGAAATGATAAATGCTGAAATAATAAACACCCTTAGGGAAAGAACAGTACAAAAAATTAAACTTGTGGAAAAACCGGAAAAAAATGAAAACAGTATGATTTTGAGTTCCCAAATCTTTGAATCCGGATCAGACATATATATGAATCTTCATACGCAGGAAAACAACAGCAGCTATCATCTTCTTCATGGACATGATTTTTTTGAAATGAATTATGTGATTTCCGGAACTGCCAGACAGAGCATTAATCAGAATCAGTCAATTGAACTAAAACAGGGAATGCTCTGTATCATGAATCCAAATGCCCGTCATAACCTGTATGTCGAACATCCGGAAGATATGGTATTGAATATCGATTTGAAAACATCTCTTTTTAATTCTACTTTCTGGACATTGATTGAAGAACAGGGACCTTTGGGTGAATTCTTTTTGAATTACTTTCTTTCAAGAGATGTTTCAGAAAACTTTGTCCTGCTTCATTTTTGTCCATCTGAGAACATAGATCACATGGTGGAGGATATATTAACTGAATATTTACAAAAGCAGGATTATTCTCAAGTCGCTCTGCGATGCCTTTTGATTCTGTTTTTTACTGAGGTCATGCGGCAAAATGCCCGACTTTTGAACCAAAAAACTTTTGAAAACAAAACTGCTGTTCAGATTACAGCTCTTTTCAATTATTTGAGCCGTAATTACGCAACTGCAACATTAAAAAGTACAGCAGCATTTTTTCACTACCATCCAAACTATCTCTCACGTTTTGTTAAACAGCATACCGGTCATACATTTAGAAATATTTTGAATGATATCAAAGTTTCTCAGTGTACATATTATCTAATCAATACGAACCTTCCGATCAGTGAAATATCTGAAAGACTTGGTTTTAAACAGATGTGCAATTTTTATGATTTTACGAAAAAAAATTTTCACATGACCCCTATAAAATACCGACAAAGCGGACAGGGGACAGACACCTGTCCTTAATAAGATGTACAAATAGCTGCAGATAATCTTATAATAGTCTTGACAGATCCAAATGGATTGTATAAAATGCAAGTAAATACTTGCATCGGGAGATGAACAGTTATGTTTGATGAGACACAAAGTAAAATCATCCAGGCCACCATGGATCTGGTTATGGAATGGGGCTATGCTTCCACCACAACGAAAGATATAGCCCGTCGGGCGGGGATTAATGAGTGCACGATTTTCCGTAAATTTAAGGGGAAAAAGAAGAATATATTGCAAACAGTGTTCACATCTTTGTGGAAGACATACGAAAAAAATGATAAGGTTCCGGAGTATTTAAAGTGCAATCCTGCTTTGCAGGATTCTTTTTATAACCATTATGCAAGTGTATACTTGCATGGAAAGGAGAGAGAATGATATATTTTATAGTAACCATACAGAGAGACAGGGAAAGGAACTGCAGTGATTATGAGGATTACATTCGAATGGTAAAACCTATTGTAGAGCGCCATGGCGGCAGATATCTGATTCGGTCGGATAAAGTGGAGGCTTTACAGGAGCAGTGGCAGCCGGATCGGGTGATTGTGATTGCCTGGGATACAAAGGAACAGATGGAGACATGTTTTTCATCGGAAGAATACAGGCATATTGCGGCAAAACGAGAAAAAACGGTGGACAGTCAGGCGATTATTGTGGAGGAATAAGAGATGAAAATAAGTGAACAGGTATATCAGATACGAATTGATTTTCAAGTGACACCACAGGTACAAAGGTACGTGTATGTCTATCTGCTTATGGGAGAAAAGTGCTGTCTGATCGATGCAGGAGTGGCGGGTTCAGAGGCTGTAATCAGTACTTATATGAAAAAGCTGGGAAGGGATATTTCCGAGATAAAAGCTTTGTTTTTGACTCATGCCCATCCGGATCATATCGGAGCGGCTGCAGCGATAAAAGAGATCTCCGGATGTGAAGTCTATGCTTCAGAAAAGGAAATACGATGGATTGAGGATATAGATACGCAGTACAAGGAGAGGCCTATACCGAATTTTTATACGCTGGTGAGAAATTCGGTAAAAGTGGATCACTGCATAAGAGAGGGGCAGAACGTGAAAATACAGCAGGGGATGACGCTCAAGGTGATGGAGACGCCCGGTCATTCCGATGGATCACTGTCCTGGCTGTGGGATGAGCAGAAGATTCTGTTTTGTGGTGATGCTATTCCGGCTTCAGATGATGTCCCTATTTTTACAGATCTTGTGAAAAGTCAGGAATCAATCAAAAAGATTATGAACAGAGCGGATATACGGACTCTGTGTCCAGCCTGGGATCGTCAATATGAAGAATGGGAATGGAAAGAAATCTGTCAGACACAG
>JBJFCH010000155.1:0-10349 GCA_051888835.1 Oliverpabstia sp. | reverse complement strand
CAGCCCGTGTTGCCATGACCCGTTACATCAAACGTGGTGGTAAAGTTTGGATTAAAATTTTCCCGGACAAACCAGTAACAGCAAAACCAGCAGAAACACGTATGGGTTCCGGTAAAGGTGCTCTGGAATACTGGGTAGCAGTTGTTAAGCCAGGCCGTGTAATGTTCGAGATCGCAGGTGTACCGGAAGAGACAGCTCGCGAAGCATTACGTCTTGCTATGCATAAGTTACCATGTACATGTAAAATCGTTTCTCGTGCAGACTTAGAAGGCGGTGATAACAGTGAAAATTAAAAATTATGTAGAAGATTTAAAAGCAAAATCAGCTGCAGAATTACAGGAAGAATTAGTAGCTGCTAAAAAGGAACTCTTCAACCTGAGATTCCAGAATGCAACCAATCAGTTGGATAACACAAGCAGAATCAAAGAGGTTCGCAGAAATATTGCCAGAATTCAGACCTTGATCGCTGAAAAGGCAAATGTACAGTAATCTAAGAAGGAGGCTCTAAACCGTGGAAAGAAATCTTAGAAAAACACGTGTTGGTAAAGTAGTTAGCAACAAGATGGACAAAACAATCGTAGTTGCAATCGAAGACCACGTAAAACATCCACTTTACAAGAAGATTGTAAAGAGAACTTATAAATTGAAAGCACATGATGAGCAGAATCAGTGCAGCATCGGTGATACCGTTAAAGTTATGGAAACCAGACCGCTGTCCAAGGACAAAAGATGGAGACTGGTTGAAATCGTAGAGAAAGTGAAATAATTATTTCGGTAAATTCGTGAAGGAGGAATACCAGCATGATTCAGCAGGAAAGTAGACTTAGAGTTGCTGATAACACCGGAGCAAAAGAGATTCTGTGCATCCGTGTTATGGGCGGTTCTACTAGAAGATATGCCAATATCGGTGATGTAATCGTTGCTTCCGTCAAAGATGCAACACCAGGCGGCGTTGTTAAAAAAGGCGATGTAGTAAAGGCCGTTGTTGTACGTACTGTAAAAGGTGTTCGTCGTAAAGATGGTTCCTACATCAAATTTGATGAGAATGCAGCAGTCATCATCAAAGATGATAAAACACCAAGGGGAACTCGTATCTTTGGACCAGTAGCAAGAGAGCTTCGTGAGAAACAGTTTATGAAAATTGTATCTCTGGCTCCCGAAGTATTATAAGGAGGTAACCTGATGGCAACTTTAAAGATTAAAAAAGGTGATACCGTTAAGGTGATCGCCGGTAAAGATAAAGACAAAGAAGGAAAAGTTCTGTCTGTAAAAGACGGTAAAGTCATCGTTGAGGGTATCAACATGATCACAAAACACACAAAACCTTCTATGGCCAACCAGCAGGGTGGTATTGTCAACAAAGAAGCTCCGATCGATGCATCCAATGTAATGCTTGTATTTAAAGGAAAAACTACTCGCGTAGGCTTCAAAGTTGAAGATGGTAAAAAAGTCCGTGTTGCAAAGAGCACCGGTGAAGTGATCGATTAATTGAGAGAGGAGGCAATCAAAAGTGAGCAGACTGAGAGATACTTACAAAAATGAGATCGTAGATGCTATGATCAAAAAATTCGGATATAAAAATATCATGGAAGTGCCAAAACTCGATAAGATCGTAATCAACATGGGTGTTGGCGAAGCCAAAGAAAATGCAAAACTTCTGGATTCAGCTGTAAAAGACATGGAGACAATCACAGGTCAGAAAGCTGTTTTGACAAGAGCAAAGAACTCCGTAGCTAACTTCAAAATTCGTGAAGGTATGCCGATCGGATGTAAAGTAACCCTGAGAGGGGAAAAGATGTATGAGTTTGCTGATCGTCTGATCAACCTGGCTCTGCCTCGTGTACGTGACTTCCGTGGAGTTAACCCGAATGCATTTGACGGAAGAGGAAACTATGCACTGGGTATTAAAGAACAGTTGATTTTCCCGGAAATCGAGTATGATAAAGTTGATAAAGTAAGAGGTATGGACATCATCTTCGTTACAACAGCAAAGACTGATGAAGAAGCCCGCGAATTATTGACATTATTCAACATGCCGTTTTCAAAGTAAGAATAGGAGGGAAAATTCATGGCTAAAACAGCAATGAAAATCAAACAGCAGCGTAAACAGAAATTCTCCACAAGAGAATACAATCGTTGCAGAATCTGTGGTCGTCCACATGCTTACTTAAGAAAATACGGAATCTGCAGAATTTGCTTCCGTGAATTAGCATACAAAGGACAGATCCCGGGTGTTAAAAAAGCAAGCTGGTAATAGGCAGCAGCTTATACGTATTAAGCTGAAAGCAAAGTATAAATTTTATATTAGGTCGTTTGCAACACTTAGTGAAGCCAGGCCGTAAGGTGAGAGCTGAGCTCAGTGGAGCAAACATAGCCAAGGTAACTATTATTAATATATATCAATGAACATGAAAAGTCTAAATTAATCAGGAGGAAACTATCATGACAATGAGCGATCCGATTGCAGATATGCTTACAAGAATTCGTAATGCAAATACTGCAAAACATGACACAGTAGATGTTCCTGCTTCCAAGATGAAATTGGCTATCGCTGATATTCTTGTAAGAGAAGGCTACATTGCAAAATATGAAATCGTTGAAGATGGAAATTTCAAAAACATCCGTATAACACTGAAATATGGTGCAGATAAGAACGAAAAAATCATCACTGGTCTGAAGAGAATTTCCAAACCAGGTCTGCGTGTTTATGCTGGTAAAGATGAGCTGCCAAAAGTACTTGGTGGACTGGGTATCGCAATTCTTTCTACAAACCAGGGTGTTATCACAGATAAAGAAGCCAGAAAACTGCAGGTAGGTGGAGAAGTTCTGGCATTTGTATGGTAGGCACTGGGTATTGAGTGTTAATGAAGCTGAGCCGAAGGCGATAGCTGAATTTAATACGAAAGCCGTTCTGTAACCGTAGGGAGCAGAACTTCCCCACGTAAGCTATAGCACAGCTTAAGCCTGGGGGACGATGTGCAGTTGCATGAATAGCCTTCTATAAGGCTTCATGGAATAGATAGAGTACTGAAAACAGAGGGGACCCTCGAGTCCTCTCCGAAAATCTAAGTTAGGAGGAAAATAGGTATGTCACGTATTGGAAGACTGCCAGTAGTTATTCCGGCTGGTGTAACAGTTGAAGTAAAAGAGAATAACTATGTTGTTGTAAAAGGTTCTAAAGGAACTCTGGAAAGAAATCTGCCTGTAGAGATGGACATCAAAGTTGAGGATGGACATGTAATTGTAACAAGACCAAATGATCTGAAGAAAATGAAATCTCTTCATGGTCTGACAAGAACACTGATTCAGAATATGGTTACTGGTGTTAATGAAGGTTACCAGAAAGTTCTGGAAGTAAACGGTGTTGGTTACAGAGCAGCAAAACAGGGTAAGAAACTGGTTCTTTCCTTAGGATATTCTCACCCGGTTGAAATGGAAGATCCGGAAGGATTGGAAACAACTGTAGAAGGTAACAAAATTACTGTAAAAGGTATCAGCAAAGAAAAAGTTGGTCAGTATGCTGCAGAGATCAGAGAGAAGAGAAAACCTGAACCTTATAAAGGAAAAGGTATTAAGTATGCTGATGAAGTTATCAGACGTAAAGTTGGTAAAACTGGTAAGAAATAAATAAGGAGAGTGTGAAAATGATTAGTAAAGTATCAAGAGCGGAAGTCCGCGCTAAAAAGCATAGAAGAATGCGTCATCATATCGTTGGTACAGCTGAAAGACCACGTCTGGCTGTATTCAGAAGCAACAATCATATGTACGCACAGATTATTGACGACACTGTTGGAAAAACATTGGTTTCCGCTTCTACTCTTCAGAAAGATGTAAAAGCAGAACTGGAACACACAAACACAGTGGAAGCTGCAGCATATTTGGGAACTGTAATCGGTAAGAAAGCAGTTGAAAGCGGAATCAAGGAAGTTGTATTTGACAGAGGTGGTTTCGTATATCATGGTAAGGTGAAAGCCTTGGCTGATGCAGCAAGAGAAGCTGGTCTGGAATTCTAGGAAAGGGAGGAGCGAAACACATGAGACATGAAATCATTGATGCTAGTCAGTTGGAATTAGAAGAAAAAGTAGTCTCAATCAAACGTGTAACAAAAGTAGTAAAAGGTGGACGTAATATGCGTTTTACTGCTCTGGTAGTTGTTGGTGACGGCAACGGACATGTTGGTGCAGGACTTGGAAAAGCAGCTGAAATTCCGGAAGCAATCCGTAAAGGAAAAGAAGATGCTATGAAAAAATTGGTAACAGTAGCAAGAGATGAGAACAACAGTATCACACATGATTATATGGGCAAATTCGGAAGCGCAGAAATGCTGCTGAAGAGAGCTCCGGAAGGTACTGGTGTTATCGCTGGTGGTCCGGCTCGTGCCGTAATCGAATTAGCAGGTATTAAAAATATCCGTACAAAATGTATGGGTTCCAGAAACAAACAGAATGTTGTACTTGCTACAATCGCAGGTTTAAGTCAGTTGAAGACTCCAGAAGAGGTAGCTAGACTTCGCGGAAAATCCGTAGAAGAGATCTTTGCTTAAGGAGGACTGGAAAATGTTAAAAATTACTTTGGTAAAATCTACAATCGGCGCAGTTCCAAAACATAAAAGAACTGTTGAAGCTTTGGGACTGACAAAAATGCATAAAACTGTTGAACTTCCAGATAATGCAGCAACAAGAGGCATGATCAAACAGGTTCAGCATCTGGTAAAAGTTGAAGAAGCGTAATTAGGATAGAAGGAGGTGCCACAATGGATTTATCTAATTTAAGACCTGCTGAAGGTTCCAGACAGAGTGATGATTTCCGCAGAGGCCGTGGACACGGTTCAGGAAATGGCAAAACAGCTGGTAAAGGACATAAAGGTCAGAAAGCTCGTTCCGGAGCTCCGAGACCAGGTTTTGAAGGTGGACAGATGCCTTTATACAGAAGACTTCCGAAGAGAGGTTTCCATAACAGAAATACAAAAGAGATCGTTGGTATCAATGTTGAGGCTCTGAACAGATTTGAAGATGGAACAGAAGTTACGATCACAACACTGGTAGAAAGCGGACTGGTTTCCAATCCAAAAGATGGTGTTAAGATTCTGGGTAACGGTGAACTGACAAAGAAATTGACTGTAAAAGTTACCGCCGTAAGCGAAGGTGCTAAAGCAAAAATCGAAGCAGCAGGTGGAACAGTAGAGTAGAGGTGATCTCATGTTAAAGACTCTTCAAAATGCATTTAAAGTGAAAGACGTCAGACATAGGATCTTTTATGTGTTAATGATGCTGGTAGTTGTGAGGATTGGCTCACAGCTGCCGGTACCTGGTGTAGACAGCAGTTATTTTCAGGAGTGGTTCGCAAGTCAGTCAGGTGATGCATTCAATTTCCTGGATGCCTTTACGGGCGGTTCATTTTCACAGATGTCTATTTGCGCTTTAAGTATCACACCATACATTACATCTTCTATTATCATGCAGCTTCTCACAATTGCAATTCCGAAACTGGAAGAAATGCAGAGAGACGGTGAAGAAGGTAGAAAAAAGATAGGCGCAATTACCCGTTATGTTACTGTGGGATTATCTCTTTTTGAATCTGTTGCCATGGCAATCGGATTTGGTAATAAAGGATTGATTCCGGATAACAATTTTGCTAAAATGGTAGTTGTAGTAGCTGCACTTACTGCAGGATCTGCATTTCTTATGTGGATTGGTGAACAGATTAATGAGAAAGGTGTGGGAAATGGTATTTCCATCGTCCTTCTTATTAATATCGTTTCCAGAATTCCAAGTGATATGGTTACTTTGTATGAGACATTCATCAAAGGAAAAATCATTGCTAAAGGTATCCTTGCAGGGGTGATTATTGCAGCAATTATTATCGGCGTCGTTGTATTGGTGCTGATTCTCAATGGAGCTGAGAGAAGAATTCCTGTTCAGTACTCCAAAAAAGTACAGGGCAGAAAAATGATGGGCGGACAGTCCAGCCATATTCCTTTAAAAGTTAATACGGCCGGTGTAATGCCTGTAATTTTTGCATCATCAATTATGTCTTTCCCAAGTGTAATTGCCACGTTCCTTGGTAAAACAAATGGAACTGGATGGGGAAGTAAGATTCTGGCAGGTATGAACAGTAACAACTGGTTTAATCCACAGCAGCCATTGTATTCCATTGGACTTATTGTCTATATCGTATTGGTTATTTTCTTTGCTTATTTTTATACATCAATTACTTTCAATCCATTGGAAGTAGCCGATAATATGAAAAAGCAGGGTGGATTTATACCGGGTATTCGTCCGGGTAAACCAACGGTTGATTATCTGACTAAACTGTTGAATTATATCATATTCATTGGTGCTGCAGGACTTACCATCGTAGCTGTGATTCCGTTCTTCTTTAATGGAGTTTTCGGAGCCAATGTTTCCTTCGGGGGAACATCCATCATTATTATTGTGGGTGTAGTTCTGGAAACATTGAAACAGATTGAATCTATGATGCTTGTAAGAAACTACAAAGGTTTTTTAAATGATTAAAAGGTTGTGGCGTTTACGCCACAGCCTTAAAGTGTTATAAAAGAGAATTATAATACCGCGAAAAATGTCTAACGTAAGGAGGAGAGGGTAAAATGAAGTTAATTATGCTGGGAGCTCCTGGTGCCGGTAAAGGTACTCAGGCAAAAAAGATTGCAGAGAAATATGGTATTCCGCATATTTCCACAGGAGATATTTTCCGTGCAAACATTAAAAACGGAACTGAACTGGGAAATAAAGCAAAAAGCTATATGGAACAGGGACTTCTTGTGCCGGATGAGCTGACCTGTGATCTTGTAGTTGATCGTATTGCACAGGATGACTGCAAAAACGGATATGTACTGGATGGTTTTCCAAGAACAATTCCTCAGGCTGAAGCACTGAAAGCAGCTCTTGGAAAAATGGGAACTACGATTGATTATGCAATTAACGTTGAAGTTCCGGATGAGAACATCGTGGAACGTATGAGCGGACGCCGTGCATGCCTTGCCTGCGGATGCACTTATCATATAGTGTATAACGCACCAAAGGTAGAAGATGTATGTGATGTTTGTGGTGCAAAACTTGTTCTGCGTGATGATGATAAGCCGGAAACAGTAAAGAAACGTCTGGATGTATATCATGAACAAACACAGCCTTTGATCGACTTCTACGATAAAGAAGGTGTATTGGTAGAAGTTGACGGAACACAGAATCTGGAAGATGTGTTCCAGGCTATCACCAAAATCTTAGGAGCGTAAAACATGTCTGTATCAATAAAGACTGCCAGGGAAATTGAGTTGATGAGGGAATCGTGCCGTCTGCTTGAAATCGTTCATGATGAACTTGCGAAAGCTATCAAGCCGGGGATTTCTACCTGGGAAATCGATCATTTGGGAGAAGAAATCATCCGAAGTTTTGGATGTACTCCCAATTTCCTTCATTACAATGGATACCCCGCATCTATCTGTGTATCGGTTAATGATGAGGTGGTACATGGAATTCCTTCCAAAAAGAGAATTCTTCAGGAAGGCGATATTGTAAGCCTTGATGCCGGACTGATCTATAAAGGATATCATTCTGATGCCGCACGAACTCATGCGGTCGGTGAGATCAGTAAAGAGGCAAGACAGCTGATTGATGTAACCCGTCAAAGTTTCTTTGAGGGAATCAAATATGCAAAAGCCGGTCACCATTTGTATGAAATTTCCGCTGCAATCGGTGCTTACGCGGAAAGCTTTGGATATGGTGTAGTTCGCGACCTGGTCGGACACGGAATTGGAACCAGTCTGCATGAAGATCCTCAGATTCCCAATTTTGCTCAGAGACGGAGAGGAATCCGTCTTGTGCCTGGTATGACGCTGGCAATCGAACCAATGATCAATATGGGACGACCGGATGTCTGCTGGTTGGATGATGACTGGACCGTAGTGACAGAAGATGAATCATTATCAGCGCATTATGAAAATACAGTGCTGATTACTGATGGTGAACCTGAAATTCTGACATTGACGAAGTAGAGGTGGCGAATGGAAGGATATAGTATCGGCATGATGGCAAAATCCCTTGCCGGTCATGACAAAGGGAAGATCTATCTGGTTTCAGGTGCGGATGAGACATACGTATATCTTGTGGATGGCAAGTGCCGCACTATGGATCGTCCAAAACGAAAAAAGAAAAAACATGTACAGATAGATTATCAGATCCCCGAATGGATCCAGAAACTTCTCGAAGAAGGAAAGTCTGTTCAGGATTCTGATGTCATCAAAGTAAGAAGAGAATATGGGAGGTAATGAGATGTCAAAGGCAGATGTTATTGAAGTTGAAGGTACTGTCCTTGAAAAACTGCCAAACGCAATGTTCAAGGTAGAACTGGAAAATAAACATGTGGTACTGGCACATATCAGCGGTAAGCTGCGGATGAATTTTATCCGTATTTTGCCGGGTGATAAAGTAACCATGGAACTGTCACCGTATGATTTGACAAAAGGAAGAATCATTTGGAGAGATAAATAAGATTGCGAAAAGGAGAAGCAGAATGTGTTTATTAAGCTTCTCCTTTTTTACATATAGGGAAGATCCGAACACAGCAGAGGAACTCCGGTGAAGGAACATGTGAGGGAGAGGCAATGAGTGGATTTAGTATTTTAATCGTGGATGATGATAAATTACTGGTCAAAAAACTGGAAGCGAATGGTGTTATGGATGAATCGGGAATACTTTTTGAAAAACGATGGTTTTCCATGGATGGGAATATTCAGACAGCTCCCTGGCTTGCATGGGAAAAAGAAATGTTATATAGCGGACAGCTCAGTGATGTTCAAAAATCTATATGGAATTTTGTTGAAACTCAACAGAAAAAATCCGGCTGGGGAAAAAACAGTCTGGGTATTTTTTTGTGGGATTTCCGTATGATGGTATATAAGTATCTGGATCATTTGTCTGTGGGGATTGATGAGGTATTTGATTCAAACGAGTACAATTGTTATCTGCAGGCAGCATCGGATTCGCTGTGCGGTGTAAGAGAACTTCTGGAATATGTATTTGAAAAACTCAAGTTGATCCATTCTTGTGAAAACAGGCAGGATAATGTAATCGATACTCTAAAATTATATATAGAACAACATATCGGAGATAATTTATCCCGTAGTATTCTTGCAAAACAAGTTTACCTTTCAGAGGATTATGTTTCGAAGGTGTTTATGAAAGCTACCGGTATGTCTATCACCAATTACATAGCGGTTCGAAGAATTGAAAAAGCAAAAGAATATTTAAAAAATACAGGACATCCGATCAGCCGGATTGCGGTAGAAGTAGGATACGGCAATTTCTCTTATTTTTCAAAAACTTTTCGTGAGCAGGTGGGATGCACACCTAATGAATATCGAAGCAGATTGATAAAAAACGGTGATTCCTAACGGAAAATATAAATATTTAGTTTTGCTGTAGCTATAAAAAATAACAAAAAAACGGATAATTAACAAAATATTGAAGTGATAAAAAAGAGACATGATGAAAAAATGTCTCTTTTTTGTTAAATAAAATGCCGAATAACGGCAGATAAGTATCCGGGTGGATTGTATAATATGCACATGTTGAACGGAAAAGGGGGAATTTCATTGAGTAACTTACAGAAAAAAAGGTCAAAAAAAGAATCCGTCGGTTTTATGGAAGGGGTGAGAAGAAGTGCACCGTTGTATCTGATTATGCTCCCATCGATCGTAATCTTTCTTTTATTTACCTATTACCCGATGTATGGAGTCGTAATTGCGTTTAAGGATTTCAGTCCGTCACTGGGGATTTTGGGAAGTCCATGGGCAGGTTTTAAATATTTTAAGCAGTTTTTTAATTCCTACCAGTTTTGGCCTACCATCCGGAATACACTGGTGATCAGTATTTATACGATTGTGGTGACATTTCCGCTTCCGATTGCGTTGGCATTGATGTGCAACCAGATGAAAGCTTTGAAGTTTAAAAAATTCTTTCAAGTAAGTACTTATCTGCCACATTTTATATCTACCGTTGTTATGTGTGGTATGATTATACTTTTTCTCTCACCGAGTACAGGTATTATTGCCAAGCTGGTCGGGCTTTTTGGTTTTAAACTTCCGAATCTGATGGGAAGTGCATCTGCATTTCCAAGCGTTTATGTATGGACGGAAGTATGGCAGCATTGTGGATGGGATAGTATTCTTTACATAGCAACCCTTTCTTCAGTAGACCCTACACTTTATGAAGCAGCAACGATGGATGGTGCAAATAAATGGCACAAAGTGCTCCATATTGATCTGCCGGCACTGATTCCGACAGCGCCGTCTTCCCGGGCAAAGCAGCGTTCCATTTCACCAAAGCGTAACA
>JBJFCH010000154.1:0-10533 GCA_051888835.1 Oliverpabstia sp. | reverse complement strand
TATGACAGAGGAGAGATTTATGTGGATGGAATATCAATCAGAGAAAATCCACTTGCCTGTAAAGCAAAAATTGCTTATATCCCGGACAATCCGGATCTGTATGAATTTATGACCGGAATTCAGTTCCTGAATTTTGTCTCTGATATCTTTTCGGTGAATGCAAAGGACAGACAGGAACGAATCCGCAGATTTGGGGATGCATTTGAACTGACGGACGATCTGGCACAGCCTGTATCTGCCTATTCCCATGGTATGAAACAGAAACTGGCTATCATTTCCGCTCTGATCCATGAACCCAGGCTGGTTATTATGGATGAACCTTTTGTGGGTTTGGATCCGAAAGCGTCTCATCTGTTGAAAGAACTGATGAGAGAAATATGCGATGACGGCGGTGCGATTTTCTTTTCCACACATGTTCTGGAGGTGGCGGAAAAACTTTGTGATAAGGTAGCGATTATCAAAGGAGGACGGCTGATCCGGTCAGGAACGATGGAGGAAGTGAAAGGAGATGCATCGTTGGAACATGTATTTTTGGAATTGGAGGATGACCATGACGAAAACCTTATTTAAAAAGCAAATGATGGAATTGTTTTCTTTTTTCTGGCAGGATAAGAAAAAGAATAAAAATCGGACAGGTATTCGTCTGATTTTGTCGGTTCTTTTATATCTGGGAATTTTCGGAATACTTGCAGCTATGTTTTATTTCCTCGCAGATTTA
Source organism: Oliverpabstia sp. (assembly GCA_051888835.1). Lineage (GTDB taxonomy): Bacteria > Bacillota > Clostridia > Lachnospirales > Lachnospiraceae > Oliverpabstia. The sequence goes on along the minus strand of JBJFCH010000154.1, from coordinate 9,815 downwards.
TTATGTGAGCCATTGACGGCTGCCAATATGAGTTGGTTGTATTTTTCTATAACAGGGATCATCGGTGTGATTATGGGTGCCTTCGGAAGCGTGTTCAATACCTATGCCAGTCTTTATTCTGCAAAAGATAACGATTTTTTATTGGCAATGCCTATCCCGCCGTCGAGAATTCTTCTGGTAAGATTATCCGGTGTTTACACTATGGGTTTATTTTATGAACTTCTTGTTATGATTCCTGTACTGATGAAATATTACTTGGCGATAAGGCCTGATTTTACTGCAGTCATTTGTTCGATTCTGGTGACTTTGGTGCTGTCTGTATTTGTGTTGATTCTTTCAGCGGTTCTTGGATGGGCGGTTGCGCTGATCAGTGCAAAGACAAAACATAAAAGTATGGTCACCGTAGTTCTGTCTCTCGCATTTATTGTTGGTTACTATTATCTTTATGGAAAAGCAGCACAATTTTTGCAGAATATCGTAGCAAATCCTCACATTTTGGGAAATAGGATTCAGGGACGTTTTTCACTGCTATACCGGATGGGTCTTGCGGCAGAAGGGGATATGGTGTCTTTCTTCTGGTTTTCAGCTGTCATCCTGGGATTATTTGCTATTGTGTACCTTATTCTGGAAAAAAGTTATATGAAAATGGTTACAGCAAATAAAGGAGAGAAAAAAACAAAGTATCGAGAAAGGCGGATATCAGTGCGTTCTGCAGATAACGCGCTGCTGGGAAAAGAATTTCGTCGTTTCTTGGGCAGCCCCAACTATATGCTGAACTGTGGGCTGGGAATCCTTATGATGATTGTTGTGGCAGTTGCTTTACTGATCAAAGCAGAAACGGTTCGATTCTTTTTGGTGGAAGTATTCGGAGAAAAGAAAGAGTTGATTTTTCTGATTGCGGCTGCGGCAGGTTGTATTATGACATCTATGAATGATATGACAGCACCGTCGGTCTCTCTGGAAGGAAAAAGTCTGTGGCTTGTACAGGTATTTCCTGTGAGTTCCTGGCAGGTATTGATGGCAAAGGTTAAGATGCATCTGATACTCACACTGATTCCGGCAGGCATTATGGTAATCAGTCTGGAAGTAGTTCTAAAACCTTCGTTGCATTTTGGAATCTTGATCCCATTATCAATAGCTGTTTTTATACTGTTTGCGGCATTACTCGGTCTTGTATTGAACCTGAAAATGCCGAATATAACCTGGACCAATGAGATTGTTCCCATCAAACAGAGTATGTGTGTCATGATCACTTTATTTGGCAGCTGGGCTTTGGTTATGGCAATGGCAGGAATTTACTGGATTACGAGAAAATATCTCGAACCATTCACTTTTCTGCTTCTGGCAACTGCCATCCTTTTAGGGGGAGCATTAATCTTACTGCGATGGATTAAGAAAAAAGGTACAAAAGTATTTGAAACTTTGTAGAAGAAAATAAAAACTGAATTATACAACAAAGTATTTAGTTCTGTTTTAACTGGACACAATAGCGGAGATTATGATAGAATAAGATTCGACTAAATATAAGGTGTGCCCGGATTAGACAGATCGGAAGACTGCCATTCAGAGTCCCAATGAGAGGGATTCTGTTTTGGCAGTCTTTTATATTGTAGGAAAGAAGAGAGGAAGGTATTTTTAATGTATTTGATGATTGATAATTATGATTCTTTCGTGTATAACCTGGCCAGGTATATGGAAGAGGTGGGTGAGAAAGTAGAGTTAGTGCGAAACGACAGAATCACAGCGGAAAAAACAGAATCCATGCTGGCAGCAGGCAATCTGGAAGGGATCATTCTCTCTCCTGGACCGAAAAGCCCTGCAGATTGTGGGAACTGTAGAGAAATCCTGCAGAAAATGGCGGGAAGAGTTCCGATCTTGGGTGTGTGTCTGGGACATCAGATTATTGGCCATGTTTTCGGGGCCTCCGTAAAGAAGGGAATACGTCCTATGCATGGAAAGGTAACATCGATTACCACCGACGGTAAAGGGCTGTTTCAGGATCTTCCGAGGACTTATCAGGTGACCAGATATCATTCACTGGTGGTGTGTGATGAGAAATTTCCGGAAGAGCTTCAGGTCAATGCCCGTTCGGAGGATGGCGTGATTATGGCAGTCAGTCACAGAAAAATGCCTATATACGGAGTACAGTTTCATCCGGAAGCAGTACTGACAGAATACGGACATGAACTACTGGTGAACTACACAAAAATATGCAGAAAATGGTGGAAAACATATGAAAACAGTAATTCGCAGGCTGTCTTTTTATAGAGAGGCAGCAGATATTTTTGAAATCTATAAAGACAGGGAAATGGCAGTATTTCTGGATTCCGCACTGGAAAACAATCTGGGACAGTATTCCGTTATCGGACTATTTCCATATCTGGTCTTAAAGGAAGAAGATGGAATCTGTTATAAGAACGGAAAATCTATTTCCATTTCCTTTGAAGAGGCCATGAACAGGGAATTGAAGGAGCAGTATGAAGAAAATCCTACAAAGCTGCCGCTGACAGCAGGAGCCATCGGTTATTTTTCTTATGATTTCGGAAGAAAATTTGAGCAGATAAAAACCCGTCATCCAAAAAAAATATCCTTGCCGGAGGCTCTGTTTGCATTTTATGATGTGTTGATTATAGATGACAAAAAAGAAAAAATGCTCTATCTGACAGTAAGAGGAGAGACGGAAGAGCAGGAGAAGATTCTGGGTGCTACAGAGGAAGAAATTCGCCGTTGCAGTGTGGCTCCAAAACCGGATAAACAGAATATACTGGCAGAATTCTGTCCGAATTTTGAAAAAGAAGAATACAAGCAGACTGTGGATAACATGATTTCCTATATTGTGGAGGGTGATATTTACATTGCAAATATGACCCAGCAGCTGGAAGCAAAAAGTAAAAAAGAACCTTATGAGGTATACCGCTACCTGCGTACCCATAATCCGGCACCTTTTGCAGGTTATTTTAATTATGGAAATTTTCAGATCGCAAGTGCATCTCCAGAAAGATTCCTTCAGGTAAAAGACGGGATCATCGAGACGAGACCGATAAAAGGAACCAGAAAAAGAGGAAGTACACAGGAAGAAGATGAAGCACTGAAAGAAGAACTGAGAAATTCTTCCAAAGACAGAAGTGAACTTTTGATGATCGTGGATCTGGAAAGAAATGACCTGAATCACGTATGTGAGCCGGGAACAGTAAAAGTAACCGATCATTTTGCAGTAGAAACTTATGCTACAGTCTTTCATTTGGTGACTACGATTGTCGGAAAAATGAAAAATAATCTGCAGATTATGGATTTGATACAGGCTGCATTTCCGGGGGGTTCCATTACGGGAGCACCGAAAATCCGTGCCATGGAGATTATTGATGAATTAGAGCATGACAGAAGAGGGCTGTATACAGGATCTATGGGATATCTGTCCCTGGATGGAAACTGTGACCTGAATATTGTGATCCGTACTGCCGTGTATCAGGATGGAGTCTATCATCTTGGAGTAGGCGGAGGAATAACGTGTGAGTCGGAATTGGAATTTGAATATGAAGAAACACTGCAGAAGGCCAAAGCTGTGCTGGAGGCTATTCAGGAAGGAGGAGAGAAAAATGATCACACCTGATCAGGGATATTTTTTTGGGATAGGAGCCTTTGAAACAGTGGCAGTGGAAGAAGGAAATCCTGTTTGGTTGAAAGAGCATAATGAGCGGCTGTTTCGTGCCATGGAATTTTTTCATCTGAAACTGTCAGCAGATGAACTGGAGGAAAAGGTGGGAAAAGCACTGGAGGATCCATTTATGAAAACCGGACGAAAAGTGCTGAAAATTACTGCTTCGGAAAAGAATCTTCTGGTTACCACAAGAGAAAATATTTACGAAGAAAAGCATTATGAGAAAGGATTTTCAACAGATTTTTCCTGTGTAAGAAGAAATGAAACTTCTCCATTTACCTATCATAAAACACTGAATTATGGGGATTGTCTTAGAGAAAAACATCTGGCTCATGATCGGGGAGTGGACGAACCGGTTTTTCTCAATACAAAAGGGATCATAGCGGAAGGGGCTACTACGAATGTGTTTTTTGTAAAAAACGGAGATATTTTTACACCTTCTGTGGAATGCGGTCTTCTTCCGGGAATTATGAGAGCTTACATTTGTAGTAGGAATCATGTGTGGGAAAAAGATATTTATCCTGGGGAAATAGATGACTTTGATGAGATGTTTCTGACGAATTCTCTTTTGGGAGTCATGCCTGTGTCAGTCATGGGAAGACACCGTTTTCTTTCCAGATCTGTGAGTCATAGGCTTCTGAAAGCATACAGAGAATTCTGTAGGAAGGGGAAAATATAATATATAGTCCCATTTTTGTCTATCCTCAAAAAATGAGGCTCTTCACGGCTATAATTTCGTTGGGGAGAGCCTCTCCTATTTTTACTGTAAAAGTTTGGACAATAAACATGAATGTCTAAGCAATATTGTCATTCAGAATATTTCTGGCCACATAAACACCGCTGGCGGAAGCGTGTGACAGGGAATGTGTAATTCCGCTTCCATCGCCGATGATATACAGCCCCGGATAGCGGGTCTGCAGATTTTCGTCTACAGCCACCTCCATGTTATAGAATTTTACTTCTACACCATAGAGAAGCGTATCATCGTTGGCTGTACCGGGTGCTATTTTGTCCAGAGCATAAATCATTTCTATGATTCCATCCAGAATCCGTTTGGGTAATACCAGACTCAAATCCCCCGGAGTCGCATTCAGCGTAGGGGTTGTAAAGGATTCTTCCAGTCGCTTTGGTGTACTTCTGCGTCCACGGATCAGATCACCGAAACGCTGAACAATGACACCGCCTCCCAGCATATTGCTCAGGCGGGCAATACTTTCGCCATAGCCATTGGAATCTTTGAATGGTTCGGAAAAATGCTTTGCAACCAGAAGGGCAAAGTTTGTATTTTCTGTTTGTCTGGCTGGGTCTTCATAGCTGTGTCCATTGACTGTAACAATACCATTCGTATTTTCAGTTACAACGGCTCCTTTGGGGTTCATGCAGAAGGTACGTACCATATCGCCATATTTTTGTGTGCGGTATACGATTTTACTTTCATAAAGTTCATCTGTAAGATGGGAAAATACCTCAGCGGGAAGTTCCACGCGGACACCAAGATCCACACGGTTTGATTTTGTCTGAATATCCATCTCTCTGCAGATTTGTTCCATCCATTTACTGCCGCTTCGTCCCACGGAAATAATACATTTTCGACAGGTGTAATCAGTATCATGGCAGTGGATCTGATACCCATCAGACACTGCGGAAATAGATGCAACAGGGGTATCGAAATAGAAATCCAGCTTTTCTTTCAGATTTGCATACAGGTTTTCCAGCACTACGTAATTTATATCTGTACCAAGATGGCGAACAGAAGCATCCAGAAGGTGAAGATCATTCTGGATACACATTTTTTTGAATCTGGTACCTGCAGTAGAATATAGTTTTGTTCCTTCTCCGCCATACTTCATATTGATATTATCCACATAACGCATCAGATCCAGAGCCTGCTTCTTACCAATATATTCATACAGGGTACCGCCGAAATCATTGGTAATATTATATTTTCCGTCTGAAAATGCACCTGCTCCGCCAAAACCACTCATGATCGAACAGCTTTTACATCCAATACAGGATTTAATCTTTTCACCGTCAATCGGACAGTGACGTTTTTCCAATGAATGTCCTGCTTCGAATACTGCTATTTTTAAATCCGGTTTCTGGTGGATCAATTCATAAGCAGAAAAAATGCCCCCGGGTCCGGCGCCTATAATAATAACATCATAGATCATAAAAATTCCTCCATAGTTCAAGACTCGGTAGTCAACCATTTACGGCAGCTGGTAGAAACTCTATTTGGCAAAGAGATGTCCGATGATAGGGAGCGATGCTGCACTGCGATTTTCTTCCCACACAAAAAAGAATGCTGTACATACAGGGAGTAAAGCCAACAGGGAAGCTTTCAGACCAAATGACCGGGAAGTCAGATAAGCAGCAATAACACCGATATGATAGCATAAAAGCACTTTGCCATAAAATTTGCCCTTGCGCAGAGCTTCTGTATCCCGGCTGCAAAAATATTCTGCAAAAGCAGTAGTGAACTGGCGCAAATTATTGGTGGAAAAAATACTGGCACTTACATAACCATCGGCACCGGGAAAAGAACACCATTGAATCGAAGTTGCGATGAATAACGGATACAGGGCAACAAAGTCATTAAGATTGGAAGGAAACAATCCGATCAGGATCAATACAATTCCATCTACGATGATGCTGAATAGTTTCATATTCATCTTAAATTTTTTGGGAAGAACAACCGTGCTTGCAAGTCCGGCCATATACAGGAACAGACCGAAGATGCGAACCAGCCAGTTGGCATCCGGATGACCGGCTGCATTCATAGCAATGGTAATCATATTGGATGTCTGAGCGGAACCGAAAATGTCATGATGATTGGTGAGTGCATATCCACCCATAAAGCCTCCGATCAATGCCATATTCAGATGTAAATGTCTGGTTATATTATCTTTCATTATTATATCATTCCTGTCGTAAATTATTCTTTTGTATGATGCCAGGATCATAAGCTTTTGAACCCAACCTCTTTGAATTTGATTATAGTACGTACGGAATATATTGTAAAATTAATAATTTGTCTATATAATATAAATATAATTAATATTTGAAAGGAAGTATTTATGAATTATTTAGATATTCATACGTTTCTGACAATCGCTGCCAGTTCTTCTCTTTCGAAAGCGGCAGAATCACTCTATATTTCTCAGCCGGCACTCAGCCATCGTCTTTCCGTTCTGGAAAAAGAGCTTGATACCGAATTGATTGTTCGACGTAAGGGTGTGCGTGTTATTGAACTGACAGAAACGGGAAAACGTTTTCTCCCGATTGCCAAAAGATGGGAGCAGCTTTGGCAGGAAACGGAAAACATCAAACTGGAACAAAGTTCGATGCCGTTTCATATTGCTAATGTAGACAGTTTGAATCTTTTTTTTATGCCGCAGGTAGTTTCAAATTTTCTGAGAGAAAATCCCGGATGTCGTCTTAATCTTGTTACGATGCGTTCCAATGTGGCATATAAGGCGGTAGAAAATGGGGAAGTAGATCTTGGCTTGATTTCCAATCCACATTTTTTTAAAAAAGTACGTACCATTCCGTTGTTTGATGAAAAGTTGACTTTTTTATGTGCGCAGAATGCCAAATACCAGGATATTCTTGTGCCCTCGGAGCTGGATACTACAGATGAAATATATATTCCGTGGAGCAATACATTTCTCATGTGGCATGATTACTGGTTTGGCAGTAATCCGGATATTAAAGTAGCACTGGACAATATGGCCCTTCTTGAGCAGCTTTTAAAATTGAAAGATGCCTGGGCAATTGTACCTTCTACCGTTGCACAGATTTTATCTCCTAAAGGAGAGTTTCGAACAGTTCAAATGAAAAATGCACCAGATCCGAGAACCTGTTACGTTATTTTCAATGATCAGAGGAAGATGAGTCCGATTTTGGATGATTTCATTTGTGAACTTAGAAAAACAGCAGCCGGTTTTTCAGAAGTGTCTGTTTATCCCTTTGAAAATAGATAAATAAAAAGTGCTCCTTGTAAATGATGGGAGCACTTTTATTTTAAATTAAGATCTGGCAGCTTTGCGTCGCATCAGGGCAAAACATACAACAAAGAAAATAATTCCGTAGATGGTTGTGATCGGAGTTGCAAATCCTACCAACATAAGAGAAGTGTTGGGTAATTTTGACATCAGGATCGATACCGGAATACGGATCAGGAAAGCAGAAGAAATTCCCTGAATCATAACAGGAATACTGTTGCCGGATCCGTTGAAAAATCCGATACTGCTGAACAGGATACAGGTAAGGATACAGTCAACAGAAAAGCCTTTCAGATAAAGCGCACTCTGTGCAATAACGTCTGCATCACTGGTAAATAGTGAAGATAAAAGTCCTCCGCCGAAAAATCCGGCCAGGAAAATAAAGATACCCACAGTACATCCAGTGATCATGGCAGTGAAATAGCCTCTTTTTGCACGATCCGGCTTTCCGGCTCCAATATTTTGAGCAACGAAAGCAGATACAGTCTGCATGACGGAAGATGGTACCAACATGATGAAGGATACGATTTTTTGTGCAACACCATAACCGGCAGAAGGCATAAGTCCCATATTATTAACAATAGTATTGATGACAAGAAATGAAACCTGTACCATAGCTTCCTGCAGAGCGATTGGTACGCCTATATTCAATATTTTTTTCAATTCGTTTCCGTATATTCTGCATTGCTGTCGTGAGAAAGAGACAGGAAGGCTTTGTTTCTGGAGTACAAAAAGTGATGCAATTACAGATACGAGCTGAGCGAGAACGGTAGCCAGTGCAGCACCGGCAGCATCCATATGGAGAACAGCAACGAACAGAAGATCGCCGATAATATTTACTACACAGGCAATACCAACGAAGATAAAGGGTAGATTGGCATTTCCAACGCCTCTCAGAATACCGCTGATTACGTTGTAAGCGATGATGATCAGAATACCGCCGGAACAGATCCGTACATAGGTAACTGCTTTTTCGTAGGAAGCTTCCGGTACCTGAAGTAAAGTCATAAGGTTTCCTGCAAAGATTTCCAAAAGTATCGTCAGAATGATACCGACAATTGCAAATAATACAATAGTTGTTCCCACTGCATCGCCGGCTTTTTCCGGTTTATCTTCACCAATATGCTGACCTATGATAACAGTGGAACCCATTGCAAGACTGGTTATGACAAAGGTTACCATCTGCATAAAGGTACTTCCGGTTCCGACAGCGGAAATACTGGAAGCATCTCCGAATTGTCCTACTACCATAAGATCGACAGCTCCATAGGCTGCCTGAAGAATCAAAGCGCCCAGTACCGGCAGTGCGAATTTGATGAGAGCACTAAAAACCGGACCTTCTACAAATGAAAGTTCTTTTTCTTTTCCCATATTATTTTTTCCCTCCCTGTATTCCCGGCATTGAAAGCCGCAGTTTTTCAATAATAGCAATTACTTCCTGAGCCTGCTCATCACTGACATCACTCAAAGCTTCAGCCCATGCGGTATGAAAATCAAGTACATGTTTTGTTACACATGCTGTTCCCTCTTCAGTCAGACAAAGCAGAGTTGCACGTTTATCATTTGGATCCGGCTGTTTCGTCACAAGACCAAGTTGTTCCAGTTCCTGAATCAGTTTGGTAATACTGGGCATGGTAATATTTAATCGAGTACTTACGTCACTGACACGGCACATACCCTGCATGGAATGGATTTCCTGGATGGCATCCATAACATGAATGTGACGAGGCTTCATGCCATCAGGCAGTTGAGGCAGAGTTTCCACAATACGTTTTGCGGTGAAACAGGCATCCAGCAGATGCTTCAAGCTATTTCGATCCATAAGCACACCTCCTCTCAGGATGTTTTATGTTGTAAGGCCTCAGGGATGAAAACCTGAAGCAGTATGGAAAGATTAATTATTTTTGATAATTACTATAAATAATTACTAATAGTAATTATATTTTGATCAGGTATAATTGTCAATAGCCTGTGTGATATATTTAGAAAAAAATAATGCATCCGCTGCTATCGAGAGCGAATGCATCTTTTTGAATAAAAATTTTATTTTTTGTACCATTATATTACCACAAAATCGGCAAAATTTCAAGTCTGGTAACTTTATAGCTTCCGGAATATAATCATGCAAACACGATACAATTCAAGGGATTCCA
>JBJFCH010000153.1:0-10539 GCA_051888835.1 Oliverpabstia sp. | reverse complement strand
AAGCAGATACGGATCCGCCAGCAGGATCTGGATGATTATATTCATCATGGCAGTCAGAAGCAGCGAGAAGCCGTAAAGAATGAGCATGCAGCGAGTCCGTTTGTGGCATCAGAGAGCAGAAGCGGGGCGTATAATCACGCGGCTAACAGTATGGAACGCAAGAATAAAGGGGATGAGATCATTATCTGCGGGCAGGATATGATTCTGGATATTCTGGCCGACCGATTGAGCCGTCATCCCCGTGGGTGCGCCGCATTTCGCTCCTATAAAGGAAGCTATAACGGACTATTTGCCATGTATCAGGGGCAGGTCGACGTGGCTACCGCCCATCTCTGGCACGGTGCCACGGACAGCTATAATCTGCCCTATATCAGCAGTATGCTGCCGGGTACCGATGTGGTGGTAATTCATGTAGTAAAACGAAAACAGGGATTTTATGTGAAGCAGGGGAACCCCAAGAACATCCTGACCTTTCAGGACCTGAAAAGGGAAGATGTGACCATAGTGAACCGAGAACCGGGAAGCGGCTCCAGGGTCTTGATGGATGAAAAGCTCCGATGGAATCATATTCCGGTATCGGAAGTGAGAGGATACGAAAATATTGTAAATTCTCATCTGGAAGCGGCGGTGGCTGTTGCCGGCGGAGCGGCCGATGTGGCATTGGGTACGGAAAAGCATAGTCTTCAGGTCAATGGAATTGACTTTATATTCCAACAGGAAGAAAGCTACGATATGGTCGTTCGCAAGGAAGACTTTTCAAAAGAACCATATCAGGCTCTATTGGAAATACTTCGATCCCGCGAATATCAGCAAGAGGTCTGTGCTTTGGGAGGCTATGATATTTCGGATATGGGAAAAATTCTTTTCTCCATGTAAACCCATTACGCATTTCAGGATGGTACAATGAAACCTCTTTCTATGTCGGAATCAGCTGAGAATAGAAAAAGAATGGCAGGGGCTGATAAAATAGGAGGCATAAACAGCTTGAAATGGAAAAAGAATTACTGGGGCTGATAAAATTAGTACAGTTTTCAGCTGAGAAGGAGAAAAGAAGGATGGAGGCTGATAAAACGAGATTTAAATATCAGCTGAGGAAGAAGAAAGACGGGCTGGAGCTGAGAAGTTTGTGAGAAATATCAGCTGAGAGAGAAGAAAGACAGGCTGGAGCTGAGAAACCAGTAAAAAATATCAGCCGGAAAAGCCAGATAATATGATTTAAGCTGCCGCGACTTTGCTCGGCGCACAAACTCCCGGCAAGCTGCCCTCAAGAATAAGGAGCAGGGTGTGTTAAAGTCCGCTTACACCCTTTATTTGTTTCACAAAAATAATTATGAGAAATGTTTCTTAATATTTGAATTTTTTATCGTTTTGATATTGCTTTTTTATAATTGGGGCTGTATAATCAGACACAGATAAAACGATACAAAACATAATAAAACTCAAATAAAAAAGGAGAGAAACATGACAAAACGTAATTTATTGAAAAGATTTGGAGCTATCGTATTAAGTGCATCTATGGTAATTGCCATGGCAGGTTGTGGCAGTTCTTCCGCTACAGAACCGGCAGAGACAAACACGGAGGCAGCGCAGCAGGAGGATACAAAGCTTCTGATTGCAGCGGCAGCCAGTCTGGAAGCAACCTTTGAAAATGAACTGATCCCGATGTTTGAGGAACAGAATCCGGGAATTGAGGTGGAAGGAACCTATGCCAGCTCCGGAGACCTTCAGCAGCAGATTGAAGCCGGACTGGAAGCAGATGTGTTCATGTCTGCGGCAACCTCCAATATGGATACCCTGGTTGAGGAAGGCCTTGTGGATGAGGCAACCGTCGTTGATCTGTTAAAGAATGATGTGGTTCTGATTGTGCCAAAGGATATTGAGACAACCGTAACCGGTTTTGAAGATATCCAGAATGCGGATATTGTGGCCATCGGTGATCCGGAAAGCGTTCCTGCTGGAAAGTATGCGAAGGAGATCCTGACCAATCTCGGCAATTACGAAGAAGTTGCTCAAAAAGCAAGCTTTGGTACCAGTGTAACAGAGGTGTGTACCTGGGTTGCAGAGGGCAGTGCCGATGCAGGCATCGTGTATTCCACAGATGCACTGAATGAGAACAGCAATGGGGATGACAAGGAAGTAACTGTCCTGGCTACGGCAGAGGATTCCATGATGGATACACCGGTCATCTACCCGGTTGGAGTTACAACCTCTTGTGCACAACAGGAAGCCGCACAGAAGCTGGTAGATTTTCTGCAGACAGAAGAAGTGATGAACATTTTTGTTGAAAACGGATTTACTGCAAACTAAAGGATGTTCATTTATGGATTTTGCCCCGATTTTGATCTCGCTTAAGACCGCTTCCCTCAGTATTGTCATTACCTTTTTTCTTGGAGTGGCGGCTGCGGAGCTGGTATTTCGCCTGAAGAATAAAAAACTGAAGATGATACTGGATGGAATCTTTACCCTTCCTCTGGTTTTGCCACCGACGGTGGCAGGCTTTTTCCTTCTTTATATTTTTGGAATCCGCCGACCGATCGGCAAGTTTTTGCTGGACTATTTTTCTGTAAAAATCGCCTTTTCCTGGAGCGCAACTGTTCTGGCAGCGGTGTTGATTTCTTTCCCGCTCATGTACCGGGCCGCCAGAGGCGCCTTTGAGCAGGTGAATCCCGATCTGTTGTCAGCAGGCAGAACCCTCGGAATGTCTGAGTGGAGGATTTTCTGGAAGGTGCAGCTGCCGGTTTCCGGACCCGGTGTGGTTTCCGGAGCTGTTCTCGCCTTTGCCCGAGGGCTGGGCGAGTTTGGGGCCACAGCGATGATTGCCGGAAATATCAATGGTCGAACGCGAACCCTGCCTCTGGCAGTATACTCCGCCGTCGCCTCCAGTGATATGCACACGGCATCGCAATATGTGGCAATTCTGGTGTGCATTTCCTTTATTGTTGTAGTTTTCATGAACTATTTTTCCATGAAAGAAAAAAGAAGATAGGAGGGCACCATGGCATTATCAGTTCATATCAGAAAACAATTAAAAGATTTTCAGCTGGATGTCCATTTCGAATCGGACAGCGGATGTCTGGGCCTTCTGGGTTCCTCCGGATGTGGAAAGAGCATGACTTTAAAATGTATTGCAGGCATCGAAACTCCGGACGAAGGAAGAATTGTGTTAAATGACAAAGTACTCTTTGATTCTGCCGGGAAAATTAATCTGCCACCGCAGAAACGGAAGGTCGGCTATTTATTCCAGAACTATGCCTTGTTTCCCAATATGACGGTCAGGGAAAATGTGGAGGCCGGTTTATCCGGCTCCGGTGAGAAATTTGCCTCGAAAAAAGAGAAGGATGAATTTATCCGGAATCTTTTAAATCAATTTCATGTTGGAGAGCTGGCGGATGCCTATCCTACGAAAATGTCCGGAGGGCAGCAGCAGAGAACGGCACTGGCACGGATCGTCGCATCCAGCCCGGATATTTTGCTGCTGGATGAGCCATTTTCTGCCCTGGACAGTTATCTCAGAGAACAGTTGCTGCAGGAGATGAAAGGCTTTCTCCAATCTTATCGGAAGGATGTCGTGATGGTCTCTCACAACCGTGATGAGGTCTATCAGATGTGCGATCAGATGGCGGTGATGGGTCAAGGAACCATAGAGATCTCCGGAGAGACCGGAGCATTATTTGCCAATCCGGTAACCACAGGGGCGGCAAGACTGACCGGGTGTAAAAATATTTCCGCCATAAAACTCCTGGATGCCCATACATTTTATGCCGCCGACTGGAATATGAAGTTTCATTTACAAGAAGAGATTCCGGTGGGGATTACCCATGTGGGTATCCGTGCCCATGATCTCAGAGCAGCGACCGCCGAAGATGAAAACGTGATGGAATGTGAACTGGATCACATATCCGAGGCCCCTTTTGAGATGTATTTGATCTTAAAGAACAAAGAAACCGGAAATATTGTGGATAACCGGAACGAACTCAGCCCGGTCTGGTGGAAAATCTCTAAAAAAGAATGGGAACAGACACAAAAAAATGTTCCGGAAAAAATCTGCTTTCCACCGGAACATCTTCTGTTACTGAAGTAAAATTATCCAACTAAATTAATCCAAAATGCTTTAACGCAACATAAATCCCGTCGCGGTCAACCGGCGTTGTCACGTAGGAAGTCTCCCCTAAGATTTCGGGGAAGGAATTTCCCATGGCAACGCTGTTTTTCTTTTGCCAATTACAATTATTTGCAGGAAAAATATCATTTTTTGTACTATATACAAAATAGTGTTCATGATAAAATATTATTATCTAAAGTCGTTATGAGCTGACTGCCGCTCTAAAAGTACGAAAAAAAGGAGGAAATGTATGAAAAAGAAAGTTGTTCATTTACTATTGATTTTGAGCCTTATCATGCTGGGGTGTATGTATTCCAATACCTTGATGGCTGAAGAAACAGATTCAGTAGAAGAAACAATTAATTACACTTTTGAGGCACCCGATAGAACGTATTATCTGGAGGGGATTGATGATGCCTTGGATTATTCGGGAGCACGTGTAATATGGAATGATGAAAAATATGGGGAACAGTGGTATTACTATTCTGAATATGATGCGGATTCACCGTTTACGTTTGAAGGATTAGATGAGATACCGAAAAATGAAGATGGGACGTTTCAAAAGACAACTTCCCCGGTGACAATTACTGTGAAATTTGACGAATCTCCTGTCGGGACTTTTGAGATTCAGGTACTATCTGTAGATGAGTATCGGATAAATATTGATGATTATTTTTTGAAAAAAACCCAGTTTTTATCGGATGAAACATTGGATTGTACCAGTGAAGATAGTTATTTTTCTGCGAATTTTTATTATGGAGATGAATTCATTTGTGGGATAAACTCCTATGATGAAAAATGGACGAAGGCCGGCTTTTCCATTGATTGTACCTGGCCGAGCGGAGAGAAAGGCCTTGATGTCATGGAAGTTGGGGAGGCTACTCTTTTAGTGAGTCTGGGTGAGAATGCCATCAGTAATATCACAGTGGAGGTTATTGAATCTTTGGAGGCTGTGACCAAGAAGGAATTTACTCAAACCGGGCCTGGGGTCGACTATTCCATTGATGTGATTCCGTATGATCAATCTCCAAAAAAGGATTATTATAAATTAGTAATCCCGGAAGATGGAGAATATTGGATGTATGGACGCAGTGGTTCCTGGTTTAATGTCAGTGCAGAACTCTGGAATGATGATTTGACATTTAGGAAAGACTATATTAATTTGGGATCGGGAAATTGGTACCTGCAAGATGAAAATGGTTATTCTCGAAGTAATTATGGGACAAAGCTTGATGCGGGGATCTATTACCTGATCGTTACAGACTGTAATGCAAGTGAGGGGAATGCGGTAGATTTTTACTATCAGAAGGCTGGAACTCTTACGAATGTAGAAGTTACGGGAGCGGATCAGGTTCCAAAAGAATATGTAGTAGGAACTTCTGTTTACAGTATAGATTTTTCTGCTTTAACATGGACTTTCACTTATGAATATGAAATTGAAGATGGAACCACAGTTGAGAAAAAGGAGACGATGAAAGGGGCAGGAAGTTATTTTTCTGAGGGTAATCCTTGGGACGGACTTTTCTGGACTTGCACAGAAAGTCTTTCTTTTTCAGGATGGGAGCCTGTATTTGATCAAGAGGGAACCATGACACTTACGGTTTCTTATTTTATAGAGGGAGAATCTAAGAACAGTATCACCTTTGATGTGGCAATTAAACCGTTTGCAGATATGGTGAGTTACTGTAGAGTGACTTTATCCGATGTGAAGACCGAGTATGTTCAGGGATTGGAATCTCAGATAGATACGAATGGAATCCAGGTTTCATATAAAATGAAGAACCATACTTATGGAGATTCCATTACGCCTACCTATCCTGCGTGGAACGATTATGGTTTTTCCATTCACTGTATTTGGGAAGATGAGGAAGATACTGGCATGGCTCTTTCCCGGTCCGGCAATGCGACGGTCAATATTATGCTGGGAGATAATATCATAAAAAGCTATGATATTTCTGTAAATGCTTCATTGGATGCTGTAATATCCGGAACATTTGAGCAACCGGGCGTAACTTATGATGTGGAGAGAGCCAAGGGAACACCGGGTTATTATTATAAACTGGTGATTCCGGAAGATGGAGATTATGATTTTTATTTAGAAGACTATCGCATGGATGCAAGATGGTATGATGATCCGGAAATAGTGATCTATACTTCTGATGGCGAAGAAATGGAAACGATTCCGTTGGCCAAAGAATATGATTGGGGACGACGGGATGGATCTGAGCTCAATGTTGCTGAGGACGGTTGGCTTACGAAAGTACAGGATTTCGAAAAAGGAGAATACTATGTGCTGTTTACCGATCTTCCTTTAAGTATGGATCGTCAGTTGACATTCCGCTATGAGAACGCAAAAGAGCTGGAAAGCTATACATTATCTCTTTCTAATGATGTGAGGAGAAACTTTGCAGTTGGAGAGTACGTTTCTGATTGGGAGGAAGAGCTGGACGGCGTTGGTGTCACTTTAAAGTATTCCAATGGTGACCAGGAGACTGCTTCTGTCGGAAGCAGGAAATGGGATTATTACGGTTTCTATTATGAGATAACAGGAATTCTGGAAGATTGCGGATATATAGAAGAAGGTAATGGAACCGGTAAGGTCAGTGTATTCCGTGAAATATCAGAAGATGATATCGAACGGGTTGGTTCTTATCAGATTTATGTGAAATCGTTTAAAGAATTGTTAGATACTTCTTCTCTTGCTATAGCAGATGAAGAGTTTGAAACAGAATATATTTATGGATGGTATGATGAGATACCAGTGTATGATTTGGGTATACGGTATCGTTTTCAGGGAGAGTCTGAGGACAGGTATATTAGTGGATATGATAAGGATCAATTAAATCGTTATGGATTTGCAATCAAATGTATCTGGAAGGATGAAGCCGGAGAACCTTTTGAATCCTTTGACATTCAGAAACTGCCATCTGCTGAAATTCAGATTTTCTTTGAAGAAGAGGTGCTGAAAACAATACCAATTACAGTGGTACTGGATTCTGCGGAAGAAGATAATGAAAAAATAAAAGGTGTTTTCAGTGAACCGGGTAAAAAATATCTTTTTGGTGATATAAGAGGAAAAGTTTATTATCAATTGAATATTACGGAATCTGGTATATATGATTTGTTTATCAATGATATGACAAACGATGATGACTTAGAAACAGGAGCAATATATACATCAGATTTTACAGAGATTGCTTCAGGCGAATCCAGGGAAGAATTATGGTGGCCGGATGCTCATGGAAGAACCGGAAGGATAGAGCTGGAAACCGGCACTTATTATATCTCATTCTATTTATATGAATTGGGAGGTACGGCATCGTTTTCGTTTGAAAAAGCAAAACAAGTATCCAATTATGACATTACTTTCCCTGATACCTTGAAAAAATATTATAGAGAAGGCGAGAACATTGATCTGAATGATCTTCAGACAATCCTTACCTACGAAGATGACTCTACGGAAACCTATAAGGGAACTGGTTCTTATTGGAGAAGTCTTGGATTCAGTTATGAGATAATCGGAGATGTCTGTGAAGATGATTGGTATGGAGGCTTTAAAATCGGGACGGGTACGGTGAAGATCTACTATGGTTCAGGAGATCAAAAAGTAGAATGTACAAGTATGGATTTCGAAGTGAAAGCCATGGAAGATTTGGCTGTGGATTTGGCACCTGGCGAAACCACATCTTTGAAAATGGATGGCAGTTGCAGTTACATTTTCAAGATTGAAGAAGAAGACTATTATGATTTCCTGTTAAACCCACAGCGAGATCAGGAATATGAAATGTGCTTATACAAAAAGCCTAATAATAGTGTGATGAGAACTATCTACTATTATGAGGAAGAAGTGTCAGGAGAGATGGAGATGGCCGAAACGGTTTATCTCACTCCGGGAACCTATTACCTGGATCCATATACTTATGGTACATCGAAAGAGGCAGATGTGCTGATTCGCAAATCAGCTTCTTCCCAAATTGCCGGATTTTCTTTAGACACCAGTGGAGTGAGAACTACCTATCTGGCTGGCTATGATCAGATTAATTATATTAATGTTGTAGATGGTTTAAAAGTTCAAGTCGTATATGAAAATGGAAAAGAAGAAACGATTTCCTATGGACAGAACAAATGGAGCATGCTATTTACAACGAATTATGATTTGAGTGGGAGTTCCACAGAACTTGCAGATACGATTCAAGAGGGAACGTATGATGTTGCAGTAAGAGGCGGCGGATATGAGGAAAAATATCAAATTAAAGCATATAGTTTGGCAGATTATTCTCTGACTGGAACGCTGACAGAGCTCGGAAGGCATAAAGGAACCACTACAAAAGTAGACAAAGTATTGAAGTATGCTTTCACCGCACCGGAAACAAAGACTTATTATTTCTATGGCGTGACAGAAGGTGATTCCGATGCAATGCTTTGGGATTCCCAGGGCAACCAAATTGCCGGCAGTGTGGATCGTGAGAAATTCTCCCTGTCTTATGACATGACTGCAGGAGAAACCTATTATCTGACCACATCTTTTAAAAAGTATGATACAGTTGGTGACCTTGAATTTGTTGTTAATATTGCTGAACAGGGTACAACTCATGACCATGAATATGGAGAATATGTTACTGTTAAGGAAGCCACCTGTACAGAAGCTGGAACAAAAGAAAAGGTATGTAAATACTGTGATGAGAAAATTACAGAAAACGTTCCAGCTTTAGGTCATGAATATGGGGATTATACAACATTATATGAACCAACCTGCGAGGAGCCGGGAAAAGAATATTGTATCTGTACAAGATGCGGTGAACGTGACGAGAAAGAGCTTGAAGCTCTGGGACATGAGTTCGGGGGATTTGTCACAGATCAAGAAGCGACAGAAACGAAAGCTGGTTCAAAATCAAAACATTGTAGCAGATGTGATGTGAGAACAGAAGTCACGATACTGCCGATGCTTGAGTCTGATTATTTGAAGGCTGAAACTGTTGCAAAAGAGATAGCCGACAAAACTTCTGATGAATTAACAGATGAAGACATAAACTCTTGCCAGGAAGCAGTCCAAGCCATTGTGTCCTCATCAAGTGGGGATAATAATGCAGCGGTACTCAAAAAAAATATCAATATGGATACGATAGCTTCTCTGGAGATTGGCTATGTGACATTCAATGAAAAGGTTGAAGAAACCAAAGTTTCGAGTTCTCTTGATAATAATGACCAGAAGGTAGAAGTCCAAGGGGCAGCGCTGACAGTCAATAAGTTTTTAGAGGAATTAGTAAGTGAAAGTGAAGATACAAATGCGACATATCAGGCGAACTTAGAGGTTGAGCCGGTACTGGAAGAACAAAAACTTCAGGGGACAAATGCTGAACTTGCAGAAAAAGTAAGTGCAAATACTGCCTATGTTTTGGATATTAAGCTTTCGATCAAAGAGATAACTTCAGATACACCGGTAAGAGAGAATATCCAACCTGCAGCGCCTATCAGGATTCGCATTCCAATGCCAACCGTATGGGCAGATCAACCGTTTGACTTGTATCATTACAAAGACGATGGATCTTCAGAAAAAATGGATTATAGCATTGTCGAAGATGATAGTGGCAATAAGATGATTGAGTTTGTAGTAACATCTTTGAGTTATTATTCTATGGAAAAACAGTGTGAACATCTTGATTTAATAATAGCGGGTACTGTTGTAGAACCGACATGTACAAAACCAGGATGGAGATGGGCACAGTGTGATAACTGCAAAAAAATGATAAAGCAAACATTAGATCCACTCAATTTAAAAGGGCATACAGAAGTGGCAGATGAAGCAGTGGAAGCGACGTGTACGACGGCAGGGAAGACGGCAGGAAGTCATTGCTCTGTATGTGGAGAAGTCATTGTAGCGCAGGAAACGGTTAAGGCGAAAGGTCATACAGAAGTTGTAGATGAAGCTGTGGAAGCAACGTGTACGACGACAGGGAAGACAGAAGGAAAACACTGCTCTGTATGTCACGAAGTGCTTGTAGCGCAAGAAGAGATTCCGGCAGGGCATACACCGGTAACGGACAAAGCGGTGGAAGCAACGTGTACAACGGCAGGAAAGACGGCAGGAAGTCATTGTTCTGTATGTGGAGAAACCCTGGTGGCTCAGAAGACTATCCCTGCAACTGCCCATAAATTTGGACAGTGGAAACAGACGAAAGAAGCAGATGCTATCACTAAAGGGGAAGAGACAAGAAGCTGTGCTCTTTGCGGAGCAAAAGAAGTCAGATCTTTAGAAACTCTGAAACCATATATCACATTGAGTGCCATGACGCTTCCACTTCAGCTGAAGAAATCCACTGGTGTTCTGAAGGTTGTGGATATGCAGAAAGGTGATGCAGTTGTAAGATTTACATCCAGCAATCCAAAGATTGTTACAGTAAATGCAATTACAGGCAAGCTGACAGGCAAGAAAACTG
>JBJFCH010000152.1:0-10679 GCA_051888835.1 Oliverpabstia sp. | reverse complement strand
TCGATTGACAGAAACAAAATTTCCATATTATTTTCAGGCAGCCGGGAAGAAGAAGCATTTCTGGTGAAAGAATTGATTGATGCGGGAATTATGATTTCATCATTTACACGGGAGCATAACAGCCTGGAATCCGTATTTTTCCATCTGATTGATCCTGAGTCGGGGAAATCAGGAAAGTAGTACAGGCGGGAGGACACAAGATGAGAATGAATCCGGTTCTTGAAAATGAAATGAAGAGAAATATGAGATCTATGAAAAGTTCATGGGTTGTTTTTGGAATTAATCTTTTGCTGACTATCATATCAGTTGCAGCTTATTTTGGAACAGCCAGTCCGGGTGGTTATCTTTCTTCCGGGCAGTATCGGTATCCGGTAAAGTGTTATATGATTATAGCATATACATTGTTTTTTATGATTTGTCTTTTAGTACCTGGAATTACCGGTGGTTCTATTGCGATTGAGAGGGAAAGAAAGACGCTGGATATTCTTTTGACTACCCATCTCAGTCCCTGGAAAATTGTGTTTGGAAAGCTGGAATCATCATTGAGTATGATTTTTCTGATTGCTTTTTCGACACTTCCGGCGATTTCTCTGATCCTTGTATTTGGAGGGGTTTCTATAATTGATCTGCTGGCATTAGTGGTTATTTTGGTCATCTCAGGAATCTTTATTGGAAGTATTGGGATTTTTTGTTCCGCTATGATCAGAAAGTCAACGGTGGCGACCATTGTTTCTTATGTGATTGTTATGATGTTGATTCTGGGAACGGTGGCAGTATTGATGGCTGGTCATTTTTTCCTTGAGATGCGGGCACAACAAATGGGAAATTATGACAATATAATAAATATGGGAAACTGGATTTATCTATTGCTTTTGAACCCGCTTTGCAGTTATTTTGGCCTGCTCAGTCATCAGGTAGGAAGCGGTAATGAACTGTTGGAAATCTGCAATTATTTTGGGGAGTATTCCGGCAGTATGGGCGTAAGGCATATGTTGCTTATTTCTATCCTGGTACAGATTTCGTTGTCTGTCATACTATTGTATGCAGCCGGAAAAAATATAAACCCTCTTCGCAAGTGACAGAGGATTTACAGATTTTTCAGCAGAGAGGATGGGATTTTGAGATTGCCTTTGCCACAGCCCATGTCGATAGTGGGTTTGTTGGAACCATGAAAATCCGATCCGCCTGTGATAAAAAGATTGTATTTACGGGCAAGACGGCGCATATTTGTTTCATCCATACCTTTATTGGATGAATAGATGGCTTCAATTCCGTCCAGCCTACTCTTTACAAGCTGAGAAGTCAGTTCGTCCAGCTGTTCAGGAGTCAGATGATACAAAAGAGGATGTGCGAGAATTGCTTTGCCTCCTGCATGATGGATCAGCTGCACTGCCTGAAATGGCGTAACTTTTTCTCTTGGAACAAAGCAGGGTGCATGGTCTCCCAGAAAACGGTTGAATGCTTCCGCAATCGTATGCACCTGATGGGTTTCCATAAGATAGCGGGCAAAATGAGCTCTTGTCCAAACACTGTCAGGAAAAAGCTTCAGCATTTCTCCATAGGAGATGGAAAGTCCCTGCTCCTGCATTTTTCGTATGATTTTATGGTTACGTGTTTCTCTTTCAATCTGGAAATCCCGAAGTTTGTCCTGAAAATAAACGTTTTCCGGTTCTATATTTAATCCAAGAATATGAATATCCCGGTTTTTCCAGGCAGTAGAAAGTTCGATACCCGGAATCACAGTCAGATCTGTACCCCGGGCAGCTTCCTGTGCCTCTCTTATGCCGGCTGTTGTGTCATGGTCTGTCAGTGCAAATGCTTTCAGCCCTTTTTTTAAACCAAGTGTAACAAGCTCGGAAGGAGTAAAAGTACCATCCGAACTGGTAGAATGAACGTGAAGATCAATGTATTGTTCCTTCATGGGTATTCCTTTCTCTGCAAAACAATATAAAATGTGTAAACAGTATAGCGTGATAGAATTGAAAATGCAAGGATTCTTGTATTTGTATAAGGGGGAATTAATGATATGTTAAAAATACTTGTAGTTGAAGATGAAAAAGCAATTTCCAATCTGATTTGTAAGACATTACGTGAAGAGGGGTATCATTGTGATGCGGCTTACGATGGAAAAGAGGGAGCGGATCGGATTGAAAAAAATGTGTATGATCTGGCTTTGTTGGACATTATGCTTCCTTACATAAATGGTTATGAACTTCTTGATTATCTGATGCCGACCGGCACCCCAGCCATATTTATTTCCGCAAAAGGACAGGTTAACGACAGGATACGCGGTTTAAAAATGGGGGCAGATGATTATCTTGTAAAGCCTTTTCAGGTAGGAGAACTTGTAGCAAGAGTGGAATCTGTACTCCGCAGGGTAGGAAAAAGCAAAAAGATTCTGACCGCCGGAGATGTGGAGGTCAATCTGGATTCCAGGATTGTCACAAAAGATGGTAAACCGGTTGATCTTACCGTAAAAGAATATCGTCTGTTGATTGAACTGATACAGAATAAGAACGTAGCTTTGTACAGAGAACGTTTGTATGAAAAGGTATGGGAGGAAGAATATCTGGGAGAAACAAGGACATTGGATTCTCATATCCAGAGACTGAGAAAAAAACTGGACTGGAACGATAAAATAAAGACAGTGTTTCGTATCGGTTATCGTCTGGAAATATAAAGGTGTCGGCTTATGAAACTTTTTTCGAAAATATTTCTTTCTATTATGTTAATCTTTACATTGGCATTATCCCTTCAGGAGTATGCAGTTATTTCCTACAGTTTTCAGGAATCTATTGAGAGAGAACGAAGCGACGGAATCAGTCAGTTCCGTCTGCTTCGTTATGCGCTGCAGAGTAGTATGGTTAGGAGAAAGCAAAGCGAAGAACTGGATTTTGACACATTGCAGAGTGTGGGAGAAGAAATAAATGCACTGGTACCGGATGATTGTGAAATGGAGCTATATTGCGATATGGGCGGGGAATATTATCTGCTTTACAGCAATGAAGATAAAAAGACGGAAGAAAAACTGAAAACTTATGAGACTGGAATAGTATATACTTCCATTGAACAGGAAAATAATCATTATTATATGAAAGTAGAAGGAACGGTTACACAAACGGGATATCAGTTGGCTCTGATTATGAAAAAGAATATTACGGATGTGTTTCAGAGCAAACATGAGCTGGAACAGACCAGCAGAATCCTTTATCTGGCCATTTTGGCAGGAGCGGTCTGTCTCTGCTTTGTAGTCTCTTATTTCATCACGAAACCGATTAAAAAGCTGCAGGCATCTACTGAAAAAATCGCCGCAGGTGAGTACGAAGAACGGGTGGTGATTCATACAAAAGATGAAATCGGAGAGTTGGGCAGGAATTTCAACCAGATGGCGGAAAAAATACAGGAAAATGTGGAACAGATTCAGCTGGAAGCACAGAAAAAAGAACAGTTTGTATCGGATTTTGCCCATGAACTTAAGACACCGCTTACCTCAATCATAGGGTATGCGGACAGGATCTATCAGTCAGATATGGGAAGAGAGGAAACAAAGAAAGCTGCAGAATATATTTTTTCTGAGGGGATGCGTCTGGAGTCTCTGGCTTTCAAAATGATGGATCTGGCTGTACTCAATAAGCAGAAAATGATCAAAGAAGTGATCAATGTAAAAGAACTGGAAACGGATATTCAGATGACATTCGAAAAAATTATGGGAGAAAAAGGAATCACTTTTCAAGTACTTCTGGAAGAAGCCTGGACCAAAGTGGAATATGATTTTTTTAAGACATTGCTGGTAAATCTGCTGGACAATGCGATCAAGGCGGGAAGCAGTAAGATTGCATTTACAGGGAAAATACGGGAAGAAGGATTCTATGAATTTCGGATTACGGATAATGGATGTGGAATTCCCAAAGAAGATCTGAAAAGAATTACAGAAGCATTTTACATGGTGGATAAAGCAAGATCCCGAAAAATGAATGGAGCCGGACTGGGACTGGCTATCGCTCAGAAGATTGCCGTTATGCATGGGACTACTTTGCAGTATCAGAGCAGACAGGGTGTGGGAACCAGTGTGTTTTTCCGGATAAAGAGGGAGGATGCGGCGAATGAAGAGGATTAGGAACGGATTTATTACAGTACTGCTTGTATTTGCCATTGCTGCAGGTGGTATGTTTTCAACTTCATGGCTGCTTGACAGGATGGAGAGACAGGAACTTGAGAGAAAAACGGAGGATGTCCATGAGGAAATTACTTTAAGCGAAGAAGAGACCGATCATCTGGTTCTGGTATTAAAGGCACTGGAAGATGACAACCTGATAAAAAAAGCAGAAGGAAGCGGGGCGAGCATACCGAAAGAAAAAGCATGGGTGATGATGCGACAAACGCTGGAAGAGATGGACTATCTGATGTTGTATGAATATTTTCCGGATTTTAAATATTTGGTCAATGGTGAATATCAGTGGGAAAAATGCGAGTTGCTTGCAGATGAAAATAATCTTTCATTAGAGATTTATCAGATCAGTATTATCCTGGTAGGAGAAGCAATGGGGGTGGAAATAATATCTATGATGGATGCCCGTTCCGGTCTGCTGATTTCTTTGGATCTTTCCTTTACCACGAATGAAGAGAGTATAAATAAAATCAATGAGGAAAACTATCAAAATGTGTATAACGAAGAGTATGGTGAAGATTTGGCAGAAGCATATGGACTGGAAAATGATGCCGGAATCGATCAGGATGAACAGATGGTTCTTAAAACAGGATATTCTCTGGATATTATGCGGGATTATGCCATGATGTATTATTCCATCAACACAAATTTTGACTTCTCTGTAGAAAAAGAATCAGTACAAAAATACTTATTAAAATCCAGAGATAAGGACTATTCCCTGGAAATAACGCAGGAAAATACAAATTTTCATTTCCAATTACATAAATTTGATTTGTAACCGTGTAGAAAACAGGGTATAATGATAATGACTTGATATCAGGTTAAAGTAATTTAGCCTTGGAATCAAAATACGGATGAGGGGTACAGAACATGTACAGGAAAATGGAAAAAGAGGTGAGTGTATGAAATTTGATATGCACTGCCATACAAAAGAAGGCTCTATGGATGGTAAGGTAATGATTGAGGAGTACATTAAAGTACTGAGACAAAAGGGATTTGGAGGTATGCTGGTATCTGACCACAATTCCTATGACGGCTATAGAGAGTGGCGTGATTCAATTAAAGGAAAAACATATACGGATTTTGTAGTACTGAAGGGTGTAGAATATGATACGATTGACTGTGGTCACATGTTGGTGATCATGCCGGAAGGAGTAAAACTGAAAATCCTGGAGTTGAGAGGACTGCCGGCACAGATTTTGCTTATGATCGTTCATCGATATGGAGGAATTGTGGGACCGGCGCATCCTTTTGGTGAAAAATATCTGAGTATCATGAAAACACAGGCCAGAAAAAAGTTTTATTTGGAAAGAATCAAAAGTCTCATGAGTCAGTTTGACTTTGTAGAGATTTATAATGCCTGTGAATCGGATGAAGTCAATGAGCAGGCGAAACGTTTGGCCAGAAAATTCCATAAACCGGGGTTTGGAGGCAGCGACGCTCACAGAATTGACTGTATCGGTATGGGATATACCAAGCTTCCTGATGATATCCGGTGTGAATCGGATCTGATTCGTTATGTAAAAAACACACCTTACATCAGCTGTGGAGGTACCAGATATGTACGTACCACAAAAAATCGGATGGGTCCGTTCAGCCAGCTGTTTGTACAGTCCTTTAATATCTATAACAGGAGTGGTGAATGGCTCCGCAGAAGGAAGAGAGAAAAAGAACTTCAGAATCTTTATTAAAAAAATGTAGCATATTGGTGAAATATGGTATATAATCTATTGGACTTTGAAAAGTTATAATATATAGAAAATGGGGGAATGGATCATGGAGGGAAATGTATATTCTATTTTCCGGGATCTGGCTATTATTATTGTCGCTGCCAAATTGTGTGGTATTATTGCAGGTAAATGTAAGGCTCCTCAGGTGGTAGGTGAGATCATTGCCGGACTTCTGATCGGTCCCAGTGTGTTGGGGCTCGTTCAGGAATCAACCTTTTTAACACAGATGGCTGAGATCGGCGTGGTATTGTTGATGTTCTTTGCGGGATTGGAAACCAATCTGAAAGATCTTATGGAGACAGGATGGAAATCGTTTATAATTGCGCTGGCAGGAGTGTTTATACCGCTTCTGGGTGGATCGCTTCTGTATTTCATTTTTTATGGTATGCCACCTTTTGGTTCAGATCAGTTTTATTCCGGCATTTTTATCGGTGTGATTATGACGGCAACTTCTGTCAGCATCACAGTAGCAACTCTTATGGAACTTGGAAAACTGAAAGAACCTCTTGGAATTACCATTATGGGTGCGGCCATTATTGATGATGTGATTGGTATTATTGTGCTGACGCTGGTGATCGGTTTTAAGAATCCGGAAGTATCACCGATGAAGGTTGTTACCAATACGGGACTGTTTTTCATTTTTGCTGTAGTCCTGGGAGTGGGTGGTTATCACGTGTTTAAGATACTGGATGATAAATATCCACATACCCGCAGAATCCCGATATTTGGACTGGTTCTGTGTTTGTTCCTTGCTTATGTAGCTGAGACGTATTTCGGAATTGCAGATATTACAGGAGCTTATGTGGCTGGTATTATTCTGTGTAACATAAAAGACTCTGAATATATTGCAAGGAAGATTGATATCAGTTCCTATATGTTTTTTGCTCCGGTATTTTTTGCAAGTATCGGTATCAAGACTTCTCTACAGTCCATGAATACATCTTTGTTGGTATTTTCATTGCTGTTCGTGGCTGTCGCTCTTCTTGGTAAAATTGTGGGGTGCGGCGGTATTGCACGGCTTTTGGGATTCAGAGGAAGGGATACGCTGAAGATCGGAGTCGGAATGATGACCAGGGGCGAGGTGGCACTGATCGTTATGCAAAAAGGAATCAATGAGGGCATGATTGATGCATCCTATTCCACATCAGTGATTTTGTTGATCGTCATATCATCAATTATCACACCTATTATACTAAAGCTATTATATGCGGAAAGAAAGACCGCTTAATAACAGGAGGAGATTATGAAAAAAGTAGTAAAATTCGGAGGCAGTTCACTGGCAAGTGCCGAACAGTTTAAGAAAGTAGGCGAGATTATCCGTTCTGATGAGGGGCGCAGATACGTAGTACCGTCTGCTCCCGGAAAGCGTTACAGCGATGACATCAAAGTAACGGACATGCTGTATGATTGTTATCGTGCGGCAGCAGCAGGTGAGGATTTCGGTAAAAAGTTAAAAAGAATTCAGGCACGTTATCAGGAAATCATTGATGGCTTGAGCTTGAATTTGTCATTAGATGATGATTTCGCTGTGATTGCAGAGAATTTTAAAAACCAGGCCGGAAGTGATTATGCGGCTTCCCGTGGAGAGTTTTTAAATGGTAAGGTGATGGCAGATTATCTTGGATATGAGTTTGTGGATCCTGCAAATCATATTTTCTTTGATGAAGACGGAAATCTGGATGCAGATATGACAAATGAAAGTCTGGCTGCAAAGCTGAGTGATATTGACAGAGCAGTAATTCCTGGATTTTATGGTGCAAACTACGATGGAAGTGTAAAGACTTTTTCCAGAGGTGGTTCTGATGTCACAGGATCAATTGTGGCAAAAGCTGTGCGGGCAGATATTTATGAGAACTGGACTGATGTGTCCGGATTTTTGGTGACTGATCCGCGTATTGTTGACAATCCGGAAGTGATTTCTACGATTACATATAAGGAATTAAGAGAGCTTGCTTATATGGGAGCTACAGTTCTTCATGAGGATGCGATCTTCCCACTTCGTCAGGAAGGAATTCCGATTAATATCCGCAACACCAATCGTCCGTTAGATAAAGGAACTATGATCGTGGAGAGTACCTGTAACAAACCAAAATACACGATCACAGGTATTGCCGGTAAAAAAGGATTTGCGTCCATCAATATTGAAAAAGATATGATGAACTCGGAAATTGGCTTTGGAAGAAAAGTACTTCAGGTATTTGAAGAGAATCATTTATCCTTCGAGCATGTGCCGTCCGGTATTGATACCTTTACTGTATATGTACATCAGGATGAATTTGAAGATAAAGAGCAAAACGTAATAGCAGGTCTGCATCGTGCAGTACAGCCGGACAGCATTGATCTGGAGTCAGATCTCGCTTTGATTGCGGTAGTTGGACGTGGTATGCGCAGAAACCGCGGCACAGCAGCGAGAATCTTTGCAGCATTGGCACACAGCCATGTTAATGTAAAAATGATTGATCAGGGTTCCAGTGAGCTTAACATTATTATCGGTGTGGAAAATAGAGATTTTGAAACCGCAATTCGTTCCATTTACGATATTTTTGTGCTTTCACAGATCTGATTTTTCAAGTGTAAAATTATAATATCGTATCACATAATTTTTTGAAACTGCCGCAGTCATGACAGAGGGTCCTGTTATACTGCGGCAGTTCCGTTGAGTAAGTTAAAAACAAAGAAAGGAAAATGAAAATGAATCAACTACGGCCTCATCATGGGATGTGTCTTGCCTATTTTCGGGGAAGAGGATATAGTAAAGTATTTGTGGAAAAAATGGCAGAAATAAAAGAGAAACTGTCTTGCGATCCGTTGATTGAGCTTACGGATCAAACAGACCAAATATGCGGAAACTGCCCGAATAATGAAGCCGGGAAATGCAAAACTGCCAAGAAAGTTGCAGATTACGACAGGAAAGTACTTGAAGCATGTGGCCTTCAGACCGGTACGCAAATTCACTGGAAAGAATTTGAAAAACTGATAAATGAAAAAATTCTGCTTGTGGGGAAAAGAGAAAAAATCTGCGGTGACTGCCAGTGGACAGAAATCTGTATTTAGTATGTGGGAAAATATGCAGAGAATGGAGCCATCCGTTTCAGAAGCAGGTCGTTCCCCTTCAGCTAAGCGCTAACTCCGACATAAGACGCTCCGGAGAGCCGTCGCGCCTAAGTCTGCGTAAGCGCTGGATCTTCAGGCTCACTTACTCCAATGCTTCTGAAACGGATGGCTCCATTCTCTACACGCATCCTCACGATACAAAATACAAGCGAACAAAGTGTGTGTTATACGGTATTGGATACAGCATAGCGTTTTACCTTCATAAAAGGCTTCGTTTGTTTTTGCTTTGTATGTCGATAAGGTTGAAACATGGATATTGCCATTGGAGATTACGTATCGTTAGGAGAAATGGCATCTGGTGTTTTTTTAAGAGCCATTGGGACAAGTGAGCCTGAAGATCCAGCGCTTACGGAGACTTAGGCGCGACGGCTCTCCGGAGTGTCTTAGTCGGAGTTAGCGCTTAGCTGAAGGGGAACGACCTGGCTCTTAAAAAAACACCAGATGTCCATTTTCCTTCATGAACGAAATCGTATACTTCACATTGACAGCCATTTTGTATGTATGCTATAATATGACACAAACTTGAAATGAATTTGTAACAATTAAAAGGGGTAATTTGTGATGAGACATAATAAGAAAGCTATATTGGCAGGTATCGTGCTTTGTTGTATGCCGGTCATGTCTGCATGTTCTTTTAAGGACACATTGGAGATTTTGTGGAATGGAGAAGATAAAACAGATAAGGCAAATACAGTGAATGCGCAGGTGACTTTGGAAGCTGCCAATATTGATGAGAATGTAGAAAAGCCTACGTTTACCAGTGAAATGGGTGAACCTGTTACTTATAGTCTGAATGGAGAAGCTGATGCGATTGTGATTGAAGCAGAGGTCAAGGACGGAGGAACACTTTCCTATCAGTGGTATAAGAATAATGTGGATTCCAATGGTGGTGGTACCAAAATTGAAGGAGCAGTTGAGAGCAGTTTTGTTCCGCCTACTTCGAATCTGGGTACAACGTATTATTATGTTGTGGTTACCAATAAAGTAAATGACGGAATCCAGATGACAGCGAGCCAAACCAAATGTGTTACAATTACAGAAGAGGAAGTAGTTTCTGAGACAGCGACAGAAGGATCTGAGGGCACCTGGAAACAAACAGACAGCGGCTCATGGATGTATATATATCCGGATGGTACGAATGCAGTGAACAAATGGGAGTATATTCAGGGTGAGTGGTATATGTTCGATGAGAATGGATATATGAGGACAGGCTGGTATCTGGATGGAGATAAGTATTACTATTTCGATGAAAATGGAGTGATGCTTCACGATACAGATGTAGAAGGTTATCATCTGGGTTCTGACGGAGTGATGCAGTAAAATAGGAATGTGGGGAGAAGCGATTCTTTCCACATTTTTTATGGAAAAACCTTAGAAAAGAACTTTGCTTGCAATTTGCAGTGATGTTTAGTATTATGACTTTAGTGATATTTTAGATTCCGGGAAAGGATGGAATAAGAATGAAAGATTTGATAAAAGTGGCTGTTGATGCAATGGGCGGTGATTATGCACCGGTGGAGCCTGTAAAAGGAGCAGTAGAGGCAGTCAATGCAAAAGAAGAACTTTTTGTATATCTTGTCGGTCAGGAAGAGGCTGTGAAGAAAGAACTCGAAAAGTATACGTATCCGAAGGAAAGAGTTCAGATCGTACCGGCATCTCAGGTGATT
>JBJFCH010000151.1:6834-10685 GCA_051888835.1 Oliverpabstia sp. | reverse complement strand
TTCCACAGTCACCTTACCGATTTTACCCACGGTACCCCGCCATCCGGAGTGTGACAGCCCAATTGCTTTTCTGACAGGATCTACCAGATACAAAGGAACACAGTCTGCATAAAAAGTCGTCAGGGTTACTCCCGGTTCATCAGTAATCAATCCATCTACATCCGTATATGGTCTTGGACGTGTAACGCCGTTTCCACAGTCCTTTTTCCCCACATGCAGCACATTTGTTGTATGGGTCTGATCCGAACATACAATACTGTCATACGAAAATCCTATTGCTTCTGCTATTCTCCGATAATTTTCCCGGACAGCTTCTTCCTCATCTCCCCGGGTGAAACTAAGATTCATGGAGTCGAAAATCCCTTTGCTGACACCTCCCAGACGGGTTGTAAATCCGTGGATCACTGTATCGGTCTTTGTCAGAGCCGGATAAGTAAGGTATACTACATCCTGCACTCTGTTCAACTGTATCTCTTTGTGCTCTTTATCTTTCCATCTGATATAGTTTAACACTTCCGCTGTTTTTATCTGACAGTCGTCTTTCATCATACTTTCCTCCCAATCCAATGATTCTGCCCTACCTTTGAAAAGGAAAGGCGTTTTCATAAATCCGGATCTGTTCCGGAGTTACAGCCACAACATCGAAACGGCAGGGGGTATCCAGATTCATCCCCTGTTCAGTCAGATACCATGCAGACACTTTTGAAATCTGCCTCTGTTTCTTTACGTTTACTGCTTCCTCAGGACTTCCGCTTCTGTCATTTTTTCTGTATTTTACCTCTATGAAAACAAGATACCCCTGGTGATATGCAATAATATCTATTTCACCCGCACGGCATCGATAATTTCTCTTTATAATTTCATATCCTGATTTTTCCAGATATTCAGCAGCTCTCTGCTCTTGTATTTGTCCTATGCTTCTTTTATTTGACATACTGTTCCTTTGTTCGGGAACAAAACCATACTCCCGAAAGTTTTATTTGAATAAAGTAAATCCGGAGTTTGCCGCCCCGGATTACTTAGGAATCAGAACTCCTGTCCTGCTCAGTTACAAAAGTGTGTAATAAAAGTTTTTCTGTGTATGGGAGATGGTCCATACTTTTTCAAAGCCTCTATATGCGCCTGTGCACCATATCCTTTATGGGCAGCAAATCCATATTCCGGCATAATTTTATCATATTCTGTCATGATTCTGTCCCTGGTGACTTTGGCAATAATACTTGCCGCTGCGATTGAAACACTCTTTGCATCTCCCTTAATGATCGGTACCTGGGGAATCTCGATTCCCGGAATCGTAACCGCATCATTTAAAAGAATCTGCGGACGAACTTCCAACTTCGCTATTGCTTCCCGCATAGCTTCATACGTTGCCTGCAGAATATTGATTTCATCAATCCTTGCCGGACTTGCATAACCGACACCAACAGCCACTGCCTCATGCATGATCACATCATAAAGCTCTTCTCTTTTCCTGGCTGAAAGTTTTTTTGAATCATTCAGCCATAAAATTTGTGAATCTTCCGGCAGTATCACAGCCCCTGCAACAACCGGACCTGCCAGCGGCCCCCTGCCAGCTTCATCAATACCACAGACATATCCCAGATGATCATATTTTTTCTCATATATTTTCATCTGTTCAATCCGGGATTTTTCCTGTTCTAATTTTTCTTTTTCTTTCTCATACTTTTGAACCAGCGCGATCACACCGCTGCGGCAATCTTTCCCATATTCCGCAAGAAGCACTTCTCGTGCAGCCCCATCGGCCTGCTCCAGTTCTTTTTTTATTTCACTGATTGTCTTCATTTTTCTCTTTTAATACCGGTGGATATTCTAATGTGATTCTTCCAAGTTTTCCGCTTCGAAACTCTTCCATCAAAATCCCGGCTGCTTTCGCATAATCCAGTTCTTGACCGCGGTTCAGACATTTTCGTTTCTCAGCGATTTCTTCCAATAATGACAATGGTGTTCCTTCTTCTGCTATGCCATAACGTTGATTCAATATACCAGGATAATTGTTCCTGATATAATCCAAAAGTTCCAACGACAATTCTTCCAGATTCAATATTTCATCTTTGATCGAACCGATATAGGCAAGCCGCTTTCCGACTTCCTGATCTTCAAACTTCGGCCACAAAATGCCCGGTGTATCTAAAAGTTCCAGATTTTTGTTCAGCCTTATCCACTGTTTTCCCTTGGTAACTCCCGGTTTATTGCCGGTTTTTGTGCACGCTTTTCCTGCATAAGAATTGATAAAGGTTGACTTTCCCACATTGGGAATTCCCACCACCATAGCTCTTATGGGACGGTTCTTGATTCCTCTGCGTCTGTCTCTCTCTATTTTTTCCTTACAGGCTTCCTGTATCACACCCTGTATTGCTTTTAGTCCTGCACCGGTTCTTGAATTTACCTTGAGAACAAAAAACCCTTTTTTCTGAAAATATTCTGTCCACTGTTCATTATATTTCTCATCTGCCAGATCCGATTTGTTCAAAAGGATTAAACGGGACTTGTTTTTTCCCAGCTCATCAATGTCCGGATTCCGGCTGCTGAGCGGTATACGGGCATCTACAAGTTCAATAATCAGATCAATCAATTTCAGATCTTCCTGCATCTGCCTTTTTGCCTTGGTCATATGACCTGGATACCACTGCAATATCATGTATTCACCTCAATTATTTTATTCTCCCAAATCTGTCTTTTGGGGAAATAACGAACCATAATTTTCCTACAATATTTTTCTTTTTTACATTTCCCATGTCCACAAAACGGCTGTCTTCACTATTGTTCCGGTTGTCTCCAAGAACAAAATATTCCCCGCTCTTCAGGGTAATTCCATTTTCCGCCAGACCCGGATTCTCAATATTCGGAAAATTATATTCTTCCTGATAAATCTCCCCATCTATCAGGATATGTCCATCTTTAATCTGAATCGTCTCGCCCGGAAGCCCAACGATTCTTTTGATATGCAAACTTGCATTCTTTTCATTATTCAGCTTGAAAGCGATAATATCTCCCCTCTTTGGCGTACTGATTTTGTACACTGCTCTGTCAATCAACAAGGTATCTCCTGCTGCAAGTGTCGGATCCATAGATCCCTCCTGCATCACTGTAGTCTTCCCAAAACCAACAGCCAGCAGAATTCCCATGACAACTACCGCAATGATTTCCACAATCCATAAAAGGACGGTTTTGAATTTTGTAGCCGCAATATAATCCCTTACATATCTTGCTTTAAAAATTCCCATTATCCTTTTCCTCAAATTTGATGTTACCGCATTCCGTCATTGTTCATAGCAGAAAACAGGGGCAAGTACCTGTCGTATTTGCCCCTGCTCCCCCTGCATATCAATATTTCCTTATTATTTTACCAGCTCTTTAACTTTAGCAGCTTTACCAACGCGATCTCTCAGGTAGTTCAGTTTTGCACGTCTTACTTTACCATGTCTGATAACTTCTACTTTTTCAACGTTTGGAGAATGCAGCGGCCATGTTTTTTCAACGCCGATACCGTTGGAGTTCTTTCTTACTGTGAAAGTCTCACGGCAGCTTCCGCCCTGTTTCTTCAATACAACGCCTTCAAAAACCTGAATTCTTTCACGGTTTCCTTCTTTAATCTTACCATAAACTCTTACGGTATCACCAACACGAAATGCCGGTACTTCTGCTTTCAGCTGAGCAGCTTCGATGTTTTTAATAATCTCGTTCATCTTTTTTTCTCCTTTATTCTTCGGATGTTCTTAATACGCTTTGGTAACAGAGGACCATCTCTTTATTAACACCGTGAATCATTATACTACACCATAATCACAAATGCAAGCACAATTTAATATATCCGTTATTTTATTCTTTCG
>JBJFCH010000151.1:1755-6734 GCA_051888835.1 Oliverpabstia sp. | reverse complement strand
TTTTATTCTTTCGCTACAATATTTTGAAGCCATACTCCCTTTTTCACCAGGATAAAACCGATCACACACTTAATCCAGTCTCCCATCTGCACAAATGCAAAAATCACTACTACAGAGAGAGCCGTAAATCGGCTGAACACATAAGCGATCGGTACACTGACACACCAGACAAACACACTGTCAAACAAAAAGGTGATGATTGTCTTTCCACCGGATCGCAGAGTAAAGTACGAAGCATGTAAAAATGCATTCTGCGGCATAAATATGGCCTGTGCCATAATCAGCCATCCGGCAATCATCCTGGTCTCCGCTGTCGTATTGTACAATTTCGGGAACTGATGTGCTATGGAAAACATAACCAGAGCAACTCCCGTACAACACATTACAGAAAAAGCTATCATCTTATTATCTGTATCTCTCGCTTCTTTCATCCGGCCGGCACCAAGATGTTGTCCCACCACAATAGCCACAGAATCGCCCAGTGCAATAAATACTACATTGAACAGATTTGAAATCGTATTGGCAATATTCAGTGCAGCTACCACACTGAGTCCCCTCACAGAGTAACACTGTGTTAAAACCGCCATCCCGGCAGCCCATAAAGTCTCATTCACAAGAAGCGGAGAACCTTTGATAATAAACTTTTTCACCAGATGAGCCGGAACTTTCAGGGTACTGTACAGTCCGGTCATATACGTGTTTTTTTCCTTATGCGTGTGGGTCCAGATCAGAACAATCGCCATCTCCACATATCTGGAAATTACAGTTGCAATACCCGCACCTACTACACCAAGAGCCGGCAGACCAAACTTACCATAAATCAACACATAATTAAATATCAGATTCACACATACAGCAATCACTCCAGCCTTCATGGGAACCAGCGTTTCTCCGCACTCCCTCAGTGTACTGGCATATACCTGTACCATCATAAACGCAGGAAGCCCAATCAGCATCACCCACATATATACTTTTCCGTATCTCAGCGCTGCAGCCAGATCTCCTCCGTCACTGCTTCCGCTCAGATATGCCCGGATCAGCTGGTTACCTCCTGCAAGAAATACAAAGATTGCCAATGCTGTAAGGATCACAGCCATCCATATTTTGAAACGAAAAGTATGGCGTATTCCTTCATCATCTTTCTGTCCGAAATACTGGGCGGTAAAAATACCTGCACCGGAAAGACCTCCAAAAATACACAGATTATATACAAAAAGTAACTGATTGACGATCGCAACTCCGGACATCTGCTCCGTTCCGATCTGGCCAACCATAATATTATCC
This sequence comes from Oliverpabstia sp., assembly GCA_051888835.1. Classification (GTDB taxonomy): domain Bacteria; phylum Bacillota; class Clostridia; order Lachnospirales; family Lachnospiraceae; genus Oliverpabstia. Next base: position 5,450 of record JBJFCH010000151.1, on the reverse strand, counting down.
AGAAGACTCACAAAGTTGGTAATTCCATTCTGAATCATAATCGGTACTGCAATCGCAAGTACCATTCTATAAAATGCTTTATCTCCAATAAATTTTTTTCTTACGTTCTCCCACATGGGAATTTCTCCTACTCCACTGTCACAGATTTCGCCAGATTTCTCGGCTTATCCACGTCCAGACCTTTCGCCACGCTGACATAATATCCCATCAGCTGCAGCGGTATAATTGCCAGACTTGTGGTAAAATACTTTTCGGTCTTGGGCACGTATACAGAAAAATCTGCCGTATCCTCTATACTATAGTTACCATAACAAGTCAATCCCATCAGGTATGCACCGCGGCTTTTTACCTCGACCATATTGCTGATCGTTTTTTCAAACAGTTCTTTTTGGGTCACTACACCCACCACAAGAATACCGTCTTCGATCAGACTGATCGTTCCATGTTTCAATTCACCTGCTGCATACGCTTCGGAATGAATATAACTGATTTCTTTCATTTTCAGACTGCCCTCAAGACTGATCGCATAATCAATACCACGACCTATAAAGAAAATATCTTTCGCATTGGCATATTTACTTGCGAACCACTGGATTCGTTCTTTATCATCCAGAACCCTCTGAATCTTATCAGGCAGAGTATGCAGTTCTTTCACCAGTTCCATACTGCGTTCTTCCGTAATCTCCCCACGAACCACAGCACACTGAATCGCCAGAAGATATACGGCAATCAACTGCGTACTGTACGCTTTCGTAGTTGCAACGGAAATTTCCGGTCCTGCATACGTATATAAAATATAGTCACTTTCTCTTGCAATACTGGATCCCACCACATTGACGATTCCAAGCACAGGAATTCCTCTTTCTTTAGAAAGTCTCAAAGCCGCAAGACTGTCTGCAGTTTCACCGGACTGGGATACCACGATAACCATGGAATTTTTTGCAAACAAAGGATTTCTGTATCGAAACTCTGATGCCAGATCAACTTCCACCGGAATACCAGCCAGCTCCTCGATTACATATTTTCCTGCCATTCCCACATGATATGCGGAACCGCAGGCAACAATATAGATTCGTTCCAGATTTTTAAGAGTCTCGTCATCAAGTCCGGCTTCACGAAAAGAAATCCTGTCATCTTTTACATATGCACCAATGGTATCCTGCACCGCTTTTGGCTGTTCATGGATCTCTTTCAGCATAAAATGCTCATAACCGCCTTTTTCAGCAGCTTCTGCATCCCACTTGATTTCAACCATTTCTTTCTCAATCTCTTCCAGATCAATATTATAGAAATGGATCTCAGTTGCTGTCATTTCTGCAATCTCATGATTGCCGATATAATATACATTTCTTGTACTGTCCAGAATTGCCGGAACATCCGAAGCAATCAGACATCCTGTATCATTTTTTCCGATAATTAAAGGACTGTCCTTGCGGGCAGCAAACAATTTTCCCGGATAATCATGGAACATAATACCAAAAGCATACGAACCACGAATTCTCAGCATTGCCCTTGAAATTGCCTCCAGAGGAGTTCCTGTCTTTTTATAATAATAATCAATCAGTTTTGTAGCTACTTCTGTATCCGTCTGGGAATAAAAAGTATATCCGGACTTCTGAAGTTTTTCTTTCAGTTCCTGATAATTTTCGATAATTCCATTGTGTACAAGTACTACCGATTTGTCATCCGTACAATGAGGATGTGCATTCTGTACTGATGGTTCCCCATGGGTAGCCCAACGAGTATGACCAATCCCGCAATTTCCCGGTACAGCAGAACCTGAATCTGTCTTTTCAATCAACGTCTTCAGACGGCCTTTTTCCTTCACTACTTCTATTTTTCCGGTTTCTTCATTTCTAACAGCAATTCCTGCCGAATCATAACCTCTATATTCCAGCTTCTGCAGCCCTTTCAAAAGTATAGGCGCTGCCTGCAATATTCCATTATATCCAACGATTCCACACATGTACGATTCCTCCTTTTTCACAAGTCAATGATGCAGCACAAAATTTTCCATGCCAGATCGATCGTCCTTTTCATTCATAATACTTCAACAGTATACTATAAAAAATCCAAAACGTATACAGCAAAAATTATTACAATTATAAAACTTCAGCAAAACTTTTTATTATATATATTTTCAGTTTGTATAAATTAATATTTTCTGAGATATACTGTTGTAGAGGTGACTGGCATGAAACAATTAAAATATTATACAATTGCAGGAACAGTTTTTGTCCTTGTACTGGGATCTCTCTCTCATTTTTTCTATGAATGGTCAAATTATAATTTTATAATCGGTTTATTCTCTCCAGTCAATGAATCTGTATGGGAACATATGAAATTGGTATTTTTTCCTATGCTTTTATATTCCGCTATTTCACTTCCAAAACTCAGAAATAAATATCCTTGTATCAGTTCCGCACTTTTATCAGGTATTCTGATCGGAACACTATTGATACCAATCATATTCTATATCTATACCGGATTGCTGGGAAATCATTATTTGTTTTTGGATATTGCAACTTTCATTGTCAGTGTCATCATCGGGTTTATTGCAGTCTATAGGCTGAATTTATCCTGCAAATTTAAAAAATATACCTGGTTATTATGGATTCTTACTGGTATATTTCTGATTCTTTTTTTCATTTTGTCCTATCCTCATGTTATTATATAATCATTCTTTTTTATTCAGCTGCTTACCAAGCTGATTGATATATGTGCTTAATCCTGCAACCAGAATTCCCTGTACAAAAGCTGTAAATACTGCCATGGATATTTCCTGCAGTGAATTCAGAGAACTGGTTGCCACCACCCAGATTCCAGACAAAATGATACCCATTCCTCCCAGTATAATCGGAATATATTTGTCTTTCACCATCTCCGACTTTTTCAAACCATTTCCCACCAGATACAATACCATCGCCAATACCAACAATTCCGGTTTCACATAATTCATGATCTGTTCCATAATACCTCCCGTTCAACCTCAATTATCATCTCGGCTGCACAAAATATTTTTCATATTATTATATGAATTTCACATGAAATCTTTAATATGATAATGAAAATCGATTTGGTTCCTTTATGTATATCTTTTCCATCATTGCACATACTGTATCTGAAAGGATGGTGTGTAAAATGTCAGATAAAAATATAAATCCCATTGAAAATACCTATGACGATGACAATATTCCGGAAATTGATCTTCCTCACCCCTCACAAATCGTAGAACCATTACCGGAATCAACCAGACCAAGAAAAGACGGACCAGGAGGGGACGGAAATGATTAAAAACGAGGAACTCCCCATTGGATTTACCATGGAACTCGCGCAACATTCCGATGTGCTGAATCATTTTTCCAGATTATCAAAAGAAGAACAGGATACCATTATTGATAAAGCCCGAGGTGTCCAAACTCACGATGAAATGCGGCAATTTGTAGAATCACTTTTCCTGAAATGAATTGCATGTATTTTTCTGTCTAAAAATTCAAGATTAACAGTCAAATCGACTTCTGCATATCCTATACAAAAAGGAGTTTTGTTATGCCTGATGATTTTGAAAATCTCCGCAGACGTATCTGTCCTCCCTGCCCACCCTGTCATTGTGCATGTGATCGAAATCGCAGAGATGACAGACGTGATGACCGCAGAGATGACAGACGCGACGACCGCAGAGATGACAGACGCGA
>JBJFCH010000151.1:0-1655 GCA_051888835.1 Oliverpabstia sp. | reverse complement strand
GACCGCAGAGATGACAGACGCGACGACCGCAGAGATGACAGACGCGATCGTTATTAATTTGATTTAAAATAAGAGTATATCAAGGAAACAAGGGTGTCTCAGCAACTGAGACACCCTAAAGTTTTTCTGATGTCATGGACAAAGTTGTAAGATCTGTAAATCTCTCCAGAAAAGATGATACATATTATATTAAGTTTATCCCGCTCTTCCTGATTACAACATTGTCGTCCGGACAATACTTATCTACCAACGCCTGAACAATAATTTCTTCCGTTTTTGAAGTTTTTGGTCCCAATAAAATTTCCATATTTTGAAATGCATCATCCGCTAACTCCAGAAAAAATTCATCATATGCCTGTTCTATAGATTCATCAGAGATTACATCTATTATTTTTTGATATTCTTCAGGATTTTTTAATTTATGTAGTTCTTTGACAGGATACGGAAGTGCCATAATTTTGTATCTACTCTCCTGCTGGTATGACCAACATGTTTTTTTATATTTTCCAATAGGTTTAAAAGTAACAGATACATTAATAGTCCCATTTATATTTGTTGCAATCTTTATATGAGGATTAAGCTTGTCTTCATCATCTGTATATTCGACATCGATTAATTGCGGATTATCAGGAACAATCACTGCTTTTCTTTCCTTATACAATTTTCCCATATTTATGCATGTAATTGTATTTGCTGTAAATTCATATGTACCTTTTTCGTATAAATAAAGTTTAAATGGCAGTTCCCGCATTCCAATTCTTACCCCATGTATATCCGGAGTATACATATTCCACATTGACAGAACATCGTCAGCACTTTTCGTCCAGCAGCTCACAAAACAATGCCTTCCCCAATTGCTCAAATCTGCCGTTTCTATCTCATCAGGATCATCTACATTTAGCAAATTATTAAATCTGATTTTTTTTCCGCCTAATATCATTGCCAATGTTTCAATGCTCGTATAATGATATAACATTTCATTTCACCCCATAAAAATAATGATAAGTTAATAAAATTATATCACCCATACTTTCGTTCATTCAATTACCGGGCATTTTAACCGCCAGACATTGTTCAACATTATATGACAAATATGATATGCTACCGACTGCTCATAAGAATGTCACCGAATCAACATATACTGACAGAGATATTGAATGGTTAAGAAATGACATCGAAAAACTGAAATAAGGGGTTCCCGACTTAACGAGAACCCCAAAATTGTGTGCAAACGGTGGTGCTAAAACAGTGTGCAAATTGTGTTAACATAACTGAATTATTATGAATTTTAACACTTCCTAATAACTGTTTAAACCCTTGATTTTTCTATATCTTAGAACTTACCAGCCTTAGCTGCTTCTTCTACGGAAACTGCAACTGCAACAGTCATACCAACCATCGGGTTGTTTCCTGCGCCGATCAGACCCATCATCTCAACGTGAGCCGGTACGGAAGAGGAACCTGCAAACTGTGCATCAGAATGCATACGTCCCAGAGTATCTGTCATACCATAGGAAGCAGGACCTGCTGCCATGTTATCCGGATGCAGAGTACGTCCTGTACCACCACCGGAAGCTACGGAGAAGTATTTCTTACCCATTTCGATACATTCTTTCTTGTATGTACCTGCAACCGGATGCTGGAAACGTGTCGGG
>JBJFCH010000150.1:0-10726 GCA_051888835.1 Oliverpabstia sp. | reverse complement strand
TGTCCCGAACCTGAATGAGCCCTTTTCCGGTCAGCTTTTGAAGTGTCATAGAAAGACCGGCTCTGGTCATATTGGTGATATCCGCCAGTTCCTTCCGATTACATTTGTCATGGGGATGTGCCAGATATAAAAGCAAGCGGGCTTCCCCAAGGGAAAGATCATTTTTTATGGCAGCTGTCTCCAGATACCTGTCCAACAGCTTTCTCTCCCGGTAGGCATCCAGCAAAATGCCCTCGCCTTCAATCACTTCTGCACTTACTCTTGTCCGTTCCTCTCCCAATTTTATAGAACCCGGAAGTATTGCCGGCGGTACGATTCCATCACCAGCAGCATCAAAGAAGAAGCGATATACCTGCAGCCTGCTTTTTTCATAATCCTCTTCCTCAAATACATCTTTATAAAACCGGTTATAATAATCAAAAACATTCCGCTTCATCTTAATTGTATTGGTAATACTCATTCCCTGACTGACGAGAGAACCTTTCGTTTTTACATAGTAATAAATTGGAACCCTCAATGCATATACACTTCCGGCATGTCGAATATATTCCAGATTAAACATAAAGTCTTCGCACCAGCTGATTTCTGAATCCATACGCAAATGATATTTTTCTACCAGTTCTCTGCGGTACAACTTATTCCAGAGTACTCCGTAGTAAAAATCAGCGGGTTTTTCCATCATATGAACAGCAAATTCTTCTCTGGATAAAAGCTTCTCCTCCTGTATATCACCTTTATGCGAAACTCTCTCACCCACTACCCGATAAAAATCCGCTATCACCAGATCACACTGCGTTTCCTCTGCTGCCCGCACCAACAGACTGGTGGCATCCACGGTAATCCAGTCATCACTGTCGAGAAATTGAAGATATGTTCCCTTTGCCAGATCCAATGCCGTATTCCTGCTGTCTGAAACACCGGTATTTTCTTTATGGATTACACGGATTCTGGAATCAACTGCTGCATATTCGTCACACAGGCAACCGGAATGATCGGTACTTCCGTCATCTACCAGAATCAATTCAAAATCTTCGAAATCCTGTTTCAGGACACTCTCAATGCATCTGTTCAGATTTGCCTGTGCATTATATATGGGAACAATAATACTTACTGTTGGATTCATCTTTAAAACCTCGATCCTTTATTATTCTTACGACATAAAAAGTCCTGTTCTATTGTAACATTCAGTGGCCGAATATGCAATTTAACAATTATTTTTTACTACTGTCTTGTCATATGTAAATAAAAAGTGTATAATGCACTGGAAAATATTTCAGGAGGAATCACTATGACTGTAAAAGAACGAATTCAGTCTTTGAAAGAAAAACAAAATGCCATTATTCTTGCTCATTATTATGTACCGGATGAAGTACAGGATATTGCCGATTTTATCGGAGATTCCTTTTATCTGAGCAAGGTAGCCTCTCAGACAACTGCAGATACTCTCATCCTTTGCGGCGTCTCTTTTATGGGGGAAAGTGCCAAAATTATTAACCCGGATAAGAAGGTCCTTATGCCTGATCCGAAAGCCGACTGTCCCATGGCTCATATGGCAGATATTGAAAAGATCAAAGAACTGAGGAAACAATATGACGATCTGGCAGTAGTCTGCTACATCAATTCCACTGCGGAACTGAAAAAATATTCGGATGTATGTGTTACATCTGCAAATGCTTTGAACATTGTCAGAGCTCTGCCAAGCAAACATATCTTTTTTGTACCTGACGAAAATCTGGGGAAATATGTTGCCTCTCAGATTCCGGAAAAGCACTTTATTTTTAATGACGGACGCTGCCCGATTCATGCCGGTCTGACCGCAGATACTCTCTTGGCAGCAAAAAAAGCTCACCCTGAAGCACAAGTATTGATCCATCCGGAATGTACACCGGATACCCTCAAACTTGCGGATTATATAGGAAGCACTTCCGGTATTATTCGATATGCAACGGAAAGTCCCTGCAATTCTTTTATTATCTGCACGGAAAACGGCGTCATGCATGAGCTCATGAAAAAAAATCCGGATAAAAAATTTTATATTGCAGACGAAGCATTGTGTTGCCCCGGTATGAAACGTATTACACTAAAAAAAGTTCTGGATGTTCTGGAACATCAAAACAATGCTGTCACTTTGGATAATCAGCTTTGCAGAGAATCTATGATTCCCCTGGAGCGGATGTTGGAGCTTGGATAATAATAAATCTTGATATATAAGGAAGTTGAAAAAGAAATGAAAACAGATATAGTAATTGTAGGATGTGGAGTTGCAGGGCTTTATGCAGCACTAACACTTCCCGGTGATAAACAGATTCTTATCATCACAAAATCCGACCTGAAAAGCAGCGACTCTTTCCTCGCTCAAGGTGGTATCTGCATGCTGAAAGATGAAGATGATTATCATTCATTTTTTCACGATACGCTGGTTGCCGGGCATTTCGAAAACAATCTGGAATCTGTCGATATTATGATTCGTTCCTCTCAGGATACCATTCGGGATCTGATTCACTACGGTGTTGACTTTGAAAAGAAGGACGGAAAACTCTGCTTTACTCGTGAAGGTGCTCACAGTACCAACCGGATTTTATACCACGAAGATATTACCGGAGAGGAAATCACAAGTAAGCTTCTTGTAAAAGTAAAGGAGCGGGAGAATATTACTTTGATGGAATATACAACCATGGTAGATTTGATGGAACAAGATAATACCTGTTACGGAATTATTGCCCGGAATCAAAAAGGTACTGTTTTTCCTATTCAGGCAGACTGCACTTTGCTTGCTTGTGGCGGGATCGGCGGACTTTATCAGCATTCCACTAATTTTCCTCACCTTACCGGAGATGGACTGGCCGTCTGTCTGAAACACGGAGTGGAACTTCTGAACCCGGATTATATTCAGATTCACCCTACCACATTGTATACCCAAAAAACCGGACGTCAATTCCTGATTTCCGAATCTGTCCGCGGTGAAGGAGCCCTTCTTTACAATAAAGACGGACAGCGTTTTGTGAACGAACTGCTTCCGAGAGATCTTCTCACAAAAGAGATACGAAAACAAATGGAAAAAGATCAGACTCCTTATGTTCTGCTTGATATGCGTCCCATAGGAAAGGATACCATCATGCAGCATTTTCCTCATATTTACTATCGTTGCCTGGAAGAAGGATATGATCCCCTAAAAGAATGCATTCCTATTGTTCCCGCCCAGCATTATTTTATGGGTGGAATCAAAGTTAACAGATATTCCATGACTTCTATGAATCGTCTGTATGCTGCAGGTGAAACCAGTTGCAACGGAGTTCACGGAGCAAACCGCCTTGCCAGTAACTCTCTCCTGGAAAGTCTTGTATTTGCCAAAAGAGCCGCACTGCACATGATAGAAAACGAGCTTCAAAACGCATCCGCACCATATGAACCTCAGATTAACGAGACCCTGTACTCTGATCCAAATGCTTTACAAACAGAATATAAACAGACAGTACTGAATGAAATTGAAAGGATGAGACAAAAACATGAACAATAAAATTACTATGACTTTAAACGCAGACCATCTTCTGCTGCAGGCACTTCAGGAGGATATCACAAGTGAAGATATCACCACAAACTCTGTTATGCGTACCTATCAAAAAGGAGAGGTTCAACTTCTTTGCAAACAGGATGGCATCATCGCAGGACTTCACGTTTTTAAACGTGTTTTTGAACTTCTTGATGATGCTGTTCAGGTAGATTTCTTTTGTCAGGACGGTGATGCTGTCTCTGCAGGACAGTTGATGGCAGTGGTTACCGGAGATATCCGTGCCCTTCTATCCGGGGAACGTGTGGCTCTGAATTATCTGCAGCGTATGAGCGGCATTGCCACTTATACCCATTCAATTGCAAAACTTCTGGAAGGAAGTAAAACTAAACTTCTTGATACCAGAAAAACAACTCCAAATATGCGTGTATTTGAAAAATACGCAGTAAAAATAGGTGGCGGATACAATCATCGATATAATCTGTCGGATGGCATTCTTCTGAAAGACAACCATATTGGAGCTGCAGGGAGTGTGAGAAACGCAGTTTTAATGGCAAAAGAATATGCACCGTTTGTCCGTAAAATCGAGGTAGAAGTAGAAAATCTGGATATGGTACGAGAGGCAGTGGAAGCCGGGGCAGATATCATCATGCTGGACAATATGACACCGGATATGATGAAAGAAGCCATCCGCATCATCGATGGACGTGCGGAGACAGAATGTTCCGGCAATGTTACACGAGAAAATGTGGAACAACTTCTGGATATCGGAGTAGATTATATCTCCAGCGGTGCTTTGACACATTCTGCGCCGATTCTTGATATCTCACTGAAAAATCTGCATGCTGTCTGAATGAATCTTCTATAAACCAACTGCAATTCAAGCTGTCGGATATTGTAGGCAATTTATATGAATTGAAGAAAACTACTTGCTGTACGCAAGCCAACAAGTATATAATGAGACAAGGGATCTGTTAACACCTAAACCCTATATTATATTATTAAGAAAGGATCGGTTCAAATCATGAAAGGAACAGAAAGACGTCAGGAAATTCTCCATCTGCTGGCAAATTCCTCTGCCCCTGTCTCTGGCTCTGCCCTGGCTAATCATTTTTCAGTGAGCAGACAGGTGATTGTTCAGGATATGGCTCTGATCCGTGCAGAAAGAAATGATATTATTTCTACAAATCGTGGATATCTTCTGAATGCACCGCTTCGTGCCACCCGGCTGATCAAGGTTTACCATTCTGATGAAGCGATCGAGGATGAACTGAACACGATTGTGGATCTGGGAGGAACTGCTGTGGATGTATCTGTACGCCATCGGGTATATGGCCGCCTGAAAGCTGACCTTAATGTTTCTTCCCGCAGAGATGTGAGGAAATTTCTCGAAGAAATCAGAAGTGGAAAATCTACTCCGCTGAAAGAAGTCACATCGGGATATCACTATCACACGATTACGGCAGATTCTGAAGAAACCCTGGATCTTATAGAACAGGAACTGAAAACAAAGGGCTATCTGTGTGAAAAAAAGTAAAATGTTCATTGAACGTATTTTTATTAAATTAGGTGCCCTATAAAAAAATGGGCTATTTTTTGGATAATACAATTTCGTGAAAATATTTTTAAGTATCTTCTTGATGATTGTTGGCATTCTGAATGCTTCTTCGCCCCATACTGCCTGGTATCTACAGTATGGTTGGCGATATAAAAATGTAGAGCCTTCTGCATTAGCTTTAGGATTGAATCGTGCTAGTGGCATCATCGCAATTGTTTTTTCGGTTATTATATTTTTTATATAGCTCATAATGTAAGTGGGCTGCTAATAGTACATCCTCCGTAGGAAGGCATGCGATACTATCAGCAACCCATTTTTACTATCTCTTACAAGCTACCACTGAATCTGGTTTTAGCGGATGTTCCCCAATCATTTTCTCCATCCAGATCATATCGTACCATTTTCCAAATTTATAGCCGCATTTATGAAATGTTCCCACCAGCTGATATCCCATATGGCTATGAAATTCCATACTGGCGTTGGTAAGATGTTCGTCTTCCTGCTCTGTATACGCAATGCATGCGTTCAGATTCTGAATCTTCTGCTTTTTCAGTATCTCTTCTAATGCAAGGTATAGCTGTTTTCCACAGCCCTTTCCTTTCCATCCTTCCCGGATATAAATGGTTGTCTCCACTGCCCACGCATAAGCCTCCCTCTCTTTAAAAGGGGAAACATAGGTATATCCAACGATTCTCCCGTCAATTTCCGCCACCAGATAGGGATAAAACTGCAGTGTTTTTTCTATTCTGCAAGCAAATTCATCCACAGACGGTACTGTATATTCAAAAGAAATAGCCGTGTTTTCCACGTAGGGTCCATATATTTCCAGAAGTTCCCGGGCATCCGAAGATTTTGCCATTCTAATCGTCAATTCATTTTCCATCCATAATCTCCATGATAAATCATCTGGCGGGTCATTCCGCCATCAATACAAATATTCTCTCCAGTAATGAAACCTGCTTTCTCCGAACACAAATACATAACCATCTGTGCAATGTCCTGCGGATTTCCCACTCTTCCTGCCGGATGCTGGGAAGCATCCGAACCGGTATATTCTTTATATTCTGTATCAATCCATCCCGGAGAAATAGAATTTACTCTTACTTTACCGGAAAGACTGACCGCGAGAGCATGGGTGAGAGCTGCAATTCCGCCTTTTGCTGCTGTATAGCTCTCCGTAAACGGCTGGCTCATTCTATCACGACTGGAAGAAATATTGACGATACTGGCTCCCTCTGTAAAATAAGGCATAAAAAGCTGTGTAAGCAAAAATGGTGCGGAAACCCCTACTCTGAGCGCCCGGTTAAATTCTTTGTAGCTGCAGGAATCAATCCCTTTCATCAACGGTGGTGCATTATTAATCAGATAATCCACATGACCATGGATGCCAATCACCTTTCCCGCAAAGCTGTGCAGTGTATCTTCATCTGCAATATCACCCACAAAAAAAGGATTCTCAGCTATATCAATCGTACACACCTTTACACCGAGCTTCTCAAATTCTTTACAAATGCATTTTCCGATGCCGGCGGCACCTCCTGTGATAACAGCAACCACACTCCGAAGATTCCCATTCTTTTCAATCATAACAGCGTCGCCTTCATTCAAATCCCTTTCATACAGAAGACTGTCTTCCATTTGTTTCACGATTTCCTGACCGGATTCTTCCCGTAATATCACCGTATCCATAATCGCCTGTCCTTCCATCCGACCTTCACAGCCAAAATCCGGTTCCTCGATTCTGATAATTCTATACATACTTATTCACTCCCATTATTATAATCCGAATACTCTCTTCTCATAATAACTGCGGCGCACTCTTCCGTCAACCGTGTCAAAACCTTTTTCTGCCAGTTCTCCATTCATTTTTCTAATCAATTTCAGGGCAAACGACTCTGATACTCCCAATTCATGTACGATATCACCTGTAGTCACATATAATTTCTCTTCCATTTTCATTCCCCCTGTAACAAATTACATCCTTACAGATATTTACCGGAGATTTTTACCTTAAGGGGTAAAATCTTCGTTCTGCCAGTTGATAATTATCCGGACAATTGTTATAGTATATTGTAATAATATTATTTATATATTAACTTATCTATCAATATTTTCTTTATTTATTATAACAATCGTATTTTAAATATAGTGAGGTGTCTCTATGAATCTTCCAAAGTTAAGTACCAAGGTCATGCCGGACAATTCTGAAATCATCCCTTATGATGAGATTGGAATTCCTCTGTATGTTCAATATAAGTATCTCTCTGCCTATCTCAACAGTCGTGCCCTCTGCCACTGGCACGAAGATATGGAATTCAGCTATGTAAAAAAAGGACGGATGAATTACTATGTAAATGGAAAAAACATACTGCTCAAGGAAAATGACTGTATCATGGTAAACGCCAGACAGATGCATTATAATTACTCTGTTAACAATGAAGAATGTGAGTATTTTGGATTTATCTTTCATCCATCCCTGCTAACTCCTAATAAGAATTTGTATACAAAATACGTATCCCCTATTGTAGAAAATTCTCAATTTGAATACCAGGTTTTTAATCCTTCGGATGAAACCGGGCAAAAAGTGCTTTATTATCTGGATTGTATATTAGAAAAGAAACAACAGGCAACTCCCGGATATGAAATAGAAATCATCGGACTGGCACATTTACTGTGGATTACCATTTATAACCATTGTCAAAAAATATTTCATGATAATTCACTGCCCATCTCTTCCGATCTTTCTATCCAAAAAGATATGGTTTCCTATATTTATCAGCATTATGCTGATAAACTGACTCTGGATGACATAGCTGCCTCAGGAAGCGTCTGCAGAAGCAAATGCTGCTCTCTCTTCAAACGCTACCTTCAGCAGTCACCCATTGATTTTTTAAATGCTTACCGCCTGGAAGTGAGCTGTTATCTGCTGAAAAATACTACGGAAAGTATCACGCAGATCGCACTCAACTGCGGTTTCAATCATCTCAGCTATTATTCTAAATTGTTTCTCAGGAAATATAGCTGTACTCCGGGTGAATTCCGCAAAGCAGACATTTCCACCCCAACCCATTGACCGGTTTGTATTACAGTTTGCTGATTACCTCCCAGGCTTCCGGATCAAATTCCTGATCCCGGAAATAAAATCTTTTATCTTCTTCTGTTATTTTACGGATCACTTTACATGGATTCCCGGCTGCCACAGACCAGTCGGGAATATCTTTTGTCACAACACTGCCCGCACCGATCACACAATTATCACCAATATGTACACCCGGAAGGATTACTGTATTCCCCCCGATCCAGCAGTTATCCCCGATTTCCACCGGAATACCGTATTCATAGGCAGAATTACGGGCCACCGGATGTAGTGGATGACCAGCCGTATAAATTGCTACATTCGGCGCCATCTGACAGTTATCTCCGATTTTAACTGTCGCCACGTCGAGAATCGTACAGTTATAATTTGCAAAAAAATTCTTTCCCACCTCAATATGTGTACCATAATCACAATAAAACGGAGGATTAATAAAAGCTCCTTCCGATTTTCCCAAAAGTTCTTTTACCAGTTGACTGATTTTTGAAAAATCCGCCCGATCCACGGTATTCAGTTCCTGCAAAACCCGTCTGCATACCTTCTGTTCCTCCATCACACCGTCATCGGAAATATAAGCCATCCCTCTGTCTCTTCTCTCACTGTTTGTCATAATCACTTTCTTCCTTTCTGCCTTATATGAACATTTATACATCACTGAATATCATAAACAATTCATGCAACGCTCTGGTAGCGCAGATATATTTTGCCTGTCGTACCAAAGCTGTTTCCTCCTGTTTTCCGTACAATGTAAATACCTGGTCAAATTCCAGCCCTTTTGCGAGATAAAAAGTAGTAACTGTGATACCTTTTTGAAAGCTGCTGCTGTTACGATCCACATAAGCAACACAGATATCACTGCCGTCAAGCTTTTCTTTTAACATCTGATAGATTTCCTGCGCCTCATCAGCTGTCATCGTCAATACCGCTGCCGTCTCATATTCCTCTTTTTCCAGTCTGAGATTTGACACAATTACATCCGACACACTATCCATATCCCTGCATGTTATCTCTTCCACCGGCTTACCATGCCGTTCAAAAAGATCCAGTTCTGTAATTCCTGCAAGATCAGCAGCATAACGGGCGATTTCTACTGTATTTCTGTAACTTTTATTCATTACAATCTTGCGTATATCTTTTCCCAGTACTTTAGGAAGGAATGCGAAAACATCCTGCTGGTTTTCATCCATGGTCTGAGCTTTATCTCCGAGGATTGTCATACGGCATGGAAATATTTCTGCCAAAATCTGATACTGCAGTCTGGTATAATCCTGCATTTCATCAATCACAAGATGTTTTACATTTCTTCTCTTTGAAGGTCGAATCAGACGATATTTCATATAAAGCATCGGATACACATCCTCATAACGAAGAATTCGCTTCTCGCGTTCTGTTTCAGGAAGTCCCGGATATCCTTCCGACTCCAAAAAACGACTGTAAATTCGGTACAGATCTCTTGTTTCATACATACTTCGGAATTTATCCTGCCAATACACCTTTTCTTCTTCCGGAAGATCTTTTCCCATCAGCGTCTCATATTCATCCATAAAGTATTCCATCACTGCATCCATTCTTGACAGCAGTGGAATATCCTGAAACTGATAATAAAACAGGGATATCACTCTTGAAGACAAAATCTTATATCCCCTGTATTCCACATCTTTAAAACACATCAGCTCGTCTTCCAACAGAGCCAGAAATCCTTCCATCTGACTGATAAACTCTTTCGACTGCTTCCTGTGATACATTTCTCCCCGGGACGGATCCTGCATATTCTGTTCAATCAAATCATATCGGTCTTCGCAGTCCCCGATCGTATCCAGCAGTTCCTGATAAGCAAACAAATCAAAGCTCATTTCCCGTATGTTTTCTTCCCCAAGCTCCGGGAGTATGTGAGAAATATAGTCCGAAAACACACTGTTTGGAGACAGAATTAAAATATTAGATGACTGCAGATTCTTTCTGTCATGATACAGAAGATAAGCAATACGATGCAAAGCTACAGAAGTTTTTCCGCTCCCCGCAGCTCCCTGGATCACCAAAATTCTGTCTTTCGTATTACGGATGATTGCATTCTGCTCCTTCTGAATAGTCCGAATAATATTTTTCAGCTGTACATCCGCATTGGCACCCAATTCCGCTTTTAAAATATCATCATCGATTTTAATATCACTCTCAAATGCATATACCATTTTTCCATGACGGATCTTATACTGCCATTTGGATGTGATTTCTCCTTCCATACAGCCGCCCGGGGCTTCATAAAAAGCCGGTCCCTTATCAAAATCATAAAACAATCCGCTCACAGGAGCTCTCCAGTCATAAATCAACGGAATTTTCCCGGCATCTTCCGCAAAATTTCCGATTCCAATATAGAAAGTTTCCGGCTCATCCTCGCCCTCGTAACAAAAATCTACTCTTCCGAAATAGGGCGAATCCAGCATTTTTCTCAATCTGTTTCGCAGTTTTAATTGTTCCTGATTGGTGTTGATCTGGCTCAGAAGTGCCTGCTGATTATCAAAATTTTCATATCCATACTGATCCATCTCCGTATAATTTTCCCAGTAAT
>JBJFCH010000149.1:0-10810 GCA_051888835.1 Oliverpabstia sp. | reverse complement strand
AAATCGTTGCATTTGTGTATGCTATATTTTGTTATGGGGACAGGACTTGGGCTACCTTTTTATTCACGTTCATCACCTGGAATGTCCCTCCATAATATTCAGTACCATTATAACCAATACTTAAATACACCGTAAAGCAAAAGGAAGCATTATCGTAAGTGATTTTTGTTACCTTAGCCAATAATCCGCTGGAATAGGCTCCCTTTCCAACTACCGGCATACTCTCACTGACATCATCACTGTTTCCAAGCAATATTTGTCCATACCCATTGTCACCGGATTCATCCGTCATGATAGTACTTAGATTCCCTTCAATAGCATAATTCTGACTTTGGAATTGCTTTACATTACCGTTATTGTCTATCTTAATCTCAGTCGTATATGTCAGTTCATTTCTCAAAATTGTCATCAAAGTTGAGTAGAGCACCTTCGATTCCGAATCCCGAATAGATCTCTGATATTGCCGTACTGCCAAAGATACAGTTGTTGTCATTCCACCTGTGACAAGCAGAAGAATCAAAACAGCACAAAGCACTTCTACCAATGTCATGCCAGATGAATTATTCAGTTTTTTACGTATTTTGTTATGACGAAATATCTTCATATGGCTATTCCTCGCTTTATATGCTTTTCTCATATTCATAAAGAAACCATTCAAACCCTTTCTCAACTACAGTACTCGTCAAATATCTCACACACTTATTGCACATTTGAGATATTTGACGAACACTGTACTATTTTTCATAGTAACAGTATTCGTTTTTATTATCATCCTGTGATTTGTATGCCTTTACACTACTTTCACTTACAGTAGCACCATCAATATGCGTTATTTTCACCTGTTCCGTAGTGATAACTGTTGTCTGATCCATTGTAAATGCAGTATTCAAATCCTTCGTTCCCTTGTTAACTTTCGCCGCTGACACAATACTTCCCGCCAGCATCGTAACTGCGAGGACAACCACCAGCATGGCAAACAAGGTTTCAACCAATGTTTCACCTGATTTACTTCTTATTTTTCTTTTCATACACACCCTACACTCCTAACCCACCGATAATCGGATTATTCCACTTAATTTCCGTCGTATTCGTTGTTGTTTGGACACCTTGATCCGTACTCGTACTCGTCGTGGTCTGCCCAGGTGAACCAGTCATTGTCAAATAAATTGTTTCTTCCGAATTCTCTAAAGTCAAAGTAAATATGACTTTATACTTTTCTGCGGCATCAGCCTGCATCGTGAATGTAGCCTTAACCCCATCCATATTAAGACTGTCTGCTTCTATTTTAATGAATTTTGATCCGGAAGAATATGTAAGGTCATTTATATCCACATATTTTACTGCATCTTGCATGTCCACACCGAAAGCACCTGTAGATGTCGTCTCTGTTGTCTTATTTTCCTCTGAATTACCTGAATTCTTAATTGTAACAACTTCTTTCACTGTCGTATCTAACATTTCATCACGGATCAGCTGCGCTGCTGAAGTCAATGTGAGGTGCGCCTGCTGTTCTTCACGGTCATTATATACACGCTTGATACTGCTGACTGCGGCAGTAATGATGGTAACAGAAACCATTGCTGCAACCATAAATGCAAGGAGCGCAAAAAGGAAGGAGACTCCGCGGTTATTATGAAGTTTTTCTTTGATTTTTTTCATGAGATGAAGCCTCCTTTCTCTTTGCTATCGTTTATTAGATTTTCTGATTATCATTTGAATAATCGTTATGTTGTTGAGAGTAGTTCCCAAACAGTTGTTTCTTCGTAAATGTAGATTGTGGATGCGTTACTTTTGTTAGTAGTCACGCCGAATTCAGAATTACTATATGTTATGTAATACGAACTCGAATATAATTTGTTATCCGAATAGCTCCAAATCGCCCCACTATCATTCAACCGCAAAGACTTTTTATTATTGCTAAGAGCAAGATATTTACTACCGTTCTTCAGTGTCACTCTGTTATTCTCTACTCCTACAGTCCGGAAATAGCCACTTGCAATGTTTTCATCAACAATACACGTCTTTGTTTCTTGGAACAAATCATCTCCATTCTCAACATAAACATCCTTCTGCGTTTTTGTCAGGCCATTTCCGCTACCGACAGAATTATTATCAATGGCCACTAGTGGCACACAGTCTTGATTTGTAATCAAATAATTCTTTCCATCTTCAAATGAATCAACCTCTGCATATACTGTTGTTTCCTGATACTTTTTCCACTTAGCCGTAAATATTGTATTTGCATCAATAGTCACTGTAGCCCCTGCCGCTATAGAGTTATTATCTTTATCTTCCCAGTGATCAAATACATATTTAATTGCTTTTCCGTCTACAACCTCATCACTTCTTGTCGCTATCGGAAGTGTAACTGATGCAATTCCGTTTTCATCTGGATTCGCTTCGATTGTATCATAGACTTCACTGTCATCCAGCATCAAAGTCACCTTATATTCATCTGCAAAAGAATATGACATATCTTGATATATATATACTTTATCAGTCACTCCACTTCTTGCCACAAACCACTGATTGCTATAATAGAATACTCCTTTTTGATTATTTTCATCTGTCTCTTTGCTCATTAACTGGGAATCTACATATTCCCATGCCGTAGCCTTATCTTCCTCATTCGTCATATTATGACCTTCATATACACCAGAACCATTTTTATTTAATTGAATATAATATGTCTTTCCGCCATAGCTATTTGCCAGCTTCTCTCCTTCGGTAAATTCAAACACAGCATCTGGACGATCATCCATATTCATTTCAATATAAGTCTCATCATTATTATTTTGAACCGTTACGGAAACATTATCTTGATCTGCTGTGCCTTTTCTTCCAAATGCCACCCCATTTCCCGGCGTATTAGTATTTACAATTAAATATTTCCCTCCTACCTTAAGTTGATCCGTCAAAACATACTTTGCTGTATCACGTTTCCAACAAGCATATAATTTCTGATTACCTGTTAACTGCATAGCTAAAGTGTCATCCGATAATATCGTAGTATAACCCGTCGCTTTACCAACTACGTTTCCGTTCTTATCCAGAACTTTTTGTCCACTTGTCAGATTCATTTCTGTGTACCATCCATCCAGTGTCCATCCATCTTCATACTTTATTTTCTTTGCGAATTCAGAATATCCACTGCCAAGTGTTTTAGTTCCATCAGCAATTTTTTCAGTATATGGCTCATCGTCTGTGTTTCCATTTATCAAAGTCAAGGTATATTTCGGCTCCCATTGCGCAAATAATATAGTATTTCCGCCTAAGCTAACAGCATCCAATTCGGCATCTGTCTTGTAAGGATGACCATTTTCGTCTTCCCACCCAGTCAGTACATACCCTTCTCTTGAAGTCGCTGCAGAATATGGACTTAATGATACCGCATTAATACCTACAAGAATCTCGCACTGTTCTTTCTCCACACTACCTTCGGATATCTTTCCGCCGTTGGCATCCAGAATCACCGTGTATTCTACTTTATCAAACACTGCCGTGAAAGTTACTGATTCAGTAAAATTATATTCGCTTCCTGCTTCATATACCTCTTCGCTGTCAGGCAGTTTCCATCCAACGATCATATATTTATCCGGTATTACAAAATCTGCACATTCCTTTCGTGCCTCTTCATGTGTTGGAAGAGTATGTTTCCCTGACAATATCTCCCTTTGAAAAGAATGTTTATTTTCTTCTTCATTACTATCTTCATATGTGATCGTCAGTTCTTTGCAAGTTTCCACTTCATCAAGAGTAAGTGTGAGTACATATGCTTTTCCTTCATAACTCAAAGTAATCTGCAGCGCAACATTTTTCTTTGGTTCCAAAGCATCTCCCTCAGTCAAATTGTAAATATCTCCCGCAAGATATTGATATAGCGTATCCTGAGTGATATTCTCATCAAATTTAATATGATAGCCATCCTCCGAAATAAATTCTTCCTGATTTTCCCCTTTAGTCGCCTCGCTTCCATTTACAGTAATACTACTGATCTTCATTTCGTCCAATTTAATTGTATCCGAATCCAGATATAGGAAGAAATCTTTATCCTCAACCATTGGTTTATCTATACTGTAGGAAGTATCTTGTCCCATAATACTATTTTCATCCTCTGTACCAATATAAGCCACATTATATTTACTTCCATTTGATAATCCGACAGTATCCGGCTGAAGTACTTCCACATAGGTCACTTCTTCAAAAACAGTATCATGATAATCGTAGGTGAATTTAGCTGTTAAATTAACCTTTCCCATATCTTCACGTTTAACTTTCCATTTGTTCTTATTATTTGTTTGATTAGTCTGGTTAAGCGTAAGAATATCAGCATTATCCGCCATTACACTCCATTCCGTAAATTCAGAAGTCTCGTAATGCTTATTCGAATCTCCCGCCGAAACAGCAGTAAACTCTAGGCCTCCTGTTTCCTCTTCACGAAGAACCAATTGATTCGGCTCTGCAGTCAGTTGAATTTTTGCAGTGATCTCCAACGTGAACACAGCTGTTGTCTCATTCAAACTAATCGTAGTTGTTCCCGTATTCACAGCTTGTACTGTTACTGAAAGTATTTCATTCTCTTCTTGAACATCCAAAACCTTAGCAATTGATGAATCTACGCTAAAATTTGTCTCATCAATATTCCCCAAATCAGTTCCATTCAAATTCAACTTAAAAACCTTTGTTGCATATGTTTCATATGCACCATCAAAATTCATGTTCTGGAAGATATCCATACTGTCTCGACCATTCTCCCAATATGGACCGCTAATAGGCCAGTCACCATAATGGACATAAACGTACTGCAGGTTTGTAGCTGTACTAAATGTTAGATCTTTTTGCGTAATAATTGCAGGAAACGGATAGTTTTTACCTTCAAGGGCACTATTTATCGGATAACTATATTTTCCATCAATGTTAACATTCGCACTCCCCTCAGTTGTAGTAACATTATGGTATCCCAAATCTGTACGAGTTACGCCTCCTGTTGCACTACTATCTCCGCCTAAGTCACTAAGTAATGTACCATTTGACATCTTATCATAGTCATAACCGGTTCCAACTGAATAATTTGACGCTTGATTGTGTCCAGCATACTGCAAATAATATGTATTATTAACTCTGCTACTCTCCTTGATATTTGTTGCAATATAGTAATATCCATTAAAGCCTTGTGTATTACTTTGGTAGACATCGCAATATGTGTAGCAATCTAATATTTCTGTTTCCGCAAGACCATCCATTCCATTATCTTTATCTCGTCCATTAGCGTTTCCAGTCAATCCACCACACAAGTATCCACCCGAACTATTCTCAGTATCTGGGACAACTTTACCTCCCGAATAACATTTTACGATTCTGCTTCGCTCTGTATCATTGTTATTCCCTGTTTTTCCTACCGTGCCAATCAGTCCACCAAGTTGTTGACGATAATTAAGAGAACCAGCATATTCCACTGTAACTGTATTCGCCGCACTACAATTTTCAACTTGTCCGCTGAATAATGAACCGATCAATCCTCCAACACTGATATATCGATTAAAATTATTTCTTGTAATTTGACCGGTGTATTTCACTGTATATCCAGAAGCAGCACAATTTGTTATAATGATATTATTTGTTTGTCCATCACCGACCCAGACCATACCAGCCAAAGCCCCAACTACAGGTTCTCGATAACCGTTATTCGAATTATCTGCTATATACTGACTATTTATTACCCCTTTTCCTTCATCAGCTGTCATAATGACATTCTGTAATACTGTACCACCTCCCAGTTCTCCAAAAAGTCCTACATACGAACTGGTAGATTCTATAATATTAATATTTTTTATCTGATAAGAATTACCATTATACTGTTCCTTGAAAGAGCGTCCGGCTCTTCCAAGCGGGTAAAATCTTTTAGAGGTCCCATCAGATTCTGTTCTATTTTTTATATCATGTGTTTGTGAATAATACTTCTGTTCTATTCCTGTAGAACATTCATATGGGAAATACTGTTCTGTTTGTTCAGAGCTTGTATCTGTATACCTCTTCTCATTCGTCCGCCAGTTAATAAACTGTAACTGCTCAATACTTCGAATTTCATAAGCATTATCTTCTGTTCCTGGTTCCAAAGCATAATTAGAACTTGTCCCATCAGAAGATGTTATTGAAGATGCTCCCTTTGCACTCATCGCATTTGCAAAAAAAGGTGAAACTATATAAGAATAAGTTTCGGTCTGAACGGTGCCCCCACGGTTCAGTGTATAAGTCAATTTCCATGTACTATTTGAACTTGTTCCCGACATACACAGATAATTTCTATTATCATCTCCCGATACAATTGCCTCATCCGCAGTTCTCGTAGTAAACGCATAGAATGTATATTGTGTCTCCGTTCCGTCTTCAAGCGTTACATTCATCTGTTCTTCCAACGCTTTAGAGGCAACTACATTAAATGCATCATTGTTACTATCAAATGTACTTTTTCCATTTATTTCCGCATCAGTTACCTGAACCGCAGTCACTGATCCCTTATTCATCTCAAAATATCCATACCCATATTCTGAGATAACACCGCCATCATCATGTGCATTGCACAAAGATGTTCCTGCCATGGATTCGCCATCTGCCGTTCCTAAATATGTAAAATGATATCCATTATTACTTCCTTCTGTCTCTAATTCCCAATAGAAAATACCAACGGTACCCATATTTTCGTCATCCAGCCAATCTCCGTAATGAACCAGCTGGTTGGAAGCATCCTTCACAACCGCACGGAATGGATATGTTTTGCTATTTGTCACCGTATTATTGAAATCGTAGCTATATTTCGCCGCATTTGTACTGTCTTTCTCTACTCTGAGTTCTCTGTAAGTCGCCTCTTTTCCATCGCCATTATCACAGTTGAAAGAGTACATATGATTTACATAAGAGTAAGTGCCTTTGTTCAGATACTGACAATTTGACACAGAACCACCATTCGGCGCAAATCCATAGGAAGTCGTTACATCACCACTAGATGTAAGGGCCGTTGCACAATAGCTATTACGGATAACCGCAGAGTTTCTTCCTGCAAATCCGGCTATAGATACGCTTCCGCCTTTTGCAAAGGCCACTTCAATATGCCCCAGTGCATAAGAATTATTGATCACACCACTGTTATTTCCGGCCAGTCCTCCAAGATATGCATTTGCAAATGTAGAAGATAATCGCATCGTCGGTATATCTGCAGCACATGACTCTACAGTACCGGCATTTACCCCAACAAGTCCACCAGCATATAAATATGAATTCTCGTAAGCATGGATTGTACCGTCTGATCCGGCAATATAATATCCTGCCACAGCGCAATTGCTGATTTTTCCTTTTGACTCGTTTCGTCCAACGAGTACACCCATCGCAACCGTCTGATTACTCTTAATATCGCCGCTTCGCCCTACAAAGTAATTAGAATTCCCATTCTCCGTATACGATGCACGAAGTACAACATTCTGAATCGTTCCTTCATTATCTCCGAAGAATCCGACATTCAACCCCTCTTGTGTCTTAAAACTTACATCCGTAATCCAGTTACCCTGCCCGTTATAGACTGCATTAAAGGCAGTACTATTTCCTGCAATCGGTGCCTGAGATTTTACATCATCGGTACGTGTTGAATATTTTGCCCATTCATAACTCTGATAAGCAATATTCCTTTCCTGCTGGAATGTGGCAGCTGCCGTTGCATTTGCATAACTATCATAGTACAGACTCATCATATACAAATGTCTTGCTGTACGTACGGCAATCTTGCTATCATCTGTTAAAGAAGGTACAGGAGCTGACTCATCCGTCAGATATACGACCGTCTTTGCAAAATGTGGGTTGAAATAATAATAATCTGCTGTCTCCGAACTAGATGGTTTAACCTTCGCTTTCAGATAGAAGTCGGAAGATGCCGCTGTCGTATTGACCAGTGCTGTGGAGAGTGGATAAATATTATACAAATCACTATTGTTTCCTTGAACCTCATATGGCTGTATCTCACTGAGCGTAAGAGTCGTTTTATCGTCCGTAGGCTGAGTCCCGTTGAATAATTCCACATCTACCCTATCTGGCAGATTATCATTACTTTTTTTATATACAATACCATATCCATCGCCCAATACCGTCAGATTAGCATCATCTTTCAACGTAGATTCTACATTGGCACCATAAAAACCATAAGTTCCGTCACTGTATTCTTCATAGTAAACCAGAGATCCAGCCTGGAATGTCGCATCCCAGTCCCCATAATGGGCGACTGCATTCAATGCCGGATATGTATAAGTTGAAAGGGACTGTCCCATCAGGTTATACGCTGTCGAATCAGACGTATCTGCTTTGAAAGCCTCGTTTTCCTGTGTATTAAGATTACTTACCATATCCGAAATCGTCATGGTACCCATAGCTTGAACATTATTGATGCTCGGTGTGTTCGTAATGTTAGAATCCTCTGCTGTGTAATATACATTTCCTGTAGAAGATCCACTCTTAGCTGTACTGTAATATGGGATATCCGTTTTGCTAAGATTCATACGATACATTACCGTATAGGAATTCCCCATCTCAGCAGAACCACAAATTAATCCGGCTCCTTCTATCTCATAAGTTTCAAATCCGGCTGCATAACAAAACTTAATTGAAACCCTTCCATTACTATCTCCCACAAGACCTCCGGCTTTTACACCTACAAGATAACAGTCTGCGTAAGATTCTTTCATGTTGACTGTAGCATCATTCAAAATGCTGCCCACAAGTCCTCCGACTGTTTCAGAACCAAATTGAATTACTTCTGAAGTAGCACTATTATACTTATATGCGCCAACTACTGTAGAGGCTGCGCTTCCTTCAATGCCAACTGTTCCCTTTGTGATCGTACCAATCAGACCACCGGCTGTTTTTCCGCTGATCCATACATCGTGATTGGATTTTCCTTCTTTATCAGATGTTGTTAAATAGGCCTGACAATGATCAATCGCTGCATTACCTTTCACATTTCCGACCAGCGCTCCCGCTGCGGTATTATTTCCTGTAGAATTTACCGTTGTTCCTGTCAGTATTATATTCTTTAACGTCTGACCGTCTACCAGTACTTCGAATAATCCTGCATCTGTTTCTGCCTTCGTTGTCAGATTCATGATTCGATAAGAGTTTGAATCAGAAACGCCATTATATATTATGAGCTGGTTATTATTAATCGGTTTGAAATTCGGAGTATCATCATTCAGGCATTCATTAAAATAGCCTCCCGAATAAGTCTCATACCAGTCATTCACATCGACCTGATTCGGATTTTCCGCGAAAGTGATATCACTGTTCTGTTCCGCATACTGCACCTGCCCTGGTGTTACACTTCTCTCATTCAATCCGGAAGATTCATCCAGGTTCTGAAGATGACGTCCACAATTAATCACTGCAGGGGACTCTTTCTCACCATATTTAACATTTAATGCAGGTTCCTTCCCCGTAGCGGATGTATCCTCACTGTTCGCATCTGCAAATAAACTATTGGTGATCTTCGTATCACTCAGATTCTGTGTAATCTTATAATTTCCAGGACACATTGCCGTAACGGTAACCTTCAACGGCGTACCAGACAACAATTTCACATCATGATCGCTCTTCCTTCCGTAAACACTAACAAATCGTGTTTCTTCCTTGCTAAGATCGTCCAGCGTGATAGACAGCGAAAAAGTACGACCGGATTTCTTCATAGAATTCTCAGAATAATCCACTTCAGCACTTCCGGCTTCCTTCTTAATTTTTTCTCTATACTCCGCGTCACATGCCCAATATGCATAATACTTGGTATACTTGTTCCCTGCCGTATCTTCCAACTCAAATTTGAAAACCGGGTAATCCGTGATATCAGCCGGGAGTGTACACTTAATATCTGCAATTAATTTTTCTGCATTGGTAATCTTAATCGTTGGAGTCATCGTTGTAACCGTACTGTTACCTGCAGATGCTCCCCCACCATAATAACCTACTTTCGCACCATTATCTAAACGATTCTGCTTATATCGTAACGAGAAATCATAACGGCCAAAATCCTCTTTGTATCCTGTAGCACAATTTGCCCGATTCTCACTATAGAATACGGAATATACAATCGCACTTTTCGGATTATACTCAATCACCCAGTGGTTATTAAGTAATGATTCATCCAAAGTTTCATTATCCATAATAAAAGAAGCCGCTGAATTAGCCTGTACCAGCGATTCCGAAGTGATATAATAAAGATCACCCGGTTGAATATTATCAACATCCGAGTCTGCATCACTCGGAACATCTTGAAGCGGGAAAACTCCATTTCCAGAACTTTCCTCATACTGAAAAACAGCCGTATTCCCACCGGCTTTCATCTTACTCATCTTATTCTGTACCGCCGTATAAATCGTCTCGGCCTTTGCATCCAGTTCCTTCTGACGCAGATTCCTCTGTATAGTTATCACTGCCGGAATTCCAATCGACAAAAGCACAACCAGAATTGCCACTGTAATCAGCAACTCCGCCTGTGTAATTCCCCTCTTATTCTTTTTTGTTCTCATCTTCATCTTGATCTTCCCTTTTACTTTACTCACCTTATCATCTACTTTCTTCCCGTGATAACCTCATGTCCAATCCAATCAGCCCATTTGGAAACAAAGCAATTTCTATACAAACAACACAATCTTAATGTGTTAATCCTACCATGAATTGTGTGGAATGTCAACGCAATGAAGATTATTTGTGACTAGGGGACGGGTTCATAGTCACATAACAAAAATCCCGAAAACAAGCAAGAAAATCGCTTATTTTCGGG
>JBJFCH010000148.1:2584-10949 GCA_051888835.1 Oliverpabstia sp. | reverse complement strand
AAAAACCATTTGAAGGAATCAACGGAAGCGGAAAACATAACAACTGGTCCATCAGCACCAATGATGGTGAGAACCTCCTGGATCCGGGAAAAACACCCGCAAAAAACATTCAGTTCCTGGTATTTTTGATGGCAGTCATCAAAGCAGTTGATGAATATGCAGATTTGATGCGTGTAGCTGCTTCCGGAGCAGGAAATGATCACCGCCTTGGAGGAAATGAGGCACCACCGGCTATCGTATCTATTTTCCTTGGTGATGAGCTTACCGCAATCCTGGAATCCATCGAAAATGATACATATTTCGGTCAGCAGGATAAAGTGCAGCTTGATATCGGAGCTCATGTACTTCCTCATTTCTTTAAAGATAATACAGACCGTAACCGTACTTCACCGTTTGCATTTACCGGTAACAAATTTGAGTTCCGTATGCTTGGTTCTTCTGCATCTGTTGCCACACCAAACATTATCCTGAACACAGCAGTTGCTGAAGCACTGGCTCAGTTCTATACCGAACTGGACGGAACCGCACCTGAAGATATGGAGCATGCTGTTCATGAACTGATCAAACGTGCCATCCGCAAACATAAAAAAGTTATCTTCAATGGTAACGGCTACTCTGAAGAATGGGTAAAAGAAGCTGAGAAACGTGGATTGTACAATCTGGCTTCCACACCGGAATGTCTGCCTCAGTTTATTGCTGATAAAAATGTTGAACTGTTTACAAAACATCACATTTTTACAAAAGAAGAGATTTATTCCCGTTATGAGATTTTGTTAGAGAATTATGTAAAAACCATTGGTATCGAAGCTCGCACGTTGGAAGAAATGCTTACCAAAGATCTTCTTCCTGCAATCAGCGAATATGCTGCTGAAGTATCTGCAAACGCTGCCACTAAAAAAGAGTTTTTACCTTCCCTTTCTACTGCTTCCGAAGAAGCACTGGTTACCAAACTTTCCGCTGCTTACACTACCCTTACGGACGGTGTCGCAGAACTGAAAGTGCTGGCTGAAAAAGCCGGAGCTATGGATGATGCACAGGCTGCTGCCGATGCAAGTCATAGTGAAGTACTGGCGAAAATGGATGAACTTCGTACAACAGCCAGCGAAATTGAGGCTTTAATTCCGGATTCTATTCTGCCTTATCCGACTTACGATCAGCTTTTGTTCTCCCTGTAGTGAGGTAGAAAGATGGAACAAGATGAACGGATTAAAGAAGCCTGCGGTGTTTTTGGTATTTACAACCCACACGGGGAAGAGGCGGCCTCCTCAATCTACTATGGCCTCTCCTCCCTGCAGCACCGGGGGCAGGAATCCTGCGGAATCGCTGTGTTTGATACCAGCGGTCCCAAAGGAAATGCAAATGTTCACAGAGGCATGGGACTGGTAAGTGAAGTTTTCAAGGAAAATGTACTCCAGTCACTTCACGGTAATCTTGGAATTGGTCATGTGCGCTACTCCACCACCGGAGAAACCACATTGAATAATGCCCAGCCTCTTGTATTAAATTATATCAAGGGAACATTGGCTCTGGCTCACAACGGCAATCTGGTCAACACCAAAGAACTACGGGATGAATTGGCCATGAATGGAGCCATTTTCCATACAACCACGGATTCAGAGGTTATTGCATATTGTATCGCCCGGGAACGTGTACATACAAAATCGGTGGAAGAAGCTATTCTGTGCACCGCCTCCAAAATCAAAGGTGCTTATGGTCTGGTGATCGCAAGCCCAAGAAAATTGATTGGTGTCAGAGATCCTCTTGGCTTAAAACCACTTTGCCTGGGAAAACGCGATGACTCTTATGTTATCGCCTCTGAAAGTTGTGCACTGACTGCAATCGGTGCGCAGTTCCTCCGTGATATCAAACCCGGTGAAATTGTTACGATTACCCGGAATGGTATCACTTCCAATTTTGATTTGTGCCAGTCACAGCAGGCTCATTGCATTTTTGAATACATTTATTTCGCCCGCCTTGACAGCAACCTGGATGGTATCTCTGTTTATGAATCCCGTCTACAGGCAGGAGCTGCTTTGGCGAAAGCTTATCCTGCTGATGCCGACCTGGTCGTTGGCGTACCTGACTCTGGGCTTGCCGCTGCTCAGGGATTCTCGGATGCTTCCGGAATCCCCTTCGGACTGGCATTTTACAAAAACAGCTATGTGGGAAGAACCTTTATTAAACCCACCCAGAAAGAAAGAGAATCCAGTGTCCGACTGAAACTGAGTGTTCTGGAACCTGCAGTAAAAGGAAAAAATATTGTTCTGGTAGATGATTCCATTGTTCGGGGAACTACCATCGCAAACCTGATACACCTTTTAAAACATGCAGGTGCAAAAAATGTTCATGTTCGGATCTGTTCTCCGCCTTTCCTCTATCCCTGCTATTTTGGCACGGATGTACCTTCCAATCAGCAGCTGATTGCCTCGTCCCACTCGGTGGATGAGATACGGCAGCTGATCGGTGCGGATTCTCTTGGATATATGAGGATTGAAGATCTTCAGTCCATGGTTGGTGATTTGCCTTTGTGCAGAGCCTGCTTCGACAATCAATATCCCATGGAGATCCCTTCTGAGATGGAATAGACGATTCCATAAATATTTTATATCAGTAATCGCGGTAGAAGTTTATTTCTTCTCCGATTACATACATCACATTTTTCTTACGTAAAGGCGCGTACTTATCTCCAAGAGTACGTGCCTTTTTCCCGTAAAAAATGTATTTTTATAATGAGGAGGAATTATTATGACTGAAGAAATTATGAATGCCGTGAACGGCCAAGTATTTGCGGTCTGGTTCCTGATCGGTGCCGCTCTCGTATTCTGGATGCAGGCAGGTTTTGCCATGGTGGAAACCGGCTTTACCAGAGCAAAAAATGCCGGTAATATCCTGATGAAAAACCTGATGGATTTCTGTATCGGTACAGTAGTATTTATCCTGATCGGTTTTAGTCTTCTGCTTGGAGAAGATATGATGGGACTGATCGGAAAACCTGGATTCGATATTTTCACAAGCTATGCAGATTTTGACTGGTCCAATTTTGTATTTAACCTGGTATTCTGTGCCACAACCGCAACGATTGTTTCCGGTGCTATGGCTGAAAGAACAAAATTCCTGTCTTACTGTGTATATTCCGCAGTCATCTCTGCTTTGATCTACCCGATCGAAGCTCACTGGATCTGGGGTGGTGGCTGGTTGTCACAGATGGGATTTCATGATTTTGCCGGTTCCTGTGCAATTCATATGGTAGGTGGTATCTCTGCTCTGATTGGCGCAAAAATCCTTGGACCCCGTATCGGCAAATTTACCAAAGATAAAAGTGGTAAAATTACTAAAGTGAACGCTTTCCCGGGACATAACCTTCCGATTGGTGCTCTTGGTGTATTTATTCTGTGGCTTGGCTGGTACGGATTTAACGGTGCTGCCTGTACAAGTGTAGAACAGCTCGGTTCCGTATTTTTAACAACAACTGTAGCTCCTGCTGTCGCAACTGTTGTATGTATGGTATTCACCTGGGTAAGATATGGAAAACCGGATGTGTCTATGTGTCTGAATGCTTCTCTTGCAGGCCTGGTTGCTATCACAGCTCCCTGTGACGTAACAGATGTTACCGGTTCAATCATTATCGGCGCTGTTGCCGGTGTTCTGGTAGTATTCGGTGTATGGTTCCTTGATAACGTACTTCACATTGATGACCCGGTTGGTGCTGTTGCAGTGCATTGCCTGAATGGTATCTGGGGAACAATCGCTGTTGGTCTTTTTGCTACCACATCTGCACCTGGAAATGACTCTGTAATAGGTCTTTTCTACGGCGGTGGTTTCAAACAGCTGGGAATTCAGCTTGTAGGATTTGTTGGTGTGGCTGTATGGACTGCAGTTACAATTACTGTAACTTTCCTGATCATCAAAGCCACATTAGGTCTTCGTGTTTCTGAAGAAGAAGAAATTGTTGGTCTGGATGCTACAGAACATGGTCTTCCTTCTGCATATGCAGGCTTCAGTATCATGGATATCTCCAATACTATGACCATGGATGTAAACGAAAACACAAACCTTGGTGTAGAAAGCTACGATGCTGCTTCTCCTGCTATGAGAGATGCCGCTGTCCAAGTTATGAAAGCTCCTGTATCAGATACAGGCATGTACAAAGTATCTATCATTGCAAAACTCTCCAGATATGAGAAACTGAAAAAAGCAATGAACGATATCGGTGTAACCGGAATGACGGTAACTCAGGTTATGGGTTGTGGTATCCAGAAAGGTGCCGGAGAAAAATACCGTGGAGTTGAGATGGATGCAACACTTCTTCCTAAAGTAAAAGTAGAAGTAATCGTAGGTTCCATCCCCGTAGATACAGTAATCGATGCAGCTAAGAAAGTTCTCTATACCGGTCATATCGGTGACGGTAAGATCTTTGTATACAGTGTTGACAGAGTCGTTAAAGTTCGTACCGGCGAAGAAGATATCGAAGCCCTGCAAGATGTAGAGTAGGACAGGGGACAGACACATGTCCTCGATAAACTCCTAATTATGTAAATCTTATAATTGCCATAAAGAAAAATCCCATTCGGTTTTGTATACCGTGTGGGATTTTTCTATTCTATATATTACTCCTGGACAGGTGTCTGTCCCCTGTCCTATTTCAGTACAAATGCCTCATATGGTTTCACAACCATTTCTGCCTGTGTGTAATCATTTTCCATATTGGAAATCAGACACTGAGCTCCCCTGAATTCTTCCGGAAGATCAAATTTTACTTCATGATCTACGAAACTGCAGACTACCAGAAGTTTTTCCGCCTCCATGGTTCTTGTATATACGTATAATTCTTCACTGTCTTCCAACAATAGTTCATATTTACCGTAAACCATGATCGGATTTTCTTTTCTGAGAGCAATCAGCTTCTTATAGTAATGGAATACGGAATTGGGATCCGCGGTTTCTGCTTTCGCATTGATCTCTTTGTAGTTTGGATTTACATTGATCCACGGAGTACCTTCTGTAAATCCTGCATTCTCCGTATCGTCCCACTGTACCGGAGTCCTTGCGTTATCACGGCTCATAGTGGTAAGACATGGCCAGAAATCTTCATGGGATACAATCCCGCTCTCACACCATTCTTTATATCCGTTGATACTCTCAATATCCCTGAAATCTTCCTTCGTCCGGAACGGATAATTTGTCATGCCCAGTTCTTCTCCCTGGTATATATACGGTGAACCCTGCATCATATGAAGACAGGTTGCCAGCATCTTTGCGGAAGCTTCTCTGTATTCCGGACGATCATCTCCGAACCGGGAAACAGCTCTCGGCTGATCATGGTTATCCCAGTACAGGCTGTTCCATGCCTGTCCATACAACTCTGTCTGCCATTTTGACATGATTTTTTTCAGTTTCGTAAGCGGCATTCTCTGATCTGTCCATTTTCCATATTTACTTTCACTTCCCACATGTTCAAACTGGAATACCATATTCAGTTCATGGGTATCCTCCCCGGCATACTGTTTCGCCAGCTCAGTGGTAACTCCCGGCGTCTCTCCCACTGTGATCAAATCATATTTGGATAGAACCTTCTCGTTCATTTCCTGCAGATACTTATGTACATTTGGTCCATGAGTACAGTAGGGGCTGAAATCACCATAAAGATCATTTACCTCGCCATCCGGCATTTCTTTGGTCTTGGATATCATACAAATAACATCCATACGGAATCCGTCAATACCCTTTTCACACCACCAGGTCATCATATCAAATACTTCCTGACGTACTTTCGGGTTATCCCAGTTAAGATCCGGCTGTTTTTTGGAAAACAGATGCAGATAATACATCTCCGTCTCTTTATCATATTCCCATGTGGAACCTCCGAAACATGCCCCCCAGTTATTGGGCTCTTTTCCGTCTTTGCCTTCTCTCCAGATATAATAGTCACGATATGGATTGTCCTTTGATTTGCGGCTTTCCATAAACCACTTATGTTCATCTGAAGTATGATTCACTACCAGGTCCATAACGATCTTGATGCCTCTCTTATGAGCTTCCGCAAGCATCTCATCGAAATCTTCCATCGTTCCGAACTCGTCCATAATATCCTGGTAATCGCTGATGTCATATCCGTTATCATCATTCGGGGATTTGTAGATAGGAGAGAGCCAAATCACATCAACACCCAAATATTTCAGGTAATCCAATCTGCTCGTAATACCTTTCAAATCACCGATTCCATCTCCGTTGCTGTCCATAAAACTGCGGGGATAAATCTGATAAATAACTG
Organism: Oliverpabstia sp.; assembly: GCA_051888835.1. GTDB lineage: Bacteria > Bacillota > Clostridia > Lachnospirales > Lachnospiraceae > Oliverpabstia. Next base: position 4,678 of record JBJFCH010000148.1, on the reverse strand, counting down.
CTTCCTTCCACCATGCTTTCTTCATATCATTCCATCCACTCCTTTTGCGAATTACTTGAAAACGGCTGATTTAATTTTATCATAGGAAAAATATGGGTGCAAGACGACATATCTTATCCAATCAAAACTTTCTTCCTCTTAAAAGCAAATCCATAGCCTCGGATATATTCCGCCGAAATATCTCGAGCTGTCAGCTGCGCAGCATATTTCTTCTCCTCTATCTTCCTGAGTGTACCTTTTACCGTGTCTTGTAATGACTCTTCCTCACTATTGGAACTGGTATTCGCCCAATACGTTTTGAAACTTTTTTATCAATATAATTCAAGATAGACCATGGATTATAAATATCTTTGTGTTTTCCAAAGATAAATCCATCACACCCATGCTTTAAAAGAATAATGACCTTCTTGCCATGATTACCTCCGGTTCTTTACAAATTTCCGTTCTGCTTTTCTCCCTGAAGTATAGCGAATCTTTTCTAAAAATAAAATTATCCCAAAGAAGTTATCTTTGGGATAATTTTATTCATTGTTACTGTTCATTTCCTATCGATAAATAATATCATCTCTTCCCGGGCCATTGGAAACCATGGTGATCGGGAATCCGATCTTTTCTTCCACAAATTCGATGTATTTTCTGCAGTTTTCCGGCAAATCTTCATATTTCTTGATTCCACGAATATCGCATTTCCATCCCGGCAGTTTCTCGTATACCGGTTTTGCTTTTTCCAGTAATGTAGTGGTCGGGAAATCTGTAGTGATTTCTCCATCGATATCATATGCCACACATACCGGAATCTCATCCAGATATCCCAGAACATCCAGAACGGTAAAGGCCACATCGGTAGTTCCCTGCATGCGACAGCCATATTTGGATGCTACAACATCGAACCATCCCATACGTCTCGGACGTCCTGTCGTTGCACCATACTCTCCGCCATCACCGCCGCGGCGTCTCAGTTCATCTGCTTCATCACCAAAAATCTCAGATACAAAAGCACCTGCTCCTACTGCACTGGAATATGCCTTACATACAGTAATGATCTTCTTGATCTCATATGGAGGAACACCTGCTCCGATTGCTCCATATCCAGCCAGTGTAGAAGAAGATGTAACCATAGGATAAATTCCATGATCCGGATCTTTCAGAGAACCAAGCTGACCTTCCAGAAGAATCTCTTTTCCTTCTTTCAGAGCATTCCAAAGATACAGAGATACATCGCATACATATGGCTCAACCATTTTCTTATATGTCATCAGTTCTTCAAAAATCTCTTCCGGCTTCAACAGTGGCTTGTGATACAGATGCTCCAGCATAACATTCTTTGTCTCACAGATTCGCTCAACCTTTTCTTTTAATGCTTCCTCGTCAAACAACTCGCTGACCTGGAAACCAATCTTTGCAAATTTATCAGAATAAAACGGAGCAATACCTGACTTAGTAGAACCGAAAGACTTTCCTCCCAGACGCTCCTCTTCGTACTGGTCAAATAAAATATGGTAAGACATTACCATCTGTGCACGGTCAGACACAAGGATCTTTGGTGTCGGAACTCCTTTATCTACAATTCCCTGAATCTCTTTAAACAAAAGCGGTACATTCAGTGCAACACCATTTCCGATCACGCTGGTGGTATGATCATAAAATACACCTGACGGCAGGGTATGTAATGCGAACTTTCCATAGTCATTTACGATGGTATGTCCCGCATTGGCTCCCCCCTGGAAACGCACGATAATATCTGCTTCCTTAGCCAGCATATCCGTAATCTTACCTTTTCCTTCATCTCCCCAGTTTGCTCCAACAACAGCTTTAATCATTTGGTTACCTCCTGATGGGTTCATAATCTAATCTCTGACCAGATTATTATACAACATTTTTCTTATAAGTAAAACTTATTATTACTTATAAATAATAGTCAGCTATAATATATTTTAATAAATATAATGGGTACTAATTCTTTACCACATACATGATTATTATACCGCTTATCAGGAAGATACTCAAGTATTTTTCGCAATTATTCTATGAAGCGAACTGTTCAAAAAATATTATGGGTTGTCTCCACTGTATTATAAAACAAGAATTTCCCCG
>JBJFCH010000148.1:0-2484 GCA_051888835.1 Oliverpabstia sp. | reverse complement strand
CCCGGGGAAATGTAGTGGTTTTACTCTGTAAATAAATACCGATATTTTCGCATTTGTGCATAAAGTATCTTTTCGACTCTTATTATTATATCCGATGAATACGTGTTAATATCTTTTAAAAGTTCTGCTATAAAATAATTCTATCACATTGTCACCTCTCAATCCGAATCCAAAAATCATCCTCTGCCATTCGTCCTTCTGTTTTTTCTATAATCATAAACGGGTCATAAAATGGTAAATCCAAATCTCTTAGTATCAGTTTCATTTTATCTCTGGTTCGAGGAAAACATCTGGATTCCAGAAATTTCATGTATTGATGATAGTCCGGATTTTCTGTTCTGCCAAACGCTCTGAACATAATATTGTCTGTGTAATTTTTAATTTGAATTTTTTGATTTATTTCATCTACATCAATTAAGGTACATATCGTCTGTTTATGCATATACCAAAGCCGAATAGGATATACTTTAGGTGGAACTTTCATTTTTTCTACATAGTTTTGTTCTTTTTCTAAAAGTTGCAGAAGTAACACTAATGGTCCTCTGATATGTGAGGAACTTGTCTCCCATCTTTCTACTGTTGACTTTGAAGAACCAAGTAATTCTGCAAATTCTTTTTGTGTAAGTCCCAGTTTTTTTCTTACATTTTTTATTTCTTCTGCAGTAGTATATTCCGGTGTAACAAATATCTTTTTACTCATAAATCCCTCCTTTTCATTATTAAACCATTAAAATAAAGATTTGCAAAGAAAAAATACCATTATTTTAAAGGTTTTTATTAATACGACTATTTCCTATTCTTTTACTCGTACAATAAGGTTATAATACATATATCAATAAAGCAAAAAGAAGGGAATGGAGCATACTCATGAAAATACAAAAACAGATTTCTCAGAATGCCTATCACGCAGATGACAGTTTTCTGGGACGTTATCAGAAATTAATCAAACAGGAGGTGATCCCTTATCAGTATCAGGTATTATGTGACCAGGCTGAGGGAGCGGAGAAAAGTCACGTAATTGCCAATTTTATCAATGCGGGAAAAGCACTTCGCGGCGAAGATGTGGGCGACGGATTTTACGGTATGGTATTCCAGGATAGTGATGCAGCAAAATGGCTGGAGGCTGCTGCCTATTCTTTGACGATATTTCCGGATAAAGAATTGGAAGAAACAGCAGATCAACTGATAGAGCTGATTGCCCTGGCACAGGATGAAGATGGTTATCTGAATACTTATTATACGATTAAAGACCGGGACAAACGATGGACCAACCTTTTGGAGGGACATGAACTATACTGTTCAGGACATATGATGGAAGCAGCCTGTGCATATTTTGAAGCCACAGGAAAAGACAGACTTCTGAATGTAATGCTGAAAAATGCAGAACACATTTATCACATTTTTATTGAAGAAGGACGAGACGGATATCCCGGTCATCCGGAAGTTGAGCTTGCTCTGATGAGAATGTATCATCTCACAGGTGAAAAGCATTGTCTGGAACTGGCAGAACATTTTATCAATGTTCGTGGTGTTGACAGGGATTTTTTCAAAAAAGAAGCAGAGAAGCGAAACTGGATGGTCTGGGGCATGGATGCCACTGATCTGGAATATAATCAGAGCTACGCACCGGTGAGAGAACAGGAAGATGCAACAGGACATGCTGTCCGTGCAGTCTATCTCTATACCGCTATGGCAGATCTGGCTGCCGAGACAGAAGATGAAGCACTTAAACACGCCTGCAGAAAATTATGGGAAAGTATTACCGGACGCAAAATGTATGTGACCGGAGGCATCGGCTCCACCGGAATCGGAGAAGCATTTACGGTAGATTATGATTTGCCGGGAGACACCGCCTATTGTGAAACCTGTGCTTCCATCGGACTGATATTCTTTGCTTCCAGAATGCTGGAACAGGATGTCCGGGGTGAATATTCAGATGTGATGGAACGGGCATTTTATAATACCGTGCTGGCAGGTATGCAGCTGGATGGAAAACGTTTCTTTTATGTCAATCCCCTGGAATGTATTCCGGGAATTTCCGGAAAAGCTGTGACTCACAGACATGATCTGACCCAGCGTCCCAAATGGTATGACTGTGCCTGCTGTCCTCCCAACACGGCAAGATTGATCTCTTCTATTGGAAAATATGCCTATGGGGAAAATGCTGAAACTGCATACTGCCATCTATTTGCCGGTGGTGAAGTGAAATTTGAAAATGGAATAGAACTTTCCTGTGAAACTGCCTATCCTTATGATTTTACAGTCAATTATCAGGTAAAAGCAGGAAGCGGACTACTTGCTATTCATATTCCCGCATGGAGCAAAACGTATGGCATAAGTGTAAATCAAAAAGAAACAACCTGCATGCTGCGGAGCGGATATGTATATCTGAACGTTAAAGAAGGGGATACGATTCGGATTATTCTGGATGATTCACCTTATCACATGTATGCATCTTCCAAAATTTCTCAGCTGTCCGGATAT
>JBJFCH010000147.1:3728-54411 GCA_051888835.1 Oliverpabstia sp. | reverse complement strand
ATATGATCCTTCACTTCTGTTCCTGCTGAATAACTTTCGAATATATCTGCCGCCAAATGTCTGCCCAGTGCTTCTGCAATCTGACTCCTGCAGGAATTGTGTACGCAGATAAATGCAATCTTTGGCTTACTCATACACATTCTCCTATATTCTCTGCTTCTGAAGCAGTTTCTCCACTTCAAAGGCTTTCAAAACTTTTCCCATTGAAACGACTTTTTCATTCACCACAATCGCAGGCATGCTCATCACACCATATTCCATAACCTTTTCCATGTCGGTGATATATTCTACTTCAACTGATAATCCCAAAGATTTTACAGCCTCTTTTGCATTTTCATACTGCTCATGACAGGACTTGCAGCCTGCGCCCAGAACCTTTATGCCGGAAATGTCGCCTGAAATTTCTTTATCACAATCGACAGATTCCTTATTTTCGTTTCCACAGCAACAACAGGTGGGGGCTTTCTTTTCTTCTTTCTTTTTACCAAAACCAAACAGTGACATCATGGTATCCTCCTTAAATTAAAATATAGTGTAATAGATTAAATAAATATCCTACAACAATGATTCCAATAGTACATACTGCAGCAAATATTCCCAGCAATTTCGGTTTCACAGCTTTCCGAAGCATAATCATGGAAGGGAGACTCAATGTAGTTACTGCCATCATAAAGCTTAGAATAGTTCCAAGTAATGCTCCTTTGCCCAACAGTGCTTCCGCAATAGGAATTGTCCCAAAAATATCCGCATACATGGGAACACCAACCAGTACCGCCAGCACCACACCAAATGGATTATTATTTCCAAGAATATTTTGTATCCATGTTTCCGGTATCCAGTTATGAATGACAGCACCGATTCCAACTCCAATCAATATATAAGGAAATACTTTTTTAAATGTTCCCACAACCTGTTCTTTCGCATAAACCATGCGGTCTTTTATCGTCAGATCAGGGGATTCTATATCGATGCTTCCCTTTGCTTTTCGTATAAATTCTTCCACATAATTTTCCATATGCATTTTTTCTATAATCGTACCGCCTACAACAGCAATAATCAGACCAACGACTACATAGACAATTGCCACTTTCACCCCGAAAATGCTCATCAGCAGGACCAGACTTCCCAAATCTACCATTGGGGAAGAAATCAGGAATGAAAAAGTTACCCCTAAAGGCAGACCTGCACTGGTAAATCCGATAAACAGTGGTATAGATGAGCAGGAACAAAACGGTGTTACCGTGCCCAACAGCGCTGAGATAATATTTGCCCGAATTCCCCGAAATCTTCCTAATATCTGTTTACTCCGCTCAGGCGGGAAAAAGCTCTGTATATATGAGATCAGAAAAATCAAAATGCAAAGCAGCACAGTAATTTTAATGACATCGTAGAAGAAAAAATGAATGCTTCCTCCCCACCGCGATGTTATATTCAGTCCCAACGCAGACATTATATTACCAATGACATCATGCAGCCATTTCATACCAAGCACCTGTTCCTGAATAAAGTTCCATACAGGTCTTAAAATCTCCATAATCTCCTCCTTTATATTGACGTATTTAAAATTTTCAATATATTTTCCTGACAAAAAACCATCTGCTTAGATGGCTATATAGCATTCATAGCAACACTAATCTTTCATATGATGCAATGAACACTTTTTGTATCATCATGTATAGATGATAATATATTGATATTTATCAATATATATAATAAATGGCATATTCATATTTGTCAATAGTCAAGTAGATTATTATGTACTCCTTCACAAAAAAAACAATTGGGCATTCTTACCATTTGTCTCATTTTTACAACCGATTGTATCATAATTTCTCTGTAATATTAAAAAAAGTGCAAAAAATGAGACAAATCTGTTCACACTATTTGCAGGAGGGATTAGAGTTATGCCAAAGCCAAAAACACAGACCGGGGAGAAAAATCTGATCAGCAAAAGGCTCATCGAGCTTCGCCATCAGCACAATATGTCGCAGCGTCTTTTAGCTTACCAACTCCAACTAAAGGGCTATGATATGGATAAAAACGTGATTACCAGAATCGAGACTAACAAACGATATGTCACAGATTTGGAATTAAAAGCACTGGCCGAAATTTTCGATATATCTTATGATTATCTCATTGACGGAAAAGAATCCAATGGAACAGGCTCCGTGACTCAAAAATGAGTCGTGGAACCTGTTCCATTTTTACTTTGGATCTCTACCGACTTTCTACGATTTCACTCATTCACTGCAGCAATAATCTTTCTTTTCTCCAGAACTGTCTAAAGTCACCAGTCGTACCAATAACTCCTCTGCCCTTTTTGCACCTTCAGGATTAATAGAATAATGTACCCATTTTCCATCTTTTCGTCCCTGCACAATATCGGCATCACACAAAAGCTTCATATGATGTGAAAGAGTAGGCTGTGTAATCTGCAGTTCATCCAGCAGCTTACAGGCACACTTTTCTCCTGTTCTAAGCTGCTCTAAAATTTTAAGACGATTTTCATCACAAAACGCTTTAAATATTTTTACTGTATCACTATATTCCGTAGTCAACTCTTTCACCTCATATTCATATTTTTCTATTTATACCTTAATTTATAGATAGGAACTTGTCAATATTATTTATTGTACTTATCTACCATAATACTGTTCAGGTACCGTTAGGTTTCACCGGACAACTTCCAGACGATGCTTAATTCTGTTTATGACGTACTTCCAATTCTTCTTTAATCTGTTTTTCATACTTGTCGATATTTAAGAAAATACTTACAACAAGTAATAACACCGCAAGAATAACACCATACCATACATATGCGAATACAATAGATGCTTTTGCTGCTTCTGTCTGAGTTGCTGCAGTTCCTACATAACCACCTGCCGCAATAATCCAGCTCGCGATTGCCGCTCCAAGTCCAAGACCGATTTTCTGTCCAAAGCTTACACAGCTATTTACAAGTCCTTCAGAACGTACATTAAATTTCCAGTCGCCATAGTCAACAACCTGCGCAGACAATGCAAATCCACATGCAAAAATAGCACCATTTCCGAATCCTCGCACTGTAGTACCGATAACTGCAAATGTTCCGCTGTAAGGATTGATCGCTACAATCAGGAATCCGGCCACCATCAGAACAGAACTAATAATTAATGTTTTCCTGTGCCCAAGTTTCTGTACAATAGAAGGTACAAAAACATTACCCACAATAACCGGAATTGTCAGTGCCATGGACAACGGTGTCATCATGTCCATATTTTCCAGAATATTACCACAATAATATACAGTCATCGAACCATTTCCCGAAGCAATACTGAGTGCCAGGATAAAAAGTGCTGCAAGAAGATAGAAATATTTATTCTTTACTAATGCAGGTATCGCTTTTGACAGGGGTACCACTTCTGCTTTTTTAACTTCTTCCCCACCTTCATTCATACTGATATGTTCTCTGGTTCCAATAAAGCAAATCAATATCATAACTGCCGTGATGATTCCATAAACGATAGAAACTGTTCTCCATCCCCAGTTTCCTACAAAAATCATAGTAAACCCGGTAACAATTAACTGTACAACATTATTGATAATCTGATTCAGAGAAGTCATTGTCTGACGGTCATGCACATCCAATGTCATGCGTGCCAGAAGAGAGGTATGTGAAATCATGTATGCTGTATAGCTGATACAATTCAGGAATATATATGTAAGATATGCATATATCAGTTTTGCCCCTGAACTCATACTCTCAGGTACATTAAATGTCAGAATCAGACCTATACAGATAAATGGTGCACTGATCAACAGCCATGGTCTCGCTTTACCCCATTTGGTATTGGTTCTATCAATAACACCACCCATGATAATATCACTGACACCATCCAAAAGTCTTGTCAGGAGCATCATGGTTCCAATCGCTGCTGCCGCAATACCTACAGTATCTGTATAATATGCTGCCAAAAAAGTTCCCAGAATCTGAGTAATGATATTTCCACCACCGGAACCTATTCCATAACACAATTTTTCTTTTACACTAACTTTGTTATTCATATTCTTTTCCTTTCTTTAACTGATTTTTTCTTTATTGTAGACAATATTTCCACTTCCTCCGTCAACACGTAATCCATTTTCTCCCATCTTTTTGGCAATCAAACCATTATTACCTCGAAATGTCATGGGTATATCATCTGTATTGCCGGATTGGATATCGTCGCATAATTCAATCATTCCATCAATAATATCTATTGGCAGAGAGCCATCTCCATGCGAAGCCAGAACCTTATTGTATTTTCCTTCCACCTCCTTTTTCAGACACATAAGACTATTTTTATATTGTGCAATCGAAATTGAATAATCTTCAAACAGAAATGTAAAATTATTACAGGCATCTCCAAGAAGAAGCAGTTTTTCCTCGGCCTCCTTTATTAACATTACAACAGACCCTTTTGTATGCCCCGGGCAATCATATATGTCAATAGTGACACCTCCCAGGTCAAAACTGTCCCCTCCGTTCAAGTCCAGAAAAGATGATACATCTGCCGTCTCAATATAGTCGTCCTCTGTCACATCTCCTCGCTGTTTGGACATTTCAAGGCCTTCTAACCGAAACGTTCTGTCTCCATGTGGTCCAAAGATATAATCATCTTTGTGATTCATGTACACTGTTTCAAATTCTCCTGCCCCCATCGCATGATCTGTATGTCCATGGGTCAGCAATACAATCAGCGGTTTATCTGTAAGACTATCCACTTTTGCTTTCAGCGAACCGAATCCACTGCCTGTATCAATCAACACTGCTTTTTCATCGCCTTCCACGAGATACATAAGCTCCGTGCAGATTGCATAAATTCGGGTTACTCTTTCAGTTACTTTTTCTGTTCGAAATTTTACCATCTTCATATCTCCTTTCGTTTTTTTACGTAACCTGTAAACTAATTATAATTTTATTAAGTTTTTCTAAAAATTCCATTTTTCCCACAATTAAGTCATTTTTGGAATTAATTGTATTTAAATATCCAAAAAAATCCCTCTGCGTCGGTATTTTTCGTCATACCAATACAGAGGGATTCATAATTTACTGATTTTCCAACCTTTTTTCTATTGCATTCCTTGTAAACTCTGCTGTGCCTTCACCACCGTATGTATCGATGTTCTTCTTAAACCGCTCATCACTTACATACATTTTCCCCAGATCTCTGAAAATTTCATCCGTGCAGTTATAATAGTGTTCCGTAATAAAATCCTGCAGGTCACGGATTTTTTCCTGTACTCTTTCATGGTCCGGTGACAGGTCTCGAAGTTTCCCTATTTCCGCAAACAAAGACATCATCTCATTGGCAGCTTCCTGATAATTCATACCGCACTTTGCTTTTTCTTTATACTCCTGATAGGCCTTTGTCTGCCCCCATTTTTCTCTGACTTCTTCCTTGTATTGATTCATTTCCGTGTTATCAAAAACATGTAAACTCATAGTGTCCACTCCCTTTTCCTGAATTTCACGTGCATAGGCAATCAGTTCCCCGATATGCCTGTACTGTAGTTCCAGCAATTTAATCTGCTGCTTTAATGCTTCTTCAGCGTCAAAGTCCGGGCTGTCCAGAATTTTTCTGATTTCTTTCAGTGGAAATCTCACCTCCCGGAACATTAAAATGTTCTGCAGACGTTTCAATGCCGTATCATCATACAAACGATAACCGGCTTCTGTCATCTTTGTCGGCTTCAGAAGACCGATTTTATCGTAATAATGAAGTGTCCGGACACTTACTCCTGTAAGTTTGCTCACTTCATTTACCGTCCGCATCTTCATCCCTCCCTTCCTTTCATACTGTACACTATGACGCAGCGTAGGAGTCAAGAACTTTTTTACCGATAACTGATGACTAACGTTCTATTCTGAATCTTCTATCTGATATAACTTTATCACACACAATACTACTTAATCCACCATCATTTGTACGTTTATTTCATAAAAACAAAATGAAATTTATGGGGTGATATTTCACGGTACCGTCAGACATTTTCTTCAGCTTGGAACTGTTATGACCGATGAAGCTTATAGAAATCAGGGACTGATCCGTAAAATCATGGAACGGATTGACAGAGATTACAGTCAGAAAACTGATGGAATCTATCTATTTGCCAACGACAATGTCCTTGAATTATATCCACGATTCGGATTTCAAAAGTCAGTGGAATATCTTTTACGGAAGACTTGATATGGTAAATAACTTGGAACTTATCATGTTTTATGTAACAAAATTCATGCAAGAAAATGTATATTACCATAAAGATACAAATACATATATAATCGCTGACGTTGAAAATGAATATCATGAAGATGACTGTACTTTCTTCATAAAAGGCAAAAACCTTGAAATGGATGTTTCAGGAACCAGACTCCAGTATTTCTTTCCGAACAGTACCATCTTCCCCAATCACATGCTGCGCATTTCCGGTGGAAGGCGACAGTGATGTACGGTGCAGCTGCCGGTAAGCCCTGGGGCTGCATCCGTAAAATTTCTCAAAGGTATGACCAAAATGTTGCCGGCTGTTATATCCACAGGTGAATCCAATATCTGTGATACTTGCTGAACTATTGGTCAATAGAAATGCCGCCTGTTCCAATCGTTTTTTATTGATATAATCAGTTACGGTAGTATCCAGTCTGTTTCGAAACAGTGACTGCAGATAAGATTTATTCACGCCCGCAAACGATGCAATATCCGGCACTCGGATATCTTCCGTCAAATGCTCACTGATATATGTAGAGGCACGTTTCAGATAAGAAAGTCCTGCGGATGAACCGTCTGCTTGAATGCATTTTGAAAGCTCTATCAGAAAGCGAAAAAACAGCAAACGATGCAGATAAGGATCATCCTCTCCCTTATTTTCCATCTGGCTGATCAAATCCTTTAAAGCATATCCCAGATTTCGTGTATCTGTTCCCGTATGATAAGTCTTACTGCTTCGGCATAATCCCACAAATTCCGGGCAATTGGCAGCCAGTTCTCTCAAATCCTGACCATTTTCTTTTTCCTGACAGAAAAATTCCAGATTCAAAAGCGAACAAGGCTGATCTGGGGTCACAAAAAGCCGATGACTCACCTGCGAATCCAGAAAAATAAATTCCCGCTGTGACAACTGAACAGAACTGTCTTCCAGAAAAACCGTACAACTTCCTTTTGTCACATACATAATCTCCAATCCTTTATGTTTGTGGAAATCCATATGAAACTCTGACAGCCGAAGCGCATAAAAAGCAGATACAAACGGATAATAGTAATTTGAAGATAGCAGATGCATGACAAACTCCTTTCCGGACGAAACTTTAGGCTGTAAATCGTACCTTTTATATATCATATCACAAAAAAATAATACGGCAATATCTTGCATTTTTTATCTTATCTGAAAATACTTGTCACACGTTTTTTAAAAGTATTTTACAATAAAAAAAAACGTAACGGAGGTATATAGATAATGAGTTTTAAAATTGCATTTATCGGTGCCGGAAGTCTTGTATTTGCCCGGACACTTTTTACAGATATTTTGTCTGTGCCGGAATTTCATGATATCGAGATTGCTTTCACGGATATCAATCCGGAAAATCTGGAACGAACCCGTCAGCTGTGCCAGCGGGATCTGGACGCCAACGGAATCCCAATCACCATTCAAGCTACTACCGACAGAAGAGAAGCTTTCCGCAATGCCAGATATATCATCAACTGTGTACGCATCGGCGGACTGGAAGGCTTTGAGACAGATATCGAGATCCCGTTAAAATACGGAGTGGATCAATGTGTTGGTGATACTTTGTGTACCGGAGGTATCATGTACGGTCAAAGAGTCATCGCAGCTTTGCTGGATTTTTGCAAAGATATCCGGGAAGTGGCGGAACCGGATGCGATCATGCTGAATTATTCTAATCCGAATGCCATGGCTACCTGGGCCTGCAACAAATATGGCGGTGTCAAAACGATTGGTCTATGCCATGGAGAGATTCACGGAGAAATGCAGATTGCCGAGGTTCTGGGGATTCCCAGAGAGGAACTGGATATTACCTGTGCGGGAATCAATCATCAGACATGGTATATTTCCGTAAAACATCATGGAAAAGAAATGCTGGATCAGATTCTGCCCGGATTTGAAGCTCATGAAAAATTCAGGGAAGAAGAAAAAGTCCGAATCGATATCTTAAAGCGTTTTGGTTATTATTCTACGGAATCCAATGGTCATCTTTCCGAATATGTGGCATGGTATCGTAAACGTCCGGAAGAAATCAAGGATTGGATCAATCTTGACAGCTGGATCAACGGAGAAACAGGCGGTTATCTTCGTGTGACCAGAGAATCAAGGAACTGGTTCGATACCGATTTTCCTCAAATTCTCGCAGAGCCTCCTAAGAAACTGGATGGTTCCGAGAGAGGCAAAGAACATTGTTCTTATATTATAGAATCTCTGGAGACCGGAAGAAAATATCGGGGACATTTTAACGTAATGAACGAAGGCTGTATTACCAATCTCCCTTCGGAATCTGTTGTTGAAGTTCCCTGTTACGTGGACGGCAACGGCATCAGTGTTCCCAAAGTAGGTGATCTTCCTCTGGGCTGTGCTGCTGTATGCTCCCAGTCCATCTGGGTACAGAAACTTGCTGTGGAAGCCGCTGTAGCCGGAGATGTCAATCTCTTAAAACAGGCAGCTCTGATGGATCCGCTGACAGGCGCAGTATGTAATCCACCGGAAATCTGGCAGATGATTGATGAAATGCTGGTAGCCCAGGAGCAATGGCTGCCCCAGTACAAAGTAGCCATCGCACAGGCCAAAGAAAACCTGAAACGTCCGAATTTGATTCCGGTAAAAGAAGGATATCGGGGAGCTGTCAGACTACAGGAAAAGACTGTGGAAGAAGTTGCTGCTGAGAAAGAAAATAGAAAAATTACTGTATAATAACAAAAGGATTTCAGTACATTAGAAAATCTCCTTGATCTCTAATATTCTGAAATCCTTTTTATTGACTTATTTTCTTCTATACAAATACAAATCCAACAACCAGATAAGCCACCAGTGCCAGAGCTCCACATACCAGTGCATATGGCAGCTGCGTCTTTACATGGTCAATATGGTCAGCTGCTGCTCCTGTGGAGGACAGTACAGTAGTATCAGAAAGCGGAGAACAATGATCTCCAAATACACCACCTCCTGCTACAGCGGCAAAACTTGCAACGATCAGGATTGACATCTGATTATTTGTAAAACTGAAAGCCAACGGCAGTGCAATCGGCATACAGATTGCAAATGTTCCCCAGGAAGAACCGGTAGCAAATGCCATGATCGCAGATACCAGGAAAATAATCGCCGGCAACATATGAGGAGTCAGAAAATTTTCTGTCAAAGAAATAATATAATTTGCTGTTCCCATCTGTGAACTCAGACCATTTACGGAATATGCAAGTGCCAGAAGCATAACTGCCGGAATCGCACCTTTCACACCGTCTGTCAATGTATTCATAACCTCTTTAAAAGGAATTCCCTGAATCATCATACTGATACTCATAAAAATCAAGACAAAAAGGAATGCTTCCATAGTTTTTGCAGATTTCATGGAAATATAAGTTGCGATAGCAATACTTACAATCATAAGAACCGGCAGAATAAAGTTCAAGAATACACGAATCTTGATTCCCGGATACGGCTGCATCTCCGTCAATTCTTTACCAATCAGAGGAGTCGCACCATCACGAAGTACTTTTCCCTCTTCCATGGCCCGCTTCTCCGCTTTTTTCATCGGTCCGAAATCCGGCACAATTCCGATTGCAATCAGTCCTACAAAAAGAACTGCAAACAATGCGTAAAAATTAAATGGAATCGCCTTTAAAAACAGAGCAGACGCATCTTCTTCCGTAGCGATACATCCAACGCCCACAGCAAGTCCCATCAGGTAAGCTGCCCATCCTGTGATCGGCATCAGTACACTGACCGGAGCAGAAGTTGAATCCGCAATATAGGCCAGTTTCTCACGGGAAATCTTTGCTTTATCCGTGATACTTCTCATAGTTGAACCTACAAACAGCGGACTAAAAGAATCACTGAAGTAAATAAAGATACCCAGAATCCATGCCATCAGCTGAGCACCTCTCCGGCTCAGATTTTTATCATGCACTTTCTGGGAAAATCCCTGAATCGCACCTGTTTTCTGGAAATATGCAACCAGAATTCCAATAAATGTATTCAGGAGCATAACCCAGGAAAAACTTGTTGTTCCCAGACTTTCCTTCAGCAGCGTCGGAAATCCCATAATTCCCTGTCCTGCCAGCAGTGTTCCTGCGATACAGGCAATTACCAGTGATACTATCGTATTCTTGGTAGCAAATGATAGAACAATTGCCAGAACTGCAGGAATAATTGAAATAAATCCCATTGTTTCCATAAACTTCCTCCCTCTTTGAGAAGCCTTTTTCCGGGATTGTGAGGAAAAGGCTAAATTTTATTTTGCATCCTTACGGAGCATATAGCAGGCTGGGTTTACTCTCCCAGTCTGATATAATTCTCAGAACGTGTCACGGTAGCAGGTGGTGCCGGATCCAGTTTCTGATCAGCGATTCCCAGGATATCCTCAGGACGGATCCACGGACGATTCTGAAGGGCACTTGTCTCTTCATGTGTCAGATATCCCTTATATGTAGTCAGACTTCTGCGCAGAAAACCATCCTTTGCACAGGCTGCAGCCACACCGTTATTCAGGATACTGCGAAAATGCGGCAACACAGAAGCTGCATAAGCCACAGAAGTAGAATTTGCAATGGCACCCGGTATATTGCTTACACAATAATGTACGATTCCCTCTTCAATATATCTTGGATTTTCATGTGTTGTTTCATGGAAAGACTCAATAGCACCATTTTCATCATTGCTGATATCTACAATAACAGATCCTTTTTCCATCAGCTTCAGCATTTCCCGGTCAATCAGAAAATCATTACATCCTTTCGGCCATTTTACACAGTTTAAAACCATATCTGTCTGGGGCAATATTTTTTTAATGTTGTACTTTGTAGAAATCATAGTGTTGATACTTTCTTTATACTGATTCTGCAGAGAGCGCAGTGTACCGATATTAATATCAGCAACTGTTACCCAGGCTCCCAGTGCATGAAGTACAGATAAAGCCGCTCTTCCCACAGTTCCGCCACCCAGAATCAATACATTCATTCCGGGAGCAGCACCCAGACCACTGACAAATTTTCCTTTTCCTCCGTTGATCGTGAGCATGGACTCCAAGCCCATCAGTGCCCCCTGTTTTCCGGCAGCTTCACAATTTGGTGAGCCATAACGATGAGAGTCCTCTGCGGTAAATGCAATAACCTTATGATCCAAAAGTGCCTGCACTTCTTCTTCATGGGCAGCCGGATGAATACAGGTAAATACTATCTGATTCTCTCTGAGCATATCATATTCAGACGGCTCGAACTCTTTCACCTTTGCAACAAATTCACAGGTATCATAAATTTCTTTCGCAGAATCTACAAGAATAGCCCCCTCTGCCGCATAAGCCTCATCTTCAAATCCTGCTCGTTCTCCGGCTCCCTTTTGTACTTTTACATCATGACCGTCAGATACCAGAACTGCAACTTCAGCGGGTGTGGCGATTACACGATATTCTCCTACTTTAATGTCTTTTAGTATTCCTATTTTCATATATAATCCTTCTTTTCTGATCTCAAAATTTTGTCTGGCACGGTAAAACCAGTGCCAGACACCTGTCTTAGTATACACAATTTTTCGCTTTAACGCAAGAGCAAATTACAGTGTTAACAGCAAAAAATATCTTAAAATATCTTAAAAAAGCAAATTCTCTCCTGTAATTATTCTTTTAATTTACGATATTCCCGCACAAACAATGTGGCTGTAGTTGCCACAGCAATAATATCCGCTACCGGTTCTGCCAGAAATACGGCCATTGTCTTATTTGCAAAGAAATGCGGTAATATATAAATCAAAGGAATCAGCAAAATTACTTTACGCAGCAACGCCAGAAATACGGACGTCTTTGCATTTCCCAGCGCGATAAATGTCTGCTGGCAAGCTATCTGAATTCCGAAGATCAATACACCTGCCATATAAATACGAATGGCCCACTCTGTATATTCTGCCAGTTCCGAATTATTGGTAAAGATTCCGATGAAGACCTGCGGCGCAAGCATACACACACTCCACATAACTATTGTAAATATGAGACAACAAATCAGCAGCAACCGGAAAGCCTTTTTCACTCGTCCAATTTTATTTGCCCCATAATTGAAACTGACAATCGGTTGTGAACCCTGTGTCAACCCCTGCAGCGGCAGCATCGTGAACTGCATAATACTGCTCAGAATCGTCATGGCACCTACAGCCGTATCACCACCATATTTTAATAGACTTATATTAAAGCAAACACTCAAAATACTTTCTGTAAACTGCATGATAAACGGCGAAACACCAAGTGCAATGCACGGAAGTACAACTTTCCCCTGGATTTTCATACACTGAGGTTTCAGACGAAGCGTCGTTTTCTCACCCATCAGGAATTTCAGGATCCATGTACAGGATATTCCCTGAGAAATAATCGTTGCCAGCGCAGCCCCTCTTACACCCATTCCTAACGCAAATATAAAAACAGGATCCAGAATAATATTGCAGACTGCCCCGATCACTACCGTCATCATACCAATTCTGGAAAATCCCTGTGCGTTAATAAAAGCATTCATTCCCAGGGCCAGCTGGACAAAAATCGTACCACAGGCATAAATCTGCATATAATTCCAGGCATAAGTAATAGTATTCTCACTGGCTCCAAACAGCATCAGCACACTTTTGCCTGCGATAAGGAAAAAGACCGTCAAAACAACCGCTACAATACAAAGCATAGCCGCACAGTTTCCCATGATGCGCTCTGCCTCATCCTTTTTTCCCTTTCCCATCATGATCGAAGCCCTGGGAGCTCCGCCCATACTTACTAAAGCAGCAAAAGCAGAAATACACATAATCACAGGCATGGTCACTCCCACCCCGGTAAGTGCACTGGGACCTGTCTCCGGGATATGTCCGATATACATCCTGTCTACCATATTGTAAAGCACATTAATCAGCTGTGCCAAAATGGCCGGCAGAGCAAGCTTAAACAACAGACTTCCGACCGGATCCTGACCCAGATCCGCTTCTTTCTTTTTTGTCTGATTACTTTTCATTTTCTCACTCCTTTTTCCTTTTTACTTTTAAATTATAGTACAAAATTCCCACCAGATCTGCCAGAATCCAGCCAATCGGAATTGCCCACCAGATTGCAGATACTCCAAATGCAGGATCCGGTGCAAATGTATACGCCAGCAGCACGCGAGTTCCCAGCGAAATGATTGTCAGTATTAGAGAAATACCTGGTTTTTCCATTCCCCTGTAAATTCCATAAAGTAAAAACAAAATACCGATTCCCCAGTAAAATGCCCCTTCGATCCTCAGATAATGCATTCCCGCCCAAATGATCTCCTGATTTTCTTTTTCCACAAATATTCTCATAAGAGGATTGGCAAATACACAGACGGCCACAGACACTGCTCCACAAAAAATCACTGACACTGTCACAGCTTTTTTGATTCCCTTATGAATCCGCTCTTTTTTTCCAGCCCCATGATTCTGTGCCGTAAAGATAGAAAAAGCATTTCCAAATTCCTGTGCCGGCATATAAGCAAGCGTATCGATTTTCACAGCCGCTGCAAATGCCGCCATGATCACCGTTCCAAAACTGTTAACCAATCCCTGTATCATCAGGATTCCAAAATTCATCACCGACTGCTGTACACAGGTAAGTACAGAATATCCGGCAATATAACGCAACAATTGCCTGCTGATCTTTCTGTGCTTTCTCCCCGGCAAAATATGGGACATATATATAACTGTATAGACCATAATTCCCAATCCGGCAGTCCCCTGTGATGTCACGGTAGCCCACGCAGCACCTGCGACACCCCATTCAAGTCCAATCACGAACCATAAATCCAGAATAATATTCAAGATAGAAGATGCTGCCAGAAAATAAAGGGGAACAGAAGAATTCCCCACAGCTCTCAACAAACTGGCAAAATAATTATACAGAAACACAAACAGAATTCCTACAAAGATAATCCATACATAGGAACGCATCAGTGTAAATATTTCATCCGGCACCTGCAGCATGTTCAGGATCCAGTCGATTTTCCAGAATACAAATATGGTAATCGCAACTGCCACCAGTCCGATCATCCAGAAAGAAACCCAGATACTCTCTTTTAGCCTGTCCTTTTCATCTGCTCCGAAAAAAATAGAATATACGGCACCGCTGCCCATACACAGACCGATGATAACAGAAGTCAGAAATGTCATCAAGGTATATGCGGATCCCACAGCTGCCAGCGCATCCGCACCGATATATCTCCCAACGATGATCGTATCCGCAATATTATAAATCTGCTGTAGAAGGTTTCCTACAATCATCGGAATGGAAAACAACAACAGCGTCTTCAAGATATTTCCTTCTGTAAGCTGGATTTGCCTGCTTTTCATGCAATTATTCCTCATCCGGAGCCTGACCGTCATGAGCAGCCCACATACATTCCGTAATCTTCATATCCGTAAAAACAGCTTTAAATGAAGAATCCTCCGGACTGCAGGCATAAATACCAAAGCGGATGGTTTCTTTTCCCTCCCACATATGACACACTCTCATCTGCGTAAAATGTTCCCCGTCCTGAGAACATTCAATACAGTAATCATCCTCCCGGCGGCTGAATCTGTACCAAATGGTTTTTATATCAGCACTTATTGCGGTTGTTGCCCAGTCAGAATAACCATGGTTTGTCACAACACTGCCCAGATGTTGAAATTCTTCATTTTCATATTCAACGGAACCTTTCAGCCAGTTTTCACTGTCCAGATACATGACGATACCGCACTGGTCGAACCGGTGGTGGCTGTCCGTAAAATCTGTTCTCACAATAAAAGAAAAATACTTTTCATCCGTCTCCCACTGTAATACCGGTGCGTTATCGTTTCTGAAATGATAATATGTTCGCTGCCACAGATCCGTTCCCGGTTCTGTAGTTATTTCTATCCTGTCTTCCCCGATTGTAAAAATTCTCGGCTGCCTTGTCCATTTCAATTGATTCATTTTTAATGTCATTTTCATCGTCTCTCCTTATCGTATAAATTCATCTTTAAACAATCCAAACTGCAAATCATCACCATACGTTCCGTCTTTTCTTTTTATCTGTAATCTTAGACATGCCTCCTGTTTCATTCCGATTTTTTCCAGAACTTTTCTGGAACCGATATTCTCACTGTCACAACCTGCAATGATTTTACGACAGTTTACTTTTTCAAACAGAAAATCTACGACTCCTCTTAATGCTTCCGATACGATTCCCTTTCCCCAAAAATCATAAGCCAGCGCATAAGCAATTCCACAAATTTCCGTTTCTTCATCCAGATAACAGACATTTATCGTACCTACGACACGTCCGTCAAATTCAATTACCCAGTTATAAGAACTTTTTTCTTCTATATTCATTATGTAATCCACATAAGCAAAAGTATCCTGCAGACTTTCATGTGCATACCATGAAGTATATTTTGCAACTCTTTCATCATTCATCCAGCCATAAAACATATCTTCCGCATAGTCACGACTGAACTTTTTCAGCAATAGCCTGTCTGTTTTAATCGTAAGCGTTCCACAATAATTTAACATAATTCCTCCAAAACCTCTTTCAGATAATCCTCAGCTTCTTTTCTCGACCTAAAAATGAAGATATCTTTTTTTCTATATACAAATACTTATCTATATATTATCTTCTTTTTTCCTGTTAGGCAAATTATATTTGAATAAATCTCAATGTCCAATCTCCTACCAAGATAAAAACGTCTCCGGAATTTTCCTGTAATGAATAAAGAGCAGCAATTGTGCTCTTGCTGCTCTTTATCCCTGAACTGCCATATCCGGCCAGTTTAAAATATATTCTGCCAATTCTTTGTCATAATCTCCGCCGATATCTTCACTCCGACCGGCATGGCGCACATTGGTATCTACTCCATATTCTTCATTTTCATAAAATTCCCAGATATGATATCGAAGTCCGCGAAACTGAAAATCAAGACTTCCCAGATTCTCTTCTTCCGTATATTGAAATAGGATATTCTTCTTCTTTAATGCATCCTGAATGCTTTCCATGCGCATTGTATTACCCTCCTTCTCTATATTTCAGGCTGCCGCACGATTGCCGGCAGGTTTGATTCTTGCCCATGCACCTTGTTTTCGCCTCCAGACGATCAAGAGACATGTCAATTGTGCCGCAAATGTCACCGCCCATGTGATTGGATAGGAAAGGAATAAAACAAACAGAGAGTGATTCCAGCGGAAAATTGTAAAAATCCAAAGAACTCTAAGTCCACAAGCTCCGGCCAGAGACATGATCATCGGCATGATCGCATATCCCATGCCTCTCAAAATTCCCACTGTCACATCCATCATCCCACACAGAAAGTACACCTGACAGATCAACTGCATTCTGATCAGTCCATATTGGATCACTTCAGGATCGGAAGAATAAATTCTTAACAGATGATTACCGAAATGATATGCCGCATTTCCCATCACTGCCCCTATTATAAACACAATAATCATGCATTCCCATGATATTTTGGGAATTCTCTCCTGTTTTCCACCGCCCACATTCTGGCTGACAAAACTGAGTGCTGTCTGATATACCGAATTCATCGCTGTATAAACAAATCCTTCAATATTTCCGGCTGCCGTACTTCCTGCCATGGCTATGGAACCAAACGAATTAATCGAAGACTGGATAAGTACATTGGAAATAGAAAATACCGCACCCTGCAATCCTGCCGGAAGTCCGATCCTGACGATTCCCGCCAATTTACCTTTATAAATACGCAGCTTATGCAGGTCCAGATGATACATTCCATCAGTACGCATGAGGCATCTGACAATCAGGCTGGCAGAAATCACCTGAGATATCACAGTTGCTGTCGCTACCCCTGCCACTCCCATGTCCAGAGCAATTACAAATATCATATTCAGAATTACGTTTACCACACCTGCTGTCAGAAGATAATACAACGGTCTGCGTGTATCTCCTATAGCCCGCAAAATAGCTGCACCAAAATTATAAACCAGCATGGCTGGCATTCCGATAAAGTAAATGTTGATATACAGGACTGCCTGATCCAGCACATCTACCGGCGTTCCCATCCAAATCAGAAGAGTTTTTGCAAGCAAAATACCCACTGCAATCAGGAAAACACCTCCCACCATTCCTAATAATATAGCCGTATGTACCGTTTCCTGTACGTTTTTCTCATCTCTTGCGCCAAAATACTGGGCAACCATCACATTGGCACCTATTGAAAATCCAATAAACACATTGACAAACAGGTTGATAAGTGCGCCTGTAGAACCAACAGCCGCCAACGCCTGACTACCTGAAAATTTTCCTACAACTACAATATCTGCCGCATTAAAAAGCAGCTGCAGGATTCCGGACAGCATCAGAGGAAGCGTAAAAAGCAACAGCTTTCCAAGAAGCGGTCCATTGCACATATCGATCTCATAAGACTTTTTCATAACCAAACCTTTCGTATTTTCAGCCCGGAATGTCAGTGACATATCCGGGCTGAGTTTCAGTTTCTGATATTATTTTCTGGGACAAGGGTCTGTCCCCTGTCCTATTACAGATACAGTTTAAATGTTCTGATTTCAAATGGTTTTGCAACAAATTCTACAGAAGCGCCATCTACAGCTTCTCCGCAGTCATGCTCCAGAAGATTACATGGAACGATCCGTTTTACCGGATAATCAGATTTTAATGTGATCTTTTCTTTTCCGCCGCGGCACTCATGCAGTCTGACGATCAGACATTCTTCATCCTCGGCTTTTTTCACCACATCAATCTGTACACCATTTCCGGATACAGTGACAATTCTTCTGTCATCACCGAATGCACCATCTGCAATCTGTGCAGGCAGATTCAACTGATTGGCAGCTTCAATGGTTCCTCCGTCAACCGGTGTACCTGTATGAGGATACAGAGCATACGTGAAATCATGCTCTCCCATATCAGCAGATGTATCCGGATGTTTTGCACTCTTCAAAAGGCTCAGCTTCATGGCATTGTCTTTGATGCTATAACCGTATTTGCAGTTATTCAACAGACTGACACCATATCCGGTCTCTGACAGGTCTGCCCATTTATGTCCGCAAACTTCGAATCTTGCCCAATCCCAGCTGTTATTCCAGTGGGTAGGACGCTCAACATGTCCAAACTGAATGTCATAAGTTGCTTTTGTAGAACGAATATCTGTATAGAATGCTGTTTTCAGCAATCTGTGATCTTCATTCCAATCTACATGGGTACGGAAATCAATTCTCCTTGAATCTTTATAAACCACCATATCCTGAGTGATTGTTGACTTATGATACTGGTAAGTAAACCGTACGACTGCTTCCAGCTCTCCGTTTTCAATCAGTTCCGGCGCTTTAGCCGCTTTAACGATTTCCATCTTCTGGGTATAGAAAATATCAATATCCCAAGCGTCATAATTTACAGGTTTATCCTCATAGACTTCCAGAACATTACCGCACTGTCCTTCTTTCAGCACCTGACGATCTGCCTCTTTATCATAAATCTTTGTAAGCTGTCCGTCCTCGTTCCATGCGATGGAGTAATACGGAGTTTCCAATGCATCACCGTCAAATGTAAATGCTGCTTCTTTGGATCCCGTATTTTCCTCCGGCTGGAATTTAACCGTTACTGCAGCAAACGGCTGAACATCAACCAGAACTTCATATCCGTTTTCTGTCCTCTGAGCCTCAAGCTGTCCACCGGCAGCATCCACAAAGATACCATTTTCCGTCTCCGGAATCAGCACCAGTTCTTTTCCTCCAAAGCTATTGGTGGAATATACGCTGTATGTATGAGCCTCTTCTTTTGTAAGCGACTTCAAAGCTTTTTCTTTTACCTGGTCAGCACGTGCCTCTGCTACACCATAATTCACATGAGAATCTTCATATACTTCATGGATGGAAGATCCCGGAATAATGTCGTGGAACTGATGCAGAAGAATGCACTCCCAGCTGTCATGCAGTTCCTGCTGTGCATATTCTCCTCCCAGAATATAAGCCAGAGAAGACAGCCACTCGATCTGTGCCAGTTTATTTTCCAGACGACGATTTGTTTTCTTGTTATATGCCTGAGACGTATAAGTTCCTCTGTGATATTCCAGATACAGTTCACCATCCCATGTATGTACATAACGATCTGTGTTATCCACTTTCTCATGGATTTTGTGGAAGAACTCTCCCGCCTGGGTTGTTTTCACATTCGGCAGTCCGGGAATTGCATCCATAGCACGACGCATCTCCAACATATCTCTGGTAACTCCACCGCCGCCGTCTCCGTATCCGTAAGAAATCAGAGTCTCTTTACTCAGTTCTTTATTCTTGAACTTTCTCCAGCTTCCCATCACTGCACGAGGTGTCATCATGCCATTGTATGTGGAAAATCTTGCATCAATATCCTGCTCCTCATCCGGTGTATCTACAAAATAGGTAAGGATCTCACTTCCATCAATACCTCTCCACTTAAACAGGTCATCCGGGATAGAATTAAACTGATTCCAGCTGATCTTCGTTGTCATAAAGGTACTGATCTCACACTGTTTCAGGATCTGAGGCAGTGCCCAGCTGTATCCGAACACATCCGGAAGCCACAGGTACTCACATTTCTTTCCAAACTCTTCTTCAATAAAACGGGTTCCGTGAAGGAACTGACGAACCAGTGCCTCACCGGAGGATATATTACAGTCGGCTTCCACCCACATACCGCCGTCCGGCTCCCATTTTCCTTCTGCCACACGCTGTTTGATTTTTTCATATAATTCCGGACAGTCATTTTTTACGTACTTGTATAACTGTGGCTGTGTCTGCAGGAACACATATTCATCATACTGTTCCATCAGACGAAGCACTGTAGAGAAAGAACGCTGTGCTTTTTCTCTTGTATGTTTCAGTCGCCACAGCCATGCCACATCGATATGCGTATGACCTACAACATTCACTGTCACATCCGTATGTTTTTCCAGACGATCCAATTCTGCCATCAATACCTCATGAGCCATATCCACAGTCTCATAGAAAGAATCTTCATCCCAATTGATACACTTCAGTGCACGATCCAGAGCAGCTTTCAGATCTTCATACTGTTCATTGGTCGTATCCATAAGCACCAGGGTTTCTGTAATAGCACGTGCAAAATAATAAAGTTCATCTGTTTTCTTATGCAGATAAGCAAAATCAGCCTGCTTACACTGATGAAAGAAAGTACGGTGTTCTCCTCCGCCTTCCAGTCCCGTCCACAAAAGGAAGGTAAGTTTTGCTTCTTTTCCTTCTTCTCCCTGGAAAAATACCTCATTATGGTTTGTATCTACACCCTGATAAGGATGTCCATTTACATAAAGCAGAGATTCAAATCCACTGTTATAGCCCCCGCCTGTCTCTCCAAAATCAAACAATCCGACTACTTCACAGCCTTCTTTTGCTTTCGGAAGTTTTACTTCCTTCTCAAGCCAGAGATAACGGTCTCTTCCGATAAAAGAATCATTGATTCCAAAAGGTTCTCCTTCAACCTTTTCCGGAATTTCATGATAGCTTTCGTCTACCGGCAGTGTACCTTCCATAGAAGTAAATGGGGCAATACACTGATTACCGAAATATCTTCTTTGTCCAAGCTCTTCTACTCTTCTTTGAAATTTGTCAATTGTAAAAAACACAATACGCTCCTCCTGTTTCATAATTCTTGTCTTCCATGATTTAAGTTTACAATCATCCAGCGCACAAACAGTATACGTCAAATGTTGGTTGTTTTCCACATCCTTTATGAACAAATTCTAGTTATTTTTTTGGACATTTTCACGAACAAAAACAGAGACTCTGACATTTACAAAAAATGCCGAGTCTCCACTACTATAACCATGTTTATGATGTTGGGATCAAAAGATTATGCATCATATTTATTGTTCTTCTTCATATTCTTCTAATGCCTGCTGATATACCTGCAAGGTATGATCATCATGACATACCATCGTCACTTCTTCCACCACTTGTGTCCACTTAAGGAAATCACAGATTGTCCGAACTGCGATTCTTGCCGCCTCTTTCACCGGGTATCCATATACTCCGGTACTTATGGAAGGAAATGCAATTGTCTTGAGTTCATGACTTTCCCCCAGCTTCAGGCAATGCTGATAACAGCTCTGCAATAATGCATCTTCATAGTTGTCACCGCCATGCCAGATAGGACCTGGCGTATGAAGTATATATTTTGCCGGTAAGCAATATCCTTTTGTCATTTTTGCTTTACCTGTATCACAACCGTTCAGGGTTTTACACTCTTCCAACAATTCCGGACCTGCTGCGCGGTGAATGGCGCCGTCAACTCCACCTCCGCCAAGTAGTGTCGTATTTGCTGCATTGACAATGGCATCCACAGCATATGTGGTGATATCACCCTTCTCAATTTTAAACTTTCCCATAATTCTCCTCCTGCCGACCTGATGTTCCTATTATAAACGTTTCGAGGAAAAATGACAAGTTTTTCGAAAAGCTAATTTAACCTCATTTGCAGAGTTCACTGACAACCTGATTGATTACTTTTCCGTCTGCTTTTCCTTTCAGTTCTCCCATAACAGCTTTCATAATCTGTCCTTTATTACCTGTAGCCAGTACTTCTGCGAATTTTTCCTGGATACATGCTTTTACTTCTTCTGCTGACATCAGCTTCGGTGCATACTCACTAATAATATCATAACGAGTCTGGTATTCTGCTTTCAGTTCCGTTCTGTCAGCCGGACAAGTATCAATCTGTTCTTTTACAGTTTTCAGTTCTTTTAAAATCACTCTGTCAACCAGATCTGCTTTAATATCATCTCTGCATCCTTCATCAATCGCTGTCTTTTTTACTGCAGAAATTACAGAAGAAATCGCTTCTTTTCTCACTTTATCTTTCGCTTTCATAGCGGCTACCATGTCTTTTTGCAATGTTGCTAATTCCATAATAAATTCCTCCTAAAAAAATTATTTCATATAAAATGCCTACAGATTGTTTTGCAATATATAACACTTACAATCATAAGAATAATGCTGTAGAATAATATCTGTCACCGCTGTCCGGAAAAATCACAACAATATTTTTCGCTTTATTCTCCGGTCTTTTGGCAAGAGCCGCTGCTGCACACATAGCCGCTCCGGAAGAAATGCCCACAAGAATTCCTTCCGCCTTTGTAATTGCTTTTGCCCAATTGATTGCTTCCATATCACCAACCGTACAAATCTCATCACAGATATCCTTATTCATCACTTTCGGTACAAAGTTTGCACCGATTCCCTGAATTCCATGACTTCCGCTTCTGCCCTTAGATAAAAGCGGTGAGCCTTCCGGTTCCACTGCTACAATCTGAACTTTTGGATTCTTTGATTTCAAATATTCTCCAATTCCTGTGATAGTTCCACCTGTCCCTACACCTGCCACAAGAATATCTACTTTTCCGTCCGTATCATTCCAGATTTCCGGTCCGGTGGTTTCTTTGTGCATTCTGGAATTTGCCGGATTATCAAACTGTCCGGCAATCATACTGTCAGGGATTTCTTTCTGGAGTTCTTCAGCCTTCTCAATAGCACCTGCCATTCCCATGGACCCATCTGTCAGAACGATTTTCGCTCCATAGGCTTTCAGCAGATTTCTTCTTTCCACTGACATGGTTTCCGGCATTGTCAGGATCACTTGATAACCTCTGGAAATACCGACTGCTGCCAGACCAATCCCAGTATTACCCGATGTAGGTTCAATAATCGTAGAACCCGGCTTCAAAATCCCTCTCTCTTCGCCATCACGGATCATCGCCAGTGCAGTCCGATCCTTTACGCTTCCTGACGGATTCAGATATTCCAATTTTGCCAGAATATGAGCATCCAACTGATAACGTTCCTCCATCTGTCCAAGGTGAACCAAAGGAGTATTTCCAATCAAATCTCCAACTCCTTCATAAATTCCAGCCATATAAACTCCTTCTTTCTTTTATATCACAAGCGCAAAAGAGCGTTACC
Source organism: Oliverpabstia sp. (assembly GCA_051888835.1). GTDB lineage: Bacteria > Bacillota > Clostridia > Lachnospirales > Lachnospiraceae > Oliverpabstia. Next base: position 31,235 of record JBJFCH010000147.1, on the reverse strand, counting down.
TGATTTCCGTAACGCTCCCTCCCATTTACTTTTCAGGTTTTACTGTACATCAGCTTCTACTTCTTCAACCACAGCATTGTCAAGAATCAGCTGAATGACTCTGTTCATCATAATACTCTGCTCTACGTTATCCTGTCCGTAAGCACTGATGAGTTCTTCTTCCGTACATCCATACTCTGCAAGCATGTTGGTCATTGCTTCCTGATAAGCCTCGTCTCCGATGGCATATCCTTCCGCATTGCAGATTGCCTGATTCACCAGAGCCTGCGCTGCTACATCTTTTCCATACTCCTCCGCATTTGCATCAAATTCTTCCTGCGTAATTCCTGAAGATTCAATAAACTCTTTCAGCTCCATACCTGCGTACTGCGCATAAGTCTCTGCCTGCTGGGTATACAATTTCTTACCCATCTCTACCAGAGTTTCCGGATATTCATTGATAGTGCATCCGTCCACTACCGTAGTCCATGCGGTATAACGCATCTGTTCCTCTGCAGTCTGCTTGTTGTATTCTTCCTGCTCAGAGCGAATACCTGCTTTATACTCTTCTACTGTATAATAACCTTCAATATTTGCTGCTACCCATTCATCATTAGGCTCTTCCAGAGGCTCGTTAATTGAGTTGACTGTAACAGTAAATTCTACTGCCTTTCCTGCCAGATCTTCTGTATAATTCTGAGGGAATGTCAGCTCCAGAACACGGGTCTCACCCTTGGATGCGCCAATTAATCCATCCTCAAATCCTTCAATAAACTGACCGGAACCGATTTTTAAAAGAGCTCCTTCATCACTTCCGCCCTCAAATTCTTCTCCGTCAAGTCTTCCTACGTAATCAATATTAACAGTATCACCTTCCTGTACAGAACGGTTAGTAACCTCAACCGGGTAACTTTCAAGAGCTGACTGGATCTCCTGCTCAACATCTTCATCAGTTACCGGCTCAATTGTTTTCTGAACAGTAATCCCTTTATATTCGCCCAGTGTCACGCATTTTTCCACGTCGATTTCCGCCATCAGTTCTGCTGTTGTGGGTTCTTCTTCCTGCGCATCATCCGTCTCCTCTGTATCCGCTTCTGTCCCATTCTCTTCTGTTGTATCAGATACATCCGTCTTTGTCGTTTCTTCTGATTTCTTCGTGCAACCGGCTGCTGCAATTGTCATTGTCAACAGCAGTGCAATCATCACTACTCTTTTTTTCATAAACTCCTCCATCCTGTTTATCTGTTACATATCACAGTCGTTGTACTATAAAAGCTGATTTTTTTCCAGTTATACTCCATGGTTATACCATATTTTTTTTAAAAATAAAAGTAATTCTTCCCGATTTCATATTTTTTTCAAAGTTTCCATGATCTTCATATGGATTTTACTGTATCTATGAACCGATTTTCTCCCGTAAATCGTCATTGTCCCTCGCCGATGTCTCCTTCATTATTTTCATCCGGCACTGAAGGTCTGCTCTGATCATATACGGAAGTAAAATCCAGAATTCCTGTAAATCTTCCCGCATTCATATATAAATCCTGATACATGCGGTATCCATCCAGATTTTTATAATTACATCTGTAATATTCTTCTGTCGTCTGGGTTTTCGAACTTCCAATATTCATGGCACTGAAATAACAGAAACCCTGATTTTTCAGATATATATATTTTTCATTATCCGAACCATAGCCACTTTCATCTCCAATATCTGTCCCATAAGGATAAATCAGAATGTTCACCTCTCCCAACAGGCTTTCCACACCATTTTTCCACTGCTGTATATCTGACGTAACCTTTTCCAGATCGGATGCATAGCTTATATTGCCATATCCATTACACGCAAATATCCATCCCTCATTCTTCAAGGCAGTAATTACCGGCTTAACAGCTTCTGTTTCCTCAGCAGTATCAAACACTCCATATTTTGAAGCATATTTATTTCCATCAGAGGAAGCCAGTGCTTCTTCTGTGCGATAACCCAAAATGCCGTTATATCCTGTCAATCCAAGAATTCCTCTCGCACCATTATGTGAAAAATCAGGATGTTCTTCTATAAACGCATCCACACATGGGACAATATCATATGCACCCGTTATCATTGTTCCGTCTCTCTGCATTTTCTCACTGGTAATTTTTCCATCATCATCCAGGATCAGTCGGGATGCAAGTCCCTGCCCGGAATACTCCAGATCATAACTGACATTTCGCTGGGAAATAAGTAAAGGTTTCTTTCCCTTTGGGAGCTGCAGTTCTTTTGCCGTCATTGACCCTTCCTCTCCGGTCTCTGCCAGATCCGTCAGACTTACCAACATATAACCGCGATCATACAACTGCTGTAAGATCTGATTAAATTCATCTACCGTGAGTCTGCTTTGATCCAGAACAGAACTATTCTGTTCATTTTCCTGCCCAAATGCAGTATCAGGATCTGCAATCAGTGAAAGGAAAGAAAGATGAAGTACATTCTGGGTATCCACGGTCTCCAGAGCAATCTCTTCCTGCATTTCCGCATTTTCTTTCTCACTTTCCTCTTTTTCGGAATGTTTTCGATTTCTTCCTGAAATTAAAACTACAAGAACAATTACCAGAACGACCGCAACTACTACCAGAGCCCCCCGAATGAGTAATGCTCTGCGCCTTCTTCTCCTTCGTGCCTCCCGCCTCAGCCGCTGTTTTCTGAGACGCCGTTCCCTCTCTTCCGGTGTCTCCTGTCTCACTTTGGGATCATTCGTTTCACTCATTTTTTCATCCTCAATCGTATCATTTTCTGATAAGAATATTGATTCTGCAACAGAGACCGGTGAAAAGCGTCTGCGATCACAGTCGCTCCTCACCGGTTCTGCCTTTCTCTTGTACTTTCAATTCTTAAATCCTATAATGGCGGCATATCCGTGCGGGCCGGATCCAGAATCTGTGAAGCATCAAACAAATCACTGGTTCTGTTCTTCTCACCGTGTACATCATTCCACAAACGATAACCATCCAGATTTCTTCGACCCTGTCTTACATAATTATCACGAATCTGAAGGAAGTACTGAGAAGAATCCACATTACAGAAGAAATTAAATCCCTGACTTTTCAAATAAGCAAACTTTTCATTGTCTGCTGAATAATCATGCCAGTCTGCCAGATCCTGTCCATGAGCAAAAATAATAGTATCTGTACCCCCAATAAGCGGTGCCACATAATTCATCCATTTCTCTGTATCTGTCTTTATAGATTCAAGACTGGCATCACCGACTCTGATATGTCCCCAGGTGTGACTTGCAAATCTCCAGCCGTCTGCAATCATTCCTTCTGCAACTTTCTTTGCTTCCGCACATTCCTTATCCCAGTCAAAATCAGGATGATCATCCAGCCATGCCTGCTGATCTGCCGTAAGATTCTCTCCTGTCTTATAGGCAATATCTGTTCTGTAACCGAGAATACCATTGTATCCGGTCAAAGCAATCGTTCCTCTGGCACCATGATAAGCCCCATCCGGATGTTCTTCCAGGAACTGGTCTAAAAGCGGTACACAGTCATACGCACCTACCACTGTAGTTCCATCCGCCTGGATATATTCACAGGTCGGCTTTCCGTTTTCATCAAGGATCATCTTGGAAGCTGTTCCTCGTCCGTCATAGCTGTGATAATAGGACAGATCATCCAGAGAAAGCACAAATGGCTTCTTTCCTTCCGGAAGCATGATCTGATTGGTCGTAAAATGAACGGTGCCGTCTTCATCTGTAGTCTGATTTACCAGATCATGAAGATCCACCAGAACATATCCGTTATCATACATGGCCTGTGTGATCTTGTTAAACTCGTCCACAGTTGTCATCCATTGTTTAAACCCGGCTGCAGCGCTGTCATCTCCGGCAAATCCCCTTTCCGGATCTACCACCAGTGAATGATAAAAAATATGGGTAACCTCATCCATATTTACAGCCACCATAGTTGACTTGGTTGCTTCATAGTCAGCTATCTTTGCAATGATATCTGCATCCTGATCATAATTCTCAAGCGAACGCAGAAGTTCTATGGCACCGTCATAATCATATCCCATCGCCATAACATCCGCTTCAGCAATCGCTTCTTTCCGCTGCCTGTTTCTCTCCTCTTCTTCCTGGATCAGCTTTTCCTGACGTGCCTTTTCCTCTGCTTTTTTCTGTTTTGACCTTTTTACCTGAAAAGAGACCAGCACGATCGCCCCGACTAAGATCAGGATCAAAACACCCAGCACAATTGCACGCATGATCATAGCCTGTCTCCTTCTCTTGCGCCGCCTCTCTCTGCGTAATCTCTCTATTCTTTTCTGTCTTTCCTCCTCAGTCATAGGAGGTTTGCTGCTTTTTTTCTCTTCACTCATATCTCAATCCATCCTCTGTGTACTCTATAATCGACAATCACTTTTATTATACCATGAATCCGTCTAATTGCTACATTTTATTTCTATATTTTTTCTTTCATTTTATTCGCATGTTTTATTCTGGGTTATTCTTCTTTGTTTTTCTGGAAAATCCAATTGCCTTTTCCCTGTTTCAGTGATAAAATGGAAAAAGCGTAATAACCATTTCACCACAGGAGGAAGAATATGAAAGTCTGGCAGATATTATTGATTATTATAATCATCCTTGCCGCAGTTCTGGTAGTTCTTTATTTTCTCGGAAAACGTGCACAGAAGAAGCAGGCAGAGAGACAGGAACAGATCGAAGCCGCAAAGCAGACGACGACGATGCTGATCATTGACAAAAAGCGTTTACCGATTAAAGATTCCGGATTGCCACAGATGGTCATCGACCAAACACCAAGGCTAATGCGCCGTTCCAAATTGCCCATCGTAAAAGCAAAAATCGGACCAAGGATCATGGTACTTGTAGCAGATGAAAAAGTTTACGATTTGATTCCGGTAAAAAAAGAAGTGAAAGCAACCGTAAGCGGTATCTATATCACAGATGTACGGGGAGTACGGGGTCCTCTGGCAACTCCGCCTCAGAAAGTCGGCTTCTTCAAGCGAATGAAAAGAAAAATTCTGAAGGCCGCAGAGACAACTCAGAAATAAAAAAACTGCCGTGTCATTTTTTGATACGGCAATTTTTATACATTTTTGCATCATAGAAGACGTATGAACGTTGATTGCTTCACGCAAAGAACCTCGCAGCCTCTTTGTTTCCTTTCGGTGTCACGCGAATCTGCATCACACAGTCCGCAACAGCATTTCCATTCATTCCCAGTGCATATTCAGCCTGAATTTCCATCCATTCTTCTGTCTCGGCCATCATGACCCGGGTAGCTGTGATGTCCATCTCAAGCGTTCCCAACGGAGTTTTGTAGAATGCTACATTTTTCTTATCTTTCTCAAAAATCATATTCACATTCACCACTCCACGTTTTCTCACTTCCATAAGACCGGAACGAATTTTTATCATATTATGAGTCGGTTCCGTAAAGCCATCCATCACTTCGTCATACAGAAGATAATGGGTCTTATTGCGATAATAATACTCTCCCGCCGTAATCAGTTCCAGGGGTTCTTCCCCTTGTCCCTGCATATCTTTGATGGCCTGAAGCCCCTTCATATGTATCAGTACTTCTTTTGTCATAATATTTTAGTACTCCTCAAGATTAATCTGCTTAGTACGTTCCACATCATATGGCAGAATAGAATTAGCAAAACTTTTAAACTTCTCAGCTGCATCGCTCACGTAGAAAAGATATGGAAATTCTTCCTCTACACTTCCCTTATTCAAAAGATTCTGCTCTGTCAAAAGCTGCTTTAATGCCATAGATGTTTCATATGCCGGATTCACCAGCCGAACATGGTCTCCCATAATTTCTCCAATCAATCCCCTCAGCAGAGGATAATGGGTGCACCCAAGAATCAGCGTATCAATATCCTGTTTCTGCAGTTCCTTCAGATAACGGCGTGCCACCATCTCTGTGATCGGATCTTTTCTCCATCCTTCTTCCACCAAAGGCACAAAAAGAGGGCAGGGCTGACCCACCACTGAAATCTCGGGATCAATCTTCTGAATCAACTCAGTATACAGACCACTGTGAATCGTAGCCTCCGTAGCGATCACTCCCACTCTTTTACTTATAGTAGTCCGGGCAGCCACTTTAGCTCCCGGTTTCACCACACCGATAATGGGAATATCAATCTCTTTTTCCAAAGTACTCAGCGCCAGTGCACTGGCTGTATTACAGGCTACCACAATTGCTTTTACATTCTGACTCTGTAAAAAACGTACGATCTGTCGGGAATATCGGATGACTGTTTCTTTTGATTTACTTCCGTACGGCACCCGGGCGGTATCACCAAAATATACAATTTTCTCCATCGGCAAATTTCTCATAATTTCTCTTGCAACCGTAAGGCCGCCAATACCGGAATCAAACACGCCAATGGGAGCATTGGAATCTATATTCATTTTTCTTCTCCATCCTGTTAATATGATTGCTTTTTATCATTCTAACCGTTCCCGGAGAAGAATTCAAGTCTCAAAACCATCGAAAACGAATTCTGGTTTTTGCCGGATACAAAAGGAAATCATAACTCTCCTCATCCAATACCTTTTTCAGCTGCTCCTCTCCTTCCTCATCTGTCACCGGATGAACAGCATCTCCATAGCATAATCCGGGATAAAGGACACACCACCAATTATGCCCTTTTCCCTCTCCGATCTCTACCCGCAATGTCTCATATTCACCTTCCGGAAATGTATATTTTCCATATATACGTTGGGGAAACCAATCTTCCGTAAGAGATACTTTTATTTGCTTCGTACCTGCAGCTGTTTTTGCCGTCTGATCAATTCTGTCCATCTGTCCCAGAATTTGTTCTTTGGTCACCTCTAGACTGCCTGTATTCTCCAGAATTTTTCCCAATTCACTTTGAAGAGCATTCTTAACTTTTTGTTTTGTTTCCTGATCCGATACACTGTCACTGTTTGCCACAACCCGGAATCTCAATATTTCTCCTGCTATCTTTTCTTGTATTTCCTGTTCTTTATGGGACGGGGAACCCAATACTACCATACAAATACAAATTACCAATATTCCTGCTGTATAAAAATACTTTTTCTTCCTGCATTTTGACAATCTAACGTTCGACGATCTGACTATCAACTTTATCTCCTCCTTATTCCGAATATCCTGCAATGATATCCGATCCTATCTGGAGGATTGCCTGATTACCTTCTGTTTATTCCGTCATTTTTTCAACGGATTTTTAAGAAGTTCCGTCATTTTTTTCTATTATAAGTTCCTCACCATCCATGGCAATTTCGGGAATCTGCAGAATCCGCCCCTGATTGTGAAGTTCCCGATACATCTGTGAAAGTGTAATGGGATGACTATCTTCTGTCCGATTCTCATAAATTCCCGACAAATATTTACCCAGAGATTCCACCTGATTCCCATTGGTTTCCATGATTGTTTTCATATCTTCCGTTCCAAATACATAGGCGCTGTTTCCCAAACTGACTTCTGTCTCCATTTTTTCCAGTACATGCACCATTTGTTCCTTCTCACGCAGAATACCATTTCCGAAAATCACTGCCTGTACGTGTCCCGGGTCCAGATACAATTCCTGAGTTTGATTATATAATTTCATAATTTCTTCCTGAGAAGCTCCTGTAAGCAGAAGAGCTCCCTCTTCATCCCCTCGCTGATCTTCTCCCCCTTCTTTTCCCTGTCCTGTACTGACTGCAAGTTGTGCCATTCCCAGATAAATCTGGTACTCTCCCTGTTGCCAGTCAATACCTACCACAAGCGGAAATGCTCTTTTTTCCGGTTCTACAATCTGACATCCTGACAATCCGGATATCAAAATCGTTATTATCGCTGACATAATGCAGGATTTCCAAAATTTACACCTGTTTTTTCTGTTTTCCATATGGTCTCCTTCTCAACAAAGCATTACAGAATGTCAAAGCTAAAAATAACGGAAGATAGATACAGAAAACAATATTTATATAGTCCTGTATCAGGGACCAGCCGCTAAATTCAACCGTTCCCAGAATAAAACAAAGTACCGCCGCCGGGACACTTCCCAATATCCCCCTATCCTTTTTTCCTCTGACTCTGGAAACAATGCAGTTGCTGTAGAAAAAAACACTCCCCAGAGAAAACAGAAGTGAGAATAAAAGAAACGCCAGAAAAATCATATCCATTCTCCTGATAAATCCTCCGGGTATCCTCACCCCAGCCATCAAATTCAAAACCGGATACTTCAATATCTCTGCACCCGCATTTCCATAGACAGCTTGCAGCAAAACAATAATCGCACCTGTGCATAAGACTGTTTTCCCTATAATTTTAAATAGAATTCCTGTATGATCGGCAGATTTTGCAACACTGTCATATTCCGGCTGTGCAAACGGAATCAATACAATTCCCAGAAGGGCAGACACAAACATCACTGCATTTCTGCCTGTCTGAAAGATCATATCCCGGTTCCAAGTCGGTTCTTCCTGAATCACCATACTTGTCCCATTTGCCATATTCTGCTGAAGCTGCACTTCCTGTCCATAACCTCCCTGCCCTTGAAATGCCGCAAGCAGCAACATCAGAAAAACGATTCCTCCCACCACAGGCCAGGCAGTCTGTGCAAATCTTCCCCGTGTCTGCAAAGTCGCATTTCCGCACAACGCTGTCAATACAACCAAAGCCACGAGCAGCCATCCGGGGATTCCCTGTATCATATATTCCTGCAGAAATTTTCCGATGGAAGCTGCCAGCCATCCTCCTGTCAAAATCAGATAGCTTTCATAAACGAGTGTAATCACCCAACTCATGAACTTTCCCCAATACTTTTCCGGATATCGGCAGACATGTGACTGTCGCAGTAGAAAAAACACCCATATACACAACAGGACAGACCCGGTCAAAATACCAAAAATTCCATGTCTTCCCGGAAGAAGCGGAGCAATCCATAAAATCACCGGTCCAAGATATGCCAGAAAAAATTGCCGCTCCATCTGTATACCGGATATTCTCTGATTATCCGCAAACATCCTGCTCCTCCTTTTTCTTTCTGAGTCGTATTCTCTGATCTCTCCGGGCATAGATAAGGCGATATTTCATCGTCCGTAAAGGACCACGAAAGACGGAATCTTTTTCTCCCCGGTATTCCTGCACTCCTTTCCCTGTAAAAGGCATCAGATAAGGAATCTGAAAACTGCTCAGCCCGGACAGATGTCCCAGAAGAAGATAGGCAGCTGCCACAATTCCGAACATTCCCAGGGTTCCTCCCAAAAGGATAAAGCCATATTTTATAATACGAAAAGCAGCCGCAAACTCTTCATTGGGAACCGCAAAGGAGCTAAGTGCACTCAAAGCAACGACCACCACAGCCATAGGACTTACCAGATTTGCACTGACAGCTGCATCCCCGATGATCAAACCACCCACAATTCCAATGGTTCCGCTCAACGGTCCCGGCATACGTACCCCCGCTTCCCGTATCAGCTCAAAGGCCAATTCCATAAACAGAACCTCCAGAAGCCCGGGAAACGGCACTCCCCTCCTGGCTTCTGCAAAGGAAAGAAGCAGATTCGTTGGCAGAATACTCGTATGAAATCCTGTCACTGCCAGATATGTGCCGGAAAGCATAACCGCAAAAATCATAGCTGCATAACGGATAAGTCTCTGGAACGAAGCAATTTCAAACCGATTGTATCGATCTTCACTGACTCTCATAAAATCATTCAATACTGCCGGGACAATCAACGCTACAGGTGAATTATCACTCAGAATCACAATTCTCCCTTCCAGAAGTTCCATTGCAGCCAGATCGGGCCGCTCAGTAGTCTGAAACTGAGGAAACGGAGAAATCCAGTTTTCTTCCGCCAGCTGCTCCAAGATTCCACTGTCAAGTACCCCATCAATCTCATATGCTTCCAGTGCCGTTTTGAGCTTTTCCAATATCTGCGGATATGCCAGTTCTTCCATATACAGGATTGCAGTTACCGTATCCGATCGTTCTCCCATGAAAATTTCTTCAACTTTCAGACCGGTACTGCGGATTCTTTTTCTGATCAATGCTGTATTTTGCTTTACAGATTCACAAAAACCTTCATTAGAACCTCTCAGCACTTTCTCTGATTCCGCATCCGATACAGATCTCCCGGGATAGCCTTTACTGCCGATCTTCAGGATTTTATTAAATCCGTTAATAATCAGAATCAAATTGCCGGCAAGCATTCCCCGTAACCCATCTTCCAGTGTATCCAATGGAAATGCATCTGAAATCCCCAGCGCATCCTGTTCCAGACATTCTATGAGCTCTCTTTCAGACATTTCACGAAGCTGATTGATTAAGCGTCCCAACATGGATTCTTCCAGCATCAGATTACTGACTGCCGCTTCCACATAAACCGCCAGACATGCCACCTGGCCTCTGTCACCCAAATGCATGGGGCGTAATTTGATATCGTCACACCCTTCACAGCGACTGCGGAACCACGATTCATTTACACTTAATTTCGGGGAAACCTCTGTTTTCAATATTCTCGCCTCCCATTTGTCAAGTAATGTTGGGCTCAAAAGCTTTTGCCCCCATTAAGATATCCCGAAATTTGTGTAATTATTCTTTTATTTCTTACTCATTTTCCAGACTCCGCCGAATTGCCTCCTGTTGATTCTTGATATGAATACACATTTTTTCCACTGCACTTTCTACATCACGGTGTTTCAGTGCATCACATATTTCATAGTGTTCTTTCACCAGTGTTTTTCTGCTTTCCACATCTTTCAGATATTCGATTCGATAACGATACATCTGTTCCCGGATATTGTTGATGATCTGTACCAGTCTCCTGTTATGGGTAGCACCATAGATGATCTCATGAAATTTTACATCTGCTTCTGCCTGAGCAGACAGATCATCTTCTTTCATTTTTTTCTCAAATTCCTTTACAGCCAATCCCAGTTCTTTGATTTCTTCATCTGTAATTCTTTCACAGGCAAATCTCACAGCCAGTTCTTCCAGTCCCAGCCGTACTTCCAACACATCGTTCAGATCCTGTTCCGTAATCTGCGCAACCTGTGCTCCTTTTCTGGGAATCATGATTACCAGTCCTTCCAGTTCCAGCATCCGAATTGCTTCCCGTACAGGTGTCCTGCTTACTCCCAACCGATTGGCCAGAGCAATCTCCATCAGCCGTTCTCCCGGTTTCAGCTCTCCTCTCAAAATTGCCTGCCGCAGTGTATTAAATACTACGTCTCGAAGTGGCAGATATTCATTCATATTAACGTGAAAATCACTTGTCATCTGGCGTTCCTCCATTATTAAAAACAGTTGTTAAAAAGGTTTGTTTTGTCAGCATGCTTTCTTTTAGCTTTTCACATGCATATTCTGCTTTTTCTTTATCATCAAAGATTCCGAATACAGTCGGACCGCTTCCGCTCATCATGGCATTGACAGCGCCATGGGCTTTCATATGATCCTTGATTGTCTCAATCACAGGATATGCAGGAATCGTCACGTTTTCCAGCACATTTTCCATCCTGTCCGTAATACCGTACAAATCGTTATCCTGCAGCGCCTGAATCATACCATCAATATCCGGATGATGGGTATCCGGTCCCAGATTCAGATTTGTATATACAAATTTTGTTGATACACTGATTCCCGGTTTTCCAATCAACACATAGCATTGAGGCATAGGAGGCAGCGCTGTGAGTTTTTCTCCGATTCCTTCCGCCAGCGCTGTCCCTCTCATCACACAATAGGGAACGTCGGCTCCGATTTTTACTCCCAGTTCCATCAGCTGCTGCCTGGTAAGGCCCAGCTGGAACATTCGGTTTACTCCCACCAGGGCTGCTGCTGCATCGGAACTTCCTCCCGCCATGCCGGCCGCAACCGGAATAAACTTATTCAGACTGATCGTTACCCCTTCTTCGATCCCATACTGATCCATCAACAGTTTTACTGCCTTATATACCAGATTATTCTCATTTACCGGAATATAACTCAAATTTGTTGTAAGATGAATACCTGGCTGCTCTGATTTTTCCATTTCCAACATATCGTACATCTGAATGGTCTGCATAATCATTTTTACATCATGATATCCGTCTTCTCTTCTTCTAAGAACATCAAGCCCCAGATTAATCTTTGCATATGCTCTCAACTTCATACGTTCTCCTCCTGTTTTGCTTTTCTTTTGTATTCTGTGATAAAAATATATTCTTATGTACTTTGTATACAATATCCGTTCATATTCATCTTACTCTTCTTTTTTTAAAAAAGCAACCTTACTTTTTTCTGGATTTCTAGCATTTTTTACTAATTATCCGCCTTTTTCACCACCAGAAGAGGCTGCTGCTGTCGCGGCTCTTCCTCTCCCAATTCATTCAGTTCACGGATAGAATCTACCGTTGTATAAAATCGTTTTGCAATATCCCACAGTGTATCTTCCGGCTGTACAATATAACACACCACACCCGGCATTTGTTCCAGTTTCTCCATGTCCAGCTCTTTTTCCTGAATGTCTGTAATCAGCTTTTCTCTCCATTGACGAAGTACCAGAGCATTCAGATTCATCACTGCTTTTACCTCGATTTCATTGCTATCCAGCATCATAGTTGAAAGCTGTTCCATTTCTGCCTGCAAACGGTACGCGCAATCTTTTCCGATTCCCTCCGCTTCAATCACATGAGTAAACGGTATCGCTGTTTCCATAGAATAAAATGGCATATCGTCGTCGCTGATACTGTAAAGAATCCTTACCTGAATAATTCCTACTGCCCGGATTCCATTTTCTTCAATACTGACTTCATCCATTTTGACAGTACCTTCACTATGGCAGATCTGTAAAATTTTTCCTCTGGCTTCCTGTACAGGAATTCTGTCATTTACCCGGCATTTGGAATCATTCTTTACCAGAAGCTGTTCCAACATTTCCTCTTTTCTTATCGGAATACATTCTTTCTTGGGTGTATACACATCCATCAGTATAGTATCCGTCTCCTCTTTAAAAATATTCATATCCAGTTCCAATACCACATCAGCCTGCAAAACTCGTTCTTCCCCATCAGCATCCGGTTTTACTTCCAGATTCGTTTGAAGAATTGATGTACCAATATAAGGTATCATATCCATCGTACATCCTGTACAATTCACCTCACCGGAAAACGGAATCGACTGTTCCAGCCACTGAAGAGGATTGGTATCATCGTCTCCGGCATATAAAACAAAAAGAAATAACTCTCCTTTTGCCGTCACCTTTCCCTCATCAGCTCGCAGATCCATGCCTCTTACTTCAATATCACTCCATAAAATATCATGGATATTTGGCTTATTGGAAGCAAGTGTAATTTCTTCCTTTTTCCTCAACGTATCCTTTTTATGTACTCCGAGAGCCAGCACACGGACGTTTCTTTTTTTCTCCGACAGATCCGGCTGTTCTTTCACTTCTGTTGGAAACTGTAATTCTATCTGTTCATCCACCGAAGCCTGAAAACCAACGATGGCTTTTATATTTAATTTTCTGGAATTAATCACATGAAGTGTAAGATCCTCAATTTCCCATTTCAGACAAACCTTATCTCCACTTTTTAGTCCCTTTAAATGAAGTGTTTCCGAAACCGGAAGTTTCCCTTCCATACTGCAGATTTGTTTTCTCGGCGTATCTGCCACATACAAAAGACGGAAATGCAAAGCTCCGTTAATAAGAGCTTTTCCTTCATTTACCTGTACTTCTTCAATCTTAATCTCTCCTTTTTTCTGTATCATCCGGCTGATATCCGGTTTATTGTCCGGTACATTAAAATCCTCGTCAAAGGTAAGCTGATTGGATGCTTCGCTTTTGGTCCGCAGCATCTGAATTGTCTTTTTTACTAACTCCAACTTTTTTTCCTCCTCAATCAAAAATAATCTTCTTATCTCTTTTCTCTATTTTTACCACAATATATGGGCAGGATATGGCATCTTTCTGTTCTTCTCTCGATTCAGGTCCCACCAGCTTTGTCTTTATATGAATTTCCTCATTGTTTTCTGTCACATATTCAACCTGGATACTATATCCTCCCGTACTCTGAATCCCATACCCTCTCAGCAGATAGAGTTCACCTTCACACTGATAAGACATCTGAAATTCTTCCTGCTTTTTTATTTCAATTACCTTTTTGACTTCCGGAGGCAATTCTTCTTTTTTAACCACCGTATAGTCCACTTTTTTCTCCTCCCCTGTCTTTTTCTTTATCACGCTGCATCCCACAATACAAAAAGCCAGCAGCGTAATCAAAAAGACAAATGACAGCCTTTTTCCCATAGCTCTTCCTTCCTGTTTATCGCTATTATTTTATGTGGATTTTTTGCAAACATTCCTGTATAATGATGATGCTAGGGTCAATCATGGGGGCAAAAGATTTGGGGAATCGTAAAAATATGAGAAAGCAGCCCAAATAGGGCGAATTCCGAATGTTTTTCGGATTTTGCGTGTGCAAAGCACGGAGAAATACGTAGTCTCATCCCATTTGTCAGGCAACTCATAATGATTTTAGACAGTTAGCTTATCAGGCACGGGAGGTACTTATGATACGATTTATATTAATTTGTATTTGCGTTGTGGGATATCTGATTTTGTCCATCCCGATTTTGATTGTGGAATGGATCATAGGCAAATTTAATCCATATGCCAAAGATATCAGTTCTCTACGGATCATCCAGACTGTTTTTAAATTTATTCTCTGGATTACAGGGGTAGAAGTCACTGTGATCGGTGAAGAAAATGTCCCCAAAGATCAGGCTGTTCTTTATATAGGTAATCACCGGAGTTTCTTTGATATTCTTCTTACCTACACCCGTTGTCCTCGGCTGACCGGTTATGTAGCAAAGGCTGAGATGGAAAAGATACCGCTTCTTTCCAACTGGATGCGCTATCTGCACTGCCTCTTCCTTGACCGAAAGGACATCAAAAAAGGAATGAAAACCATTCTGGAAGGTATCGAAAAAATTAAATCCGGTATTTCCATCTGTATTTTCCCGGAAGGAACCCGTAACCGTTCGGAGAGCGATCTGGATCTCATGGAATTTCATGAGGGCAGCTTTAAATTGGCCACCAGAACCAATTGTCCCATCATACCGATTGCAATGAACAATACCTGCTCTATTTTTGAGAAACAATTTCCAAAGATCAAAAAGACACATGTGGTGATCGAATACTGCAAACCGATCATACCGTCTGAGTTGTCAAAAGAAGATAAAAAATTCATTGGAAAATATACAAGAAATGTGATATTAGAAACGTTGAAAAAGAATGAGAACTTAATAAAGTAATCAGGCTTATAATAGTATGTCCTGCAAATCAATGTCAGGCCGCTCACCTTCAGCTAACTGTTAACTCCGACTAAGGCACGACGGCTCTCCGGAGTGTCTTAGTCGGAGTTAGCGATTAGCTAAGGGGGAACGACCTGCATCTAAAACGGACTACTCGATTTTTTGTACGCCCCCACGTTTCAAAATTCAGTCGATCGAAATTTCATCTATTTTCTTCAGTTCTTCTTCGGTGAACGGCGCACTGTCCAGTACTTTCAGATTTTCCAGTATCTGTTCCGGTTTGGAGGCTCCAACGAGGACACTGGTTACTGCCTGATCTTTCAAAACCCACTTCAGTGCCATCTGTGCAAGGCTTTCTCCACGTTCTGCTGCCAATTCATTTAATCGGCGAATTTGTGTGATTTTCTCATCTGTGAATTGCTCTTTTTTCAGAAAACGACCATCTGTCACCACACGGCTGTCTGCCGGAATTCCATTCAGATAGCGGTCTGTCAGCATTCCCTGTGCAAGAGGGCTGAAGGAAATGATTCCCTTGCCTTTTTCCTCTGCCATTTTTTTCAAACCATTCTGTTCAATGGTTCGATTAAAAATATTGTAAGAATTCTGGTTGATCACAAAAGGACACTTCAGATCATTCAAAATCTCACATGCTCTCTCCATAGTGGGTCCATCATAATTAGATAATCCCGCATACAAAGCTTTTCCACTTTTTACCGCCTGATCCAGGGCACTCATTGTTTCTTCCAGTGGAGTCTCCGGATCCATTCTGTGATGATAGAATATATCCACATAATCCAGCTGCATACGCTTTAGGCTCTGATCCAGACTTGCCAGAAGATATTTTCTGCTTCCGCCGTCTCCATAAGGCCCTGACCACATCTCGTATCCCGCTTTCGTGCTGATAATCAGTTCATCACGATAGACAGAAAAATTCTCTTTCAATATTTTGCCCAGATTGCACTCTGCACTTCCCGGTTCCGGACCATAGTTGTTGGCAAGATCAAAATGAGTAATTCCATGATCAAATGCCGTAAAACAGAGCTGACGCATATTTTCATATACTCCGGTATCTCCGAAATTATGCCAGAACCCCAAAGACACAGTGGGTAGTTTTAGACCACTTTTTCCGCAGCGATTATATTTCATTGTCTGATATCGTTTTTCATCTGGTGTATACATTACTCGTACCTCTCATTTTATTTTCATCATTTCTGCAGTGCATCCACCACTTCCTCAAAATGCATAAAATGTGATGCTTTTACCAATACAGTGTCTCCTTCACGCAGCAACTCAGGCAATTCTTTGAGAAGTTCTTCCAGACTTCTAAGATGTAATACCTGAAGCGGATTTCCTGCTGCCTGCGCTGCATCTTTCGCAGCCTGTGCCATATAAGTACACAGTTCACCTACGCAAACCAACAGATCAATTCCGCTGTTTCCCGCAAAAGTTCCCACTTCACCATGGAGCGCTGCTTCCTCTTTTCCTAATTCTCCCATATCTCCCAGAACAGCCACCTTTCTTCCCAGAGCATCCTTCAGGATTCCGAGAGAAGCTTTCATGGACATGGGATTCGCATTATAACAATCATCAACAATCGTATATTTCTCTGTATCAATGATATGAAAACGACCGCTGACCGGTTGGAGACTTTCAATCCCTTTTTTGATATCTTCCAGTTTCATTCCATAGGTCAGCCCCACTGCCGTTCCCGCCAAGGCATTATATACCATATGCTGGCCCGGAATCGGTACTACCACGGAAAAGAAACCTTCCGGGGTGTGAATCCTGCAGGAGATTCCTTTTAACCCTCTGCTCTCCACCTGATCCGCATAAACAGGGTGGGACGAATCCATTCCAAAAAATACCGGTGATTTTCCCTGCACTTCTTTCACAGTTGCCAATTTGTCATCATCGCCATTTAGGATTACGGCTGCATTTTTCTGTAAATGTTCAAAAACTTCTGTCTTAGCTTTCAAAACCCCATCCCGATCACCCAGATTTTCCAGATGACAGGTTCCGATGTTTGTAATCACGCATGTATTGGGCTTAGCAATGGCTGCAAGGCGATGCATTTCACCAAAATCACTAATGCCCATCTCCAATACTGCGATCTCATCCTCATCTCTCAGCCGAAATATAGTAAGCGGCAATCCCAGTTCATTATTAAAATTTCCCTGGGTCTTCAGCACCCGGAACTTCTGTGACAGTACAGCAGCGATCATCTCTTTTGTACTTGTTTTTCCCACACTTCCCGTAATTCCTACTACAGGAATCTGCAATTGTTCCAGATAATATGCTGCAATATCTTTTACTGCCTGGAGAGACGATTCTACCCGGATATAAGGGAAGTCCGCTCCTTCCAACGGTTTCTCAGATAATGTTGCCAAAGCACCTTCTTCCATCACCTGAGGAATAAAATCATGTCCATCCACTCTTGCTCCCGGAATCGGTACAAACAGACATCCTTCTTCTGCTTTTCTGCTGTCCGATGTAATGGATGTCACACAACGATCCTTTTTATCTTCCGGTCCACAGTAAACACCACTGCAGGCCTGTGCTATATGTTCCAATGTGAGATTTTTCATTATTCTTCCTCTCCATATCTTTTCAATGAAATCCGGATCAGTTCTTCGCACAGAGAAGCATAATCAATTCCCAGAGCTGCGGCCTCCTGCGGCAAGAGACTGGTCGGTGTCATACCGGGCAAGGTATTTGCTTCCAGGCAATACATATCTCCGTTCTCTTTCATGAGAAAATCCAGTCGGGCATATCCTTCGATTCCCAGCACCCTGCATCCTTCTTCCGCATATTTCTGCATCCGAAGAGTCTGCTCCTCTGTCAGTACTGCCGGACATGTTTCCACGGTAGCACCTGCAGAATATTTGTTTTTATAATCATAAAATCCTTCTACCGGTGCAATCTCGATTACCGGATATGCTTTTCCATCCACAACACCTACAGAAAATTCTCTTCCCCGGATATACTCTTCCACTACTGCCTGATCTTCGTAGGAAAATGCCCCTTCAAGAGCCTCCTCATATTCTTTCTGGTTATGAGTGATATATACACCCACACTGGAACCACCGCAGCAGGTTTTCACTACTACAGGGAAGTCCATCCCATAATCCGCCAGATTCCTGCTGCATTTACCTTTCTGCAGTTCGATTCCTTTTGGTGTGGGTACCCCGCTGATACTGAACATTTTTTTCGTAATTCCCTTATCCATGGCCATGGCGCTGCTCAGATAACCGGTCCCCGTATAAGGAATATGATACAGATCAAACGCTGCCTGCACCTTTCCGTCTTCCCCATTCGCTCCATGAAGTGCCAAAAATACCACATCCGCTGCTTTACATACAGCAAGGACTCCCGGTCCGAAAAACTCCTTTTTTGCCGCAACTGCTCCTTTAACTTTACAGTTAAAGCTTTTGATATATTCTACTTCTTTCTCTATATCATACTCCTGAGGAAAAGCGTTATTTGGATCTATTCCCTCTTTTCCAAAAAAAACATCAATCAGGATTGCCTGATGTCCTTTTGAGCGAAGTGCTTTACATACTTCTGTTCCTGACACAATTGATACATCTCTCTCCGTGCTGGTTCCTCCTGCCAGAACTACTATTTTCATAATGTCATCTCCCTCGCTTTCTCTTCTTTCATGATGTAAAAAGAGAACCACCGCAGATTCTTCCCGCTGGAAGTATCTGCAGCGGTTCTCATATACTACATCCTCGCAGTGTAATCTCTCTTAAATTACTCCTCATCAGTATACAATAACCGGTGTACCAATTTCAACCGCATTAAATATTTTCTCTGCATTTGCCGTTGGGGTATTTACACAACCATGTGATCCATTGGTCTTATAAATCTCACCACCGTACTCGGAACGCCAGGTATCCGCATCATGAATTCCTACATTATCAACAAACGGCATCCAGTACGTAACCGGCTGTTCATATCCTTCTCCTTTCAAAACAGCGTCCTGCTTTTTCGCATCAATAGCCCATACACTTCCGGATGGAGTATCATAACCTTTTGATACATTTCCTGTCACAACCGGTGTATCGACAATCAAATTTCCATCTTTATAACACCACATACGCTGTTCGCTGATACTGATTTCTACATATGTATCACCGATATCATTCGTATCTCTTGATTTTGCTTCATACAAATACTCTGGTTTTATTGTTCCGGTCTGCCCCTCTTCCACTGCCTGTGCCAAAGCATCTGCCGTTGCCTGTTTTTTGATCACCCAGCCATAATCTCCACCTTTCAGTGTAATCTTATTTCCGGCAGAAGTGGTAAATTCGTGGGTCAGTCCAAAGGTATCATACTTGTACTTAAGCTGCTGTACATATTCTTCTACTTTGGTTCTATCGATGATCCACTGACCATTTTCATCCTCCATCAGCCATTCTTTGATTACAGAAGCATCCACTGTCTCTGTCCGGTCACCAAAATCATATGTAAGATTTGTCTGGAGATATTTGTTCAGGGTATCTCTCTCGGCTATCAGTGATTCATCATCCTGATATATCGTCGGCTTCAGATAGCATCCCAGCTCTTCCAGATTGATCTCCGTTTTTCCGTTGTCGATTGCTTCAATGATACAGTTTTTTACTTTCTCACGATCCAGCTGATTTCCCTCGACCTCCGGAACGATCTCATAACTTTCTCCATTATCCTGAAGACAGGCATCTACAGGTTTAACAATATTCTCCTCCTGAAAGCAGCTCAGATCATCCAGAATTCCATCTATTAAACTTTTATCATATGTAGTGTTGGCAGCAAGTTCATAAGTACTTTTATTAGAAATAGATTTGATCCATTTCCAATTATTCTGTGCCTCCAGAAGTTCATCCACTTTGTTATCATCCACATAGGTAAGCTCAATCTGCAATGCGGAAATAGTCTCTGTCTTTCCGTCAATCTCCGTGATCCGAAGCTTGTATTCTCCTATTTCCTCCTGAATCTTTTCCTTCACCTGTTCCGCTGTCATACTGCTGCAGTCAATTCCGTTGATTGTCGTCCCTTTTAAAAAGTGACTGGAAAAGAAATACGATACCCCAAGGTATCCGATCCCCACAATCAGGACATAAGCAAACAGAACACCCAGAATGACCTTCCTAGCCTTCGACTTTCTTTTGCCTCTTTTTTTTGCCATACATACTCCCTTACTTTCTTAATACTTTATATCCCTTATTATTATACCTTTTTATTCTATCACCGTTTTTTTTCAGGGTAAAGATATTTAGAAAAAAGTAAGAAACTTTTATTTACACACAGAAAAAAGAGTGCTGCAAAACTGACCGCACTCTTTTACTTTTACCTTATGCATTTAATAACTTATCAATACTTACCAGCTTAACACTGAGAACAAAAATCTCAGCAGCCACTCCCAGTTCTTCCACAGTCGGGAAAGAAGGTGCAATTCGGATATTGCTGTCTTTCGGATCGTTTCCATATGGATACGTAGCACCTGCTCCAGTCATAACCAGTCCTGCTTCTTTTGCCTTTGCCACGATCGCTTTTGCACAGCCATCCATAGAATTGAAGGAAATGAAGTATCCTCCAAGCGGTCTTGTCCATGTTCCGATTCCCAGACCGCCCAGTTCCTTATCCAGTACTTCCAGTACTTTTTCAAACTTTGGACGAAGGATATCTGCATGTTTTCTCATATGTGCATACATTCCCTGCATATCCTTGAAGAAACGGACATGGCGAAGCTGATTCAATTTATCATGACCGATCGTCTGGATTTTCATGTATTTCTTTGCATCTTCCAGATTTGCTTCAGACGCAGCCAGTGCTGCAATACCGGAACCAGGGAAAGATACTTTGGATGTGGAAATAAATTTGAGCACCATATCCGGATTGCCGGCTTTTACACATTCATTCAAAAGCTCCAGAATCACATCTCTCTTATCATCGTACAGATGATGGATCGAGTAAGCATTGTCCCAGAAGATTCGGAAATCTTTTGCAGCCGGTTTCAAATGAGCAAATCTTCTTACGGTTTCATCAGAATAGGAAATTCCTGTCGGATTTGCATATTTGGGTACACACCAGATACCTTTTATAGCTTCATCCTCAGAAACCATCTTTTCAACCATATCCATATCAGGACCTGTCTCAAGAAGCGGGATATTGATCATTTCAATACCAAAATATTCTGTAATTGCAAAATGACGATCATATCCCGGTACAGGACAGAGGAATTTTACTTTATCCAGCTTGCACCATGGAGTGCTGCCCATAATTCCGTGGGTCATAGCACGTGCTACTGTATCAAACATAACACTCAGACTGGAGTTACCATAAATCAAAATATTTCTTTCCGGTACTTCAGACATATCTGCCAACAGTTTTCTTGCCTCACTGATTCCATCCATCACACCATAATTTCTGCAGTCCACACCGTCTGAGCTTACCAGGTCCACCTGACTGTTCAGGATATCCATCATACCATTACTCAAGTCAAGCTGTGCCTTTGAAGGCTTTCCACGGGACATATCCAGTTTTAATCCTTTGGCTTTCACATCTTCAAACTGTTTTTCCAGATCATTTTTTAATGCCAATAATTCTTCTTTACTTAATTGACTATAAGCTTTCATGGGGTCCTCCTGTCGTCTGTTATATATATTATAATTTAATCCATTATCCGCTGTAACTCAGCTATCTGCTATTTTATGTAGAATATGACTAAATGTCAAGAGACACCTGCATTTTCGGCATTTTCACAGGATATACGCAGAAATTTTCCCTAAAATATGCAACTTTTTTACCCTAAACTTGCAAAAACGACATTTCAGGTGTATTTCAGCAAAATATCTGCATTTTATTCTCTCTTGAATTTCACCTAAAGACTATGCTATTGTATATGTGATGAACCAAGAGATTTTGAGAGTGCAAAGCACGAAAAAACCGATGTCAGGCTCATTTGTCGGGCAACTCATGTGATTATACTTACAGAAAGGTTTCTATAAAATATGTGGATAGCAGACGATTGGAAAGACTATGAAGTGATCGATACTTCAAATGGAGAAAAACTGGAACGATGGGGAAAATATATTTTAGTTCGCCCGGATCCGCAGGTAATCTGGGATACCCCAAAAAAACATCCCGGATGGCACAAAATGAACGGACACTATCATCGCAGTAAAAAAGGCGGCGGCGAATGGGAATTTTTTGATCTTCCGGAGCAGTGGTCCATTCATTACAAAAATCTGACATTCAACCTGAAGCCTTTTAGTTTTAAGCACACCGGTCTTTTCCCTGAACAGGCTGCCAACTGGGACTGGTTCGGAGAAAAAATCAAAAATGCCGGTCGTCCGGTCAAAGTGCTGAATCTTTTTGCTTATACGGGCGGTGCCACATTGGCTGCTGCAGCTGCCGGAGCAGCCGTCACTCATGTAGATGCTTCCAAAGGTATGGTGACATGGGCAAAAGAGAATGCAGTTTCTTCCGGATTGAAAGATGCCCCTATTCGCTGGATCGTCGATGACTGCGTAAAATTTGTAGAGCGGGAAATCCGCCGGGGCAATCATTACGATGCCATCATTATGGATCCTCCTTCTTACGGACGGGGACCAAAAGGCGAAATATGGAAGATTGAAGAGGCTATTCATCCTCTGATCAAACTGTGTTCTCAGCTGCTTAGTGAACATCCACTGTTCTTCCTTGTAAATTCTTATACTACAGGACTTGCTCCTGCTGTACTCACTTATATGATCGCCACAGAACTGAAATCATACGGCGGTCATGTGGAATCTCAGGAGATTGGTCTGCCGGTCACACAGACAGGGCTGATTCTTCCCTGCGGAGCTTCCGGTCGCTGGGAAATCTAGGCGGACAGGGCAGGCGGACATTGGGACAGACACGTGTCCCAAAAAACTGGACACGTGTCTGTCCCCTGTCCGCCCTATTTTTCATATGCTGCAATAATTTCTGCAATATACATCGTATGGTAATCTTTATCCGGATACCACTTTTCATCCTCTTCTTTTCCGTAGAAATTTTCCGGTTTTATAGTATCGTGATAAAGTTTTTTGCACACCAGTACCTGAGAAGCTTCCTTAAATGTCGGCTGTCCGTCTACCATTTCCACATGGAGACCGGATTTTTCAATCTTGTCTTTCTCCTCTCTTCCGGATACTTTTCCAAGATAACCCAGTTCTTTCATGCAATTCCCGTCAAAAAATGATAAGGTAAACGTATCGTTGGCATCCACAAATTCTTTGGTATAACGCTGCGGGCGAATATAAACGGTTGCCACATTTTTTCCCCACAAAACACCTACTCCACCCCAGGAAGCTGTCATTGTGTTTGCTTTTCCATCTTTTTGGGCACTGATCAGCATCCATTGGGAACCGATTTTTTCAAACGGTTTCATATCCATTGTCTTTATCTCTGTCTTTCTAAATTCCATAAAGCATTCTCCTTTTCCTGAATATTTCATGATTCTTTGCACAGTATAACGGATATTTGCAAAAAACTCAATCCCCTTATCTCTTGCGGTATGCCATTGTTTTTGATATGATGATACAAGAGGTAAAAGTCGGTTGCGACATAATTCGTAAGTTCATTCCATTTGTCGGTCAGCATTTGAAAAGGAGAAACACTATGGATATAAGGTCAATCAGTATGAATTGTAAAAGAACAGAATTTGTAGGCACTGCCGTTCTGGATACGATCGGTCTTGTTATTTCCGGTATTCATGAAGATCTGCTTCAGGTCATGAATGTAGGAACCCAATATCATGCGCTTGGACTCTTTAGTTCCCGTACCGGTGCCGCAGGTCAGCTGACTGCCATCGATGATGCTGTGAAGGCAACAAACACAGAAGTCCTTTCCATTGATTTTCCCAGGGACACGAAAGGCTGGGGCGGTCATGGTAATTATGTAGTACTGGGAGGTCAGGATATCTCTGATGTCCGCCATGCCATACAGCTTTCCCTCGAACTTACAAATAAATATGCCGGTGAACTCTATATCAGTGAAGCCGGTCACCTGGAATTTGCCTTTTCTGCCAGCGCCGGTTCTGTTCTGACAAAAGCATTCTCTGCTGAAGAGAATCAGGCTTTTGGTTTTATGGCGGGATCTCCTGCTGCCATCGGTCTGGTTATGGCTGATACTGCCATGAAAGCAGCTAATGTAAAAATTGTCCGGTATATGACTCCCAGTATTGGCACCAGCCATTCAAACGAAGTGATTCTTGCACTTTCCGGGGATGCCTCTGCAGTAAAAGAATCCGTACTCACTGCCCGACAGATCGGACTGGAACTGTTGATTGCTATGGGCAGCTATCCCGAAATTCCGGGAATTCCTTATCTATAAAGTTCTTCCCATCACCGGGCACACTACGATAAAAAATCCCGTGACTGTATTGTCAAAAAAACATACAATCACGGGATTTTTCATACTCATTTCTGAAATATTACTTTTCTACTACTTCAAGTACATCCATTGGACAGGCTTTCGCACAGATTCCACACGCAATACATTTGGAAGAAACCGGAGATTCTTCTGCTTTCACCATCAAACCAAATGGACAGGCTTCCACACATTTGCCACAACCGGTACACAGCTTTTTGTTAACCATGTATACACCTTTTGCGTTCTGTGTAATAGCTCCTGCTTCACATGCCTGCGCACATTTTCCGCACTGTACACAAGTCATTGGTTTTACTCCACTCTTCTTCTCTACGATCTGAATACAGGATTTTCCAGGATCAAATACTTTGTAAAAACTCATGGAACATGCTCTTACGCATTCCAGACATGCCATACAGGTGGAACCCTTTTTTACTGCTAATTTTTTCATCTATGTATCCTCCGCTTATAAGTTTTCTGTTTTATTCAGTCTACCATTAATAGACATTTTTTGCAAGTAAATAGAGAATACTATGTGAATTTACTTCCTCATTTTTCCTTACTTATTCTTGATCATTTGTCAGATGGAAACGATCCAGTAAATAGAAAACCAAACTCAAAATCATGGCTACTACACATGCAAGAACCATACCGGTCAACTGTACATTACCCAGATTCAGGGACAATCCTGAAAGCCCAACAACAAAAACAACAGAGGTAAGTGTAAGATTTCTGGATTTTCCATAATCTACCTGATTGTCAACCAGAATTCGTAATCCGGATGTTCCGATCATTCCATAAAGCAAAATGGAAATACCACCAATAACAGGTCCCGGAATTGTACTGATCAATGCGGACAGTTTTCCACAGAAAGAAATCAGGATGGAAATCAATGCGGCTCCTCCGATTACCTGCACACTATAAACACCCGTAACCGCCATAACACCGATATTCTCTCCATAAGTGGTTGTAGGAACAGATCCGATCAAACCTGAAATCATCGTTGAAAAATTATCCGCAAAAATTGAACGGTGAAGTCCCGGATCCTTGATCAAATCTCTGCCAATAATTTTTCCTGTGACGATCTGATGCCCGATATGTTCCGATGCGATAACCAGTACTACCGGAAGAATCGTCAGAATAGCCTGTGCATTGAACTTTGCAAGATGAAAGTTCGGAAGCGCAAACCAGGATGCCTGAGCTACATCAGTAAAATCAAGGATTCCACAAAAAGCCGATGCAACATATCCGGCAATAATGGCAATCAAAATCGGGATTACCGAAAGGAATCCACGAAACAGCACCTGACCGAAGATTGCCACTCCTAATGTCACAAGAAATACGATCACATTGCTCATCTCTATTTTTTCCACACCAACAAGCCCTGCTGTACTTGCTGCAGAACCAGCCAGTTCCAGTCCAATCAGAGCCACAACAGGTCCCATAGCTGCCGGCGGAAGAACAATATCGATCCATTTTGTTCCAAATTTGTAAATAATAAATGCCAAGATACAACCGCAAAGACCAACTACTACAAATCCGCCCTGCGCATACTCAAAACCGTATTTTGCTATGACAACACCGGCCGGTGCCAGAAACGCAAAACTTGAGCCCAGATATGCCGGTGCTTTGCCTTTAGTAATGAAGATAAACAGTAACGTACCCACACCATTCATCAGCAGCACAATCGCCGGATTGATTCCAAAAATAAACGGAACCAGTACAGAAGCACCAAACATAGCAAACATATGCTGAATACTTAAGGGTATCAACATTTTTACAGGTACTTTTTCATCCACTTGAATAATTCTCTTTTCCACTCGTAGCCTCTCTTCCTCATCTGCTTAGTAAAATGCAGTATGTGATATGTGTTTTTTTTCTCTGTGCTCATTATATCATGTCCTGAGGACATGATACACTCCGTGAGGATGCGCAGCGATTTTCTGCGGTTCCGCAGAAAATCGATTATGCGCAATGATATAACTCGCACTCTGTGCTCATTATATCATGCTATTCTTCCCAACACCAGAAAAAAAGATTCCGTATACGAAGATACGAAATCTTTTTTTATTACTTTTTCTTCCATAAAACACTTTCTACTTCATTGATTGGAATCCCCAGTGCATACGCAAGTTCACTATACAGTGCTCTTTCCGTTACCTGCAGATACTTTTTGTCCATACTGGTTATAGAACCTCTTTTTTTTGTTCTCTGATATAGGGTTTTTAAAATCCTGATCCATTCTTTTGGCTCATAACTGGAGATACACTGGCGATATTCCTGTTCACGTAATTTTTCATTTGGAACCCATAAAACTTCAGCATCTGCTGCCTCCTGAATCAGCTTCAGAGCTTCTTCTTTGTTCATGGGACGACGGATCGCTTCACTGTCTTCTGCCGGTACATATACTGTTTCTTTCTCATCCTCTACAGAATGAAGTGTATAATATTCTTTTTTTCTGTCAATATATGAGAAATCCAGTTTTCCTACTTTTTTCACCTGAAACATTCCTCTGCATTTATATACAACCATTTCACCTTGCTGCAGCATGCTATCCCTCCTGTTCATAGTATTTTTATTTTACCATTTTTTTATTTTCTTCGTAATATCTTTTCCTGGAAGAAATATATTTTCAGCATTTAGACTAATACTGACCCGAATATCATTTGTGCATTTTGTCAATGATACAATCTCCTTCTAAATTCTTTGTATTTTATATTGACATTTCTCTCAGTCCGTGATTAAATAAACATATGAACAGTTATTCATATGTTTATTTGAATATGAGGAGGGACACTCTGCATGAATAATCTTTATCATTTAAAACTTCAACCATTTTTCCATAAACATGATGACTCCTGTGGCTGCGGTCACGATCA
>JBJFCH010000147.1:0-3628 GCA_051888835.1 Oliverpabstia sp. | reverse complement strand
AAAGCAGTATTTGTTCTGGAAAATCTGGGATGTGCCAATTGTGCTTCCAAGATGGAGCAAAAAATCCGGGAACTGCCCGGTGTATACTCTGCTACAATTACTTTTGCTACCAGACAGCTTCGCCTGTCTGCTGATGATCCACAGAAACTTCTTCCTGAGATTCAAAATATCTGTTCTTCGATTGAATCACAGGTAAAAGTAACTCCACGACAAGAAAATGTCTCCGGTGTATATCAGACAAAAACATATCTGCTTGAGAACCTTGGATGTGCCAACTGTGCTTCCAAAATGGAAGCACAAATTGCTGAACTGGATGGAATTTTCAGTGCAACGATTACATTTGCCACCAGACAGCTCCGTATAACTGCAAAAAATCCTGACTTATATCTTCCTGAGATTCGAAAAATCTGTTCTTCCATAGAATCTCAGGTTCAGGTTATTGAAAAAGATACCTCACATGAAAATAAATCGCACGCTCCTTCAGAAACCAGAACTGCTGATTCTCACCGATCACTTTCCAGTGATCAAAAAGACTTAATCGTTATTTTGATCGGAGCCGTACTATTAATCACGGGAGCGAGTCTTGAGCATCTGGGATTTCAGATGTTTGTAACTCTTCCCGTTTATGTCATTGCATACCTGATTTTAGGCGGACCAATCCTCATGGAAGCCGGAAGAAATATACTGCATGGACAAATTTTTGATGAAAATTTTCTCATGAGTATTGCAACACTCGGTGCTTTCGCAATTCAAGAATTTCCGGAAGCGGTAGGTGTCATGCTTTTCTATCGAGTCGGTGAATATTTTGAACACAAAGCAGTAGACAGAAGTCGAAGCCAGATTATGAATGCTGTTGACATGCGTCCGGAAGTTGTCAATCGGCTTAACGAAGATCAGATTCAGGTGATTCCCGCTCAGGATGCCCACGTCGGCGATCTGCTGTTGATTCGTCCCGGTGACCGAATTCCTCTGGACGGAGTGATCGTAGAAGGGGAAAGCCGTCTGGACACCTCACCGATTACCGGTGAACCTGTGCCTGTGTCAGTCAAAGCTGGTGATGATATCACTTCCGGCTGTGTAAATACTTCCGGACAATTGATCATTCGTGTGGAAAAGCCTTTGGAAGAGTCTATGGTAAGCCGGATCCTTGATGCCGTAGAAAATGCAGCGGCAAACAAACCGAAAATTGATCGTTTTATCACGCGATTCTCCAGAGTTTATACACCTCTTGTAGTATTTTTAGCTATAGCAACTGCTGTAATTCCTTCTCTTATTACAGGGCACTGGAATTACTGGGTGTACACTGCCCTTACCTTCCTTGTTATGAGTTGCCCATGCGCACTGGTGCTGAGCGTCCCTCTTGCATTTTTTTCCGGAATCGGTTCCGGATCCAAAAAAGGGATCTTATTCAAAGGTGGTGTATCCATTGAGGCTCTTGGAAATCTGGGCGCTGTAGTTATGGACAAAACCGGAACCATCACAGAAGGAAATTTCAAGCTGCAAAAAATCGTATCGAATGGGACATATGAGGAAGAAGAATTACTTCGCATCTGCGCAAGCTGTGAGCAGAATTCTACCCATCCGATCGCAGTCAGTATCGTAACTGCTGCCAGAGAAAGGAAACTGGCTCTGGAAACACCGGAAAATCTGGAAGAGATTGCCGGACATGGAATTGTTGCTTCCCTGAAAGAAGGAACCGTTCTCTGCGGTAATCGAAAACTTATGGCTGCAAACAGTATTCTGATTGATGAAATAGCAAATGAAACTTACGGTTCAGAAGTATTTCTCGCAGTTAATGGCAAATTTGCAGGTTATCTTCTGATTTCCGATACGATTAAGCAAGATGCAAAATCTGCCATCAGTCGTTTAAAATCACAGGGGCTTTACACCGTTATGCTTACCGGAGATTCTGAAAACAGTGCTTCCGCTGTAGCTAAAGAGACAGGTATTGATGAAGTATATGCCAAACTGCTTCCTCAGGATAAATTAAATATCCTGACAAAAGTCAGAGCTGAACATGGATCTGTTATGTTTGTCGGTGACGGCATCAATGATGCCCCTGTTTTAGCCGGTGCTGATGTGGGGGCTGCCATGGGAAGCGGTGCTGATGCAGCCATCGAAGCCGCAGACGCCGTATTTATGAACTCCAATGTGGAATCTATCCCTCTTTCCATCCGTATCGCCCGCTGCACAAACCGCATTGCCATACAAAATGTCGTATTTGCTCTTATTATTAAAGTCGCAGTTATGATTCTTGGTCTGGCTGGCTTTGCAAATATGTGGATGGCTGTATTTGCCGATACCGGTGTCGCTATGTTGTGTGTACTGAACTCTGTACGGGTATTGTATAAGAAATAATATCAACGGGATAAACTGTACTGTAAAGTACAATTTATCCCATTTTTTTAATCTCACAATTTGGTTACCAACCCATCGGCAGATATTTTTTTGTATTTTCTATCATATCATCTGCCAGTTTCTGTATCTCCAGTTTTCCGGCGCGTCCTGATACCAATGGATCTTTTTCAAAAGCTTCATAAACATAGGTCTTTTCTTTTGTCAAAGCAGCTTTCATTATTGTTGCCTGATTTTCAACATGTGGTTCAAACAAGCCCTTCATATTCTCAGGTATCTTTCCCGCAGCAATTGGCTGTACAGAATCTTGGGAGAATACTACATTTGTTTCCACCACAGTATCCTCGGGCAGATTACTGATCTGATGAAATTTATTCGGAAGATTCACGTTACTGACTACTCTGGTCAATCCACACAGCGCTTTTATCAATAATATTCCTTCTTCTCCTGTAGCTTTCAGATCAATGCTCTCCTGTCCCTGCCCAAGACGTCTGCTCCGTGCCAGACGTTCCTGCAGTTCTTTTTTTCTATATGCTACTGTTGTAAGTCCAAATTTCCATTTTGCTACCGTTTCCGGATCTTTTAAATATATTTCTCCCGGCATAAATTCTGCCAGATGTCTGTCCCCTGCTGCAGCGATGAGACCATATTTGCGGAAAAGATCAAATTTAACCCTATGTGCACAGGTAAATGTATTATTCATCCAGTTATTATCAATCTCTTCATAGCCACTTTCATAATGCTGTTCCACAAACTCACTGTATACCGGCATTAAATCATTACCTGCATAGCAGGCTTTATCAAACCACGTAAAATGATTTAATCCCATAACATTCACAACGATATCTCTTCTGTCAATTTCTTTTACTCCATAGGTCTGTTCACAAATACTCTTTAATAGTTTCTGTGTTCCAAAAACTTCGTGACAGCATCCATATGCTTTTATTTCCGGAAATGTTTCATACAATGTTCTGACACACAATGCCATTGGGTTCGTATAATTGATCACCCATGCATTTGGCGCATATTTTCGCACTGCTTCTGCAATTTCAACAAACATGGGAATCGTTCGCAATGCGCGGATAATTCCTCCCGGACCTGCCGTATCACCTACAGACTGATAAATTCCCAGACGTTCCGGCAAATGTACATCTGATTCCATCTCATCAAAAGTTCCGGGCAAAATGGATATCACCACAAAGTCACATCCTTCTAAGACTTCTCCCAGGCTGTCTGCCACAGAATATCTCCATTTTCCTACTGCTTCCCGTCG
>JBJFCH010000146.1:0-11078 GCA_051888835.1 Oliverpabstia sp. | reverse complement strand
CACGCATAACAGGTCCAATTACATCATTAAATATACTGCTTGGTATTTTTTTCATAGAATCCTCCTTTTAAAAACAAATCATCTCGGTTTTCTGCAACAGAGCAGTCAAGACCTGCGCCACTTCCAAGATCAAGTACAATCTCTCCCGGTTGAATATAGGCTTTCCTATGGGGATTTCCACAGCCAAGTCCCATATTCGCTCCTTCCGGCGCCATCGAAAGTTCCTCTATTGTATATCCAACACTGGCAGACATGCTCTCCGAAGAAACCGTCTCCATCATAATGGATTCTTCATGATTTTCCAATGCAATTTTACCATACTCTTTTCTCACATTATCCTGAACAAATTCCATAATTCCTCCCGGCATTATCGTGCTTGATTTTAATCCTACTAAATATCATGATAACACCGACGATTTCTAAATTCAAATATTTAATAAATAGCAAAGTATGTTATTTATCGGATTACTCTCTCCTCTGATTTTTACTGTAAAAGTTGTCTAATAATTACCATCCGTTTTTCCATGTGAAGCTTTCTTTTCTGTTCAAAAAAATATATACTATAATTAGTATATCATAATGCGTGTTCTGTGGGCTTGAGCATTTCACTCAATAACGTTGATTATAAGAAGTTACCTGTCGGAGGTAGAAATGAGGCTTTTACGAAAAATACAAAATCTGATCACAAATATAAAGGTACAAAAACAGCTCTATTTTATATACTTTATAGCAATTTTTATCCCTGTTGTCACAATCGGAGGATATCTTGTCTACAATACATGCTCCCAGCTATTTGAACATTATGAAAATCAGTCTCACTCCGATAATCTCCGTGTAAAATCTTTGCTGCTTGATCTGACATCCAATGTCTATAATAAAGGATTATCTCTGTCTTCCGATCAAGAATTAAAAGATCTGTTAAGCACTGAATTTGATTCTTCTGAATCTGCTACTCGTTCAATAGAACATTATAAAGGGTTTAGCACCCTTCTATCACAGGATATTTCTATTCAGAGCATTTCTATTTATACACCCAACTCCACTTTACCGGAAAGCAAATATATACATCAGATAACAGTTGAAACAGAAAAAGAAAACTGGTATCAAAAAGCTCTGAATACCGTCACTCCATTCTGGACAAAGGAAACTGCTACCGATGATTTTGGAAATGAAAGAATTGTACTATGTCTACATATAAGGATTTTTCTGCCACAGGTTCATAGTCATGCCTTTTTAAATCTTACCGTAAGCAATAATCATATTAAGAACCGTATAGAAAACAGTAGTCTGAACACCGTACTCTGGTTAAATGAGGAAGGCATCTTCTATTCCAGCAGCAAAAAAAGTATGGATCCCTCTCTAACAAAGTATGTAACAGGTCCTAATAGATATTATCTGGGAAAGATTACTCTCGATGATCAGAAAGTTATAGGCTGTGTATCTTCCTTCTCAACTGCATATTCCGATGATCTGTTTTATGTTGCATCACTGAATTATGATGGATATCCACACATTCTGAAAGTTACTCGCACTCATTTTCTGATTTTATTTTTGATCCTGGCTGTTACCAGTGCTTTCATATATGCCTATTCTCATTATTTCAGCAAACGTGTAATCACCTTACGTGAAAATATGCATCATGCCAGCCAGGGCAACTATCATATTGTAGATACCTTTAACGGAGAGGATGAGATATCAGAGGCCTTTGCAGATTTAAATATAATGATCCAGGATATTTTACACAAAGAGGCTTCTGTGTATGAAGCCGAGCTCCGGGCAAAGGAACTGGAAAATCAGCAGCACCGTATGGAATTTAAGATGCTCTCCAGTCAGATCAATCCTCATTTTCTTTATAATACACTGGAAAGTATCCGCATGCGTGCTCTAAAAGCAGGAAACCGTGATGTGGCAACTGCTATAAAATTACTGGGAAAGTCTATGCGCTATGTACTTGAAAATACCACAACCTCTTTTACAACACTCGCAAAAGAACTGGATTATATTGAAACTTATCTGGCAATACAGAAACTCCGTTTTCATGATCGGATAAACTATTCCCTGAAAATATATCCGTCCATCGATTTAAATGAATACCAGATCATGCCTCTTCTTTTACAGCCAATCGTAGAAAACGCAATCATTCATGGGCTCGAAGATGTAGAAAGAAATGGTAAGATTATTATTCATATTCACAAGAAAAACGACATTTTATATATCCACATCTTTGATAATGGCTGTGGTATGACATCAAATGAGCTTCATAATATGAAGCAAAACATATATCACCATCCGAAAGAGTCTTCAAAAAGCATTGGTTTATATAATATCTATCAGCGAATTTGGTTATGTTTTGGCTCGCCGTATGGATTACAAATAAAAAGCAAAAAGAGATACGGCACACTGATCACAGTAATAATGCCAGCACAAAAATGCAGGAGGGAGATTGAATAATGAAACTTTTCATAGCAGATGATGAAATCGATGTTCGGGAAGGTATCCGCTATCTTCTTGACTGGTCAAAACTAGGATTTTATATTTGTGGCGAAGGAAAAAATGGTCAGGAAACTTTAGAACAGATATTGAAGTTAAACCCTGATGTTGTCCTGATGGATATTCGCATGCCAAGATTGTCCGGACTTGAAGTTGTAAAACAGGCGAAAGAACAAAATTTTCATGGTAAATTCATTATATTGAGTGGATATTCTGACTTTTCCTACGCCCAGGAAGCAATCCGCTATGGGGTAACCTGTTATCTCACAAAACCGATTGACGAAGATGAATTAGAAAAAGCTGTCACAGAAGCCCGGGATTCTCTGATAAACGAACAAAACACTCGTAAAAAACTGATTCAATACCGTGACAAAGCCAGGGAATCCATAATCCAGGAAATCCTCTGTAATACCGCATCTTATCAGTTTTTGGACTACCATGATATGATGCTGGAAGCCTCCGTATATCAAGTAGTACTGTACACAAATTACAATCAGGAATCCTTCCAGGCCACCTGGGATTTTGCTGAAATATTACGTCTTGCCAATAAAAATCATAATTCCCTGGATTACATTAAAATAGAACATCAAAATGTTATTATTTTAAAAGGAGACTATGCCAGAAAGCGTTTTAATGATCTTCTGGATCACTATATCAGTCATCCCCAGAAAGGTTCTCCCTTGGATTCACTATTCCTTACATACGGACAGCCTGTCTATTCTGTAGAACAGATCCATACTTCATACGAAACAGCAAAGTTACTGATGAAACGTCGGTTCTTCTGCCATTTTAATCAACATGTTCTGGGATACCATGACATAGAAGATACTCCTCTTTTTCATACAAAGACCCTCTCTTCTGAAAATATTTATGCTCAGAAGATCACAGATTACATCCAGTCCGGTAACCGACATATGCTCTCAAAAACTATGGATGACTTAAAAGAAGAATTGTACCTTGCCAATCAGGAAATATCAGTACTCAAACATTACCTTGCAGATATAATGATCCAAGTAAAATCAGAGATTACAAGAATATATGACAATCTGGATATCCCGCTTCCAAACAATGCTGCGATAATCAGTACACTGGAAGAAAAGTGCTATCTTTATGAAATATTTCAGTTTTTTAATCTTCAATTTGAAATGTGTATGAACGCTATTGGTTCCCCGACCCGCGATAGTGTAATTGATGGTATCCTTTTATATATTCAGCACAATTATCAGGATAACCTGAAACTTGGAACTATTGCTGAGGTATTTGGCTACAACAGCTCTTATCTCGGAAAAGTATTTACAAAGATTACAGGGAAAAGTTTTAATTCTTATGTCGATGAAGTACGTATAGAAAACTCAAAGAAACTTCTTCTGGAACAAAATCCTAAAGTTTACGAAATTGCACAACGTGTGGGATATGCAAATGTAGATTATTTTCATAAAAAATTCAAAAAATATGTGGGAATGAGTCCAGCTGAATACCGGAAATCTCATTTTAAAAATCTTTAAGACAAAATATCGCTGCAAAACAGGAATAAATAACTGTTTTGCAGCGTCTTCTATTTTTATCTATGCAAAATCAAGACTCCTTTTTTTTCAATTTCCAACAGCTCTCCTGCTTTATAGGTTTTTCCATTGAGAAGATCTGTATACTCTTTATCCAATGAAACTTTGACATGCCCTTTGTTGTGGTTCATGAGAAATAATGTTTCCCCTTTTTCATTTTCGCGAACAGCAGCTTCTACACCACTTGGAGTCTTAAGCGTTGGCTTCACTTTTGTTTCCATCAGAACGTCTCTCAGAAAACGCGTGTAAAAATCAGAAGAAGATCTTGTTCCCACATAATAAGCATTCCCTCTCCCATATTTGTTTTTTGTCACAGCAGGCATGCCCTGATAAAAATCTCTTTCATAACATCCCAAGGATTCAGCTCCTTCCAGATGAAAAAGATCACACAACATCTCTGCATGATATTTCTCACCATCATACAAAAATGTATTATATTCCCCTTCCGGCAGCGCATCATTTTCCTCTACCCATATTCCAAGCAGCTCTTTCCATTCTCCGGGATAACCACCGCTTATCACCAGGTCATGTTCATCGACAATACCACTGAAATAAGTAGTAATAAAAGTACCCCCTGATTCTACAAATGCTTTTATTCGTTCAGAAAATCCCTGTTTCGTCATATAAAGAAGAGGAGCAATAACAATCTTATATTTACGAAGATCATCCTCTACCCCAATAATATCGACAGGGATATTCTGATTAAAAAGTGCTGTATAATAATCCTTCACTGCATCCAGATATTTCATGCGAACACTTGGACCGGCAGAATATTCCACGGCCCACCAGTTATCCCAGTCAAATATAAGCGCTGTTTCTGACGGTGTGCGTCCTTCCAGGAACACGTCTTTTAAACACTCTAATTCTTCTCCCAACGCCTCGACTTCATGAAATACCCTTGTATCATCTCTTCCGGCATGGTCAATCACTGCACCATGATATTTTTCACATGCTCCAATACTCCTTCGTATCTGAAAGAACTGAATCGCATCTGCACCGTGAGCTGCTGCCTGAAAGCTTAAAAGCCTCATCTCGCCCGGTCTTTTCAGTTTGTTATAAGGAAGCCAGTTTGTAACACTTGGAGTCTGTTCCATCAGTACAAAAGAATTCTGATTTTTAATACCTCTCATCAGATCATGCCTCATAGCAGTGACTGCCGGGCTGTCATCCGGTGCCGGATAATTATCCCACGAAATAAAATCCATCTCTTTTGCCCATTTTTGATAGTCAAGGCTCTTATAAAATCCCATAAGATTGGTTGTAATAGGAATTTCCGGCATCTCTTTACGAATCGCATCGTATTCCAGCTTAAAGCATTCTAACATGCTGTCAGAATTAAATCGCCTGTAGTCGAGAGAAATCCCCTGGAACATTGTTCTCTCTTCTTCAAAATGTTCACTCAGAAGATTCGGAAGTACCACTTCATCCCAGTCATAAAACGTATGCCCCCAAAAAGAAGTATTAAAACTCCGATTCATTTCTTCAATCGTTCCATATTTCTTTTTCAACCACTCTCTGAATGCTTTTTCACAATTCTCGCAGTAGCACTCTCCACCAAACTCATTAGAGATATGCCATGCCACAATATTATCATATTCTTTATATCTTCTTGCCAGTTCTCCTGCGAGGCGAGGCGCATACAATCTGTATGTCGGACTATTTGGACATGAATTATGTCTTCCTCCGAACTTCCTTTTCATGCCATTAAATTCTGTTCTCAGAATATCAGGATGGCGTTTTGCCATCCATGCAGGGTGCGCTCCTGTAGATGTGGCCATACAAACTTTCAAGCCATTCTCTCTGACCAATTTCATGATTTTATCCAGTCTCTCAAAAGAATAGGTGTTTTCATCTGGCTGCAGAGCAGCCCAGGAAAATACATTCAGTGTCACGATATTGATATGCGCCTTTTTCATCATCCGCATATCTTCCTGCCACACATCCTCCGGCCACTGTTCCGGGTTATAATCTCCTCCGTAATAAATTTGTTTCACGCTTTTTCCGTAACCCATATTTTTCTCCTTTTCTTTTAATTCTAACCATAGATTCCACAGGGCATCCCATGGCAAAACAGCGGAACATCATTACTGACCGTTCCGCTGTTCATTTAATTAATTATTAGCATTAAAATCTTCTACCGCCTGTACTCTCGCATTTGCCTCATCTTTTGCATTCTTCATATCGACTGCAAGTACATCCTCATATCCAAGACCTTTTACAGTATCCTGCATATCTTTAAGAATAGAGTTAAATTCCGCCTCATCTTTTGCAAATACCATTTTCCATGAACTGTCCACGATTACTGCTTTGCACTGATTTCTCAGAGTTGTAATATCTGAAGACTCCTCTGGTTGTACATAAGATGTACCAGGTGCTACCGAAAGTGCATTCTTGCCTTCCAGAAATTCAATCGTTGTCTTCGCACCGTCTGCATATTCCTGCCAGTCTGTGTCAAGTGCTGTTGTTTTCTTTTCTAATTCAGAAGCCCACATAGTTGACATATAAGGTTCATTGTTATTCGGATCAATATCTACAAGTGAAAGCGCTTTAAAGTTCAATGCAGATACACCATCTTTCCATGAACCGCCGCCCCATTCATCCGGAACAGTCACATCATTGCTTGGGAGTGCCTGATTACCAAATTCTGTATAAACGGCTTTATCACCGTCTTTTTCCCATGTAAGTCCTTCCGGTCCTGCAGCTCCGCCTGCCTGTCCGGCAATTTCCATACCTTCCGGAGAATACAGCCAGTCAATAAAGTCTGCCATTCTCTCAGGGTCTTTGCACTGACTTCCAATTGCAATGATTGTCTTTCCATTTCCTTCTGAATAACATCCATTAGAATATGGTGAGCTGTCTTCGATAAATGCAGGCATAAATCCTTTACCGGCTTCCTTATTCTCTGTTGTGTTGTAATAGGATGGTCCCTGATAAGACCAAAGTGATGTCAGGATCTGTCCGTCACGATATTTATTAGAAAGTGTATCATAGTTTTGTGTTGTAGATTCTGGATCTACAAGCCCTTCCTGATTTGCCTCAAAAAGGAATTTCAGTGCTTTTACATAGACTCCATCACTGGAGGTGATATCCTGGATATCGCTTCCATCTGCTTTAGAAAGAACAAATCCCAATTCATTATAACCATATAAGCAAGCATAGTTCTTTGCGCCTACCATCATATTTCCATCCCAGTCTTTGAAAAGAGAAATGGCATAAGTCTTTTTACCAGAATCACTTTCTGGTGTATTTTCCTGCATTTCTTTCATAACCGGAATCCAGTCTTCCAATGTCTTAATTTCCGGATATCCTGCTATTTTGTAGGAATCCCATCTCACATACGGTGCCACCATCGGTTCGATACCATCAGAAGAAATCTCCGGTGACTGATTAGAAATCTCACTTGGGATTCCGTAGACTCCCTCTGCTTCAATTCCATCATTCGTCTTACTGATAGCAGCTTCATAATTTTTCATGACATCTTTATCCTTAAGTAAATCTGCCATATCCATCAAAAGTCCTGCTTCTACCATATCTTTAAAACGTCCGTTATCAGTACCTGAAATAATAAGATCTCCCAGATTGCCTGCCGCGGATCTGGTTTGGAACAATGTATCGCCGCCACCGGCTACATTCGGAGCAATAATGTTCAGTTCCATATTAAATTTATCTTTTACTACTTTTGCAAACCATCCGGATTGGATTCCCTGATAGTTTGCCAACGCATCAAATACATCAACTGTGATGAAATCGCTGTATGTTCCATCGCTGTTTTTAGAAGAAGTTTTTGTCTCTTCTTTCCCACCACAGCCTGTGAGAATCATTGTTGTCATAAGTGTAATACAAAGCAATACACTTACCATTTTCTTTTTCATATAGAATCCTCCTGAAAATTCTCTCTAACCTTTTACTGAACCAATCATAATTCCTTTTACGAAAAATCTCTGGAATATCGGATATACAAACAGGATTGGAAGTACAACAATAACCGATACTGTCATACGAATGGAAGTCGGAGTCTGCTGTGTTGCAAGTGCTGCAGCACTGATTGCACCGGTTCCGTTATTTCGTACCATAGCGGCCAGAGAACTTGCCTGATTAATATAAGTATATAATAGATACTGCAAAGAATACAACTTCTGATCTGTAATATAAATCAACGTATCCTGAAAAGAGTTCCACTGTGCTACAGCTGCAAAAATAGCAACTGTAGCAAGAATCGGTTTCGCTGTCGGAAGAATGATCTTTCCGAATATAGTCATAATTCCTGCTCCGTCAATTTCCGCTGCCTCCTGAAGTGATTTTGGCATAGATTCAATGTACGTCTTAACCAAAATAATATTAAACGGCTGAACAATTGCCGGAATAATATATACCCAGAATGTATTGGTCAAATGCAATGTCTTCATAGTAATGAACATTGGAATGATTCCAGCATTAAAATACATTGTAATTACAAAAAAGCGATACCAGAATCTTCTATGCCATAATTTTTCCTGTGTAAACATAAATCCCAGATATGCAGATGCCAGTACCGTACACACTGTACCTATTACTGTTCTTCCAACGGAAATAAGTGCTGCCGTCGGAAGTCCACTTAATGACAATACTTGTTTGTAATTATCAAAATGAATCTTTTGTGGCAGGAAGTTAATAATTCCATTGGCACTCAGATCATTTGCACTAATCGTATTGATTATCATATAATAGAACGGATAGACGCAAATCAGGGTAATGATAATAAACACCAGATAATTTGCGATACTAAATGCTGCATCGCCGGCATTTAATTTTTTATGAGTTTTTACCGCAGTTTTCACTGTATTTCCTCCCTTCTAAATTATAGATTCTCCACGTGTCTTTTTAGATACAAAATTAACCATTGCCAAAAGTGCCACACTGACTAAACTTTTCAGCATACCGATGGCCGTTGCAAGCGACAGACTGCTTCCTGTCATACCTATGTTATACACATAAAGATCCAGCACCTGAATATGTTCTTTATTGAATGAATTCTGGAACACATAATACTGATCCATTCCATTGTTCAAAAAGTTTGCCACTGACATCATAAGCAACACAAAGAATGTTGGCATCAACGCTGGAAGTGTAATATTTTTCATGAGCTGGAACCGGTTTGCTCCGTCTACCCTTGCCGCCTCATATAGTTCCGCATCAATTCCCGCAATAGCTGCCAGATACATAATTGCTCCCCAACCAAGACCTTTCCACAGATTCCACAAAGTCATCCATAGATATGTATGCGCATCACTGTCCAGAAATTTTATCGGTTCAGTGATCACTCCAATATTCTGAAGTAATGTATTTACCATACCACTATCCGTAAACAAACTGAACGCTACCGAATATACTAATACCCAGCTTATGAAGTTCGGAAGTGTTGTAAGGGTCTGTACCAGATTTTTAAACCATTTACACTTGATTTCATTTAAGAAAATGGCAAACCCGATTGGGAGCACAGAAGTAAGAATTCCTAACAAACTCATGGCAAATGTATTCTTCATTACCTGAATCATCTGACTTACTTGTGTCTTATTCGCAAACAGCATTTTAAACCATTTCAGACCCACAAATTCGCATTTCGAAAGCGGAAGTGGCGGTTTATAATCAAAAAATGCATAAATCCAGCCATGCAGTGGGAAATAGGAAAACAGGACACATAAGATAATGAAAGGCACAAGACAATAGAATAACTTTTTGCTCTGAGCATTGTTTCTGCCACTCATCGAAGTTTGTACCTTCTGACTTTTCGTCTTTATGGCAACTGACTTTCTCATTCTTTTCTCATCTCCTTCTAGATATTTTTGCTGCAGCTTTACCTTAATTCCCATTTATTGTATCATCGCATATCTTATTAAAAATACCCGAAAAATTGGACTACTCTAAAGTAAAAATCGTATTTTTTCTATATTTCTTCAAAAAAGTCTATTTTTTTCCGTAATTTATCTCGATTTTTTATTGTAGTTTTTTTTCGGTCTGACACCTAACATGATACCAAAGAAAATGTAAAGGAGATTACTATGAAATTAAATGTAGATAGCCCCGTTTTTCAGTTTTTGGGAACATTCACGGACTTTATCGTATTAAATTTTCTTTTTCTAATTACCTGCATTCCAATCCTGACTACAGGTTCTGCCATCAGTGCACTTTTTACAGTCACTATGCGGGAAGCCAGAAATGAACCTGGCTATATTATCCGCCCATACCTGAAAGCATTTAAAGAGAATCTGAAATCTGGTTTTCTACTTACCCTTCTATACACAGGAATGGGAGCTATATTGGGGTTTAATCTTGTTTTCTGGCTTCAGATAAAAACTCTACCTGGAACAATTGCCCTTGTTATTATTGCCTGCTGCACGTTTTGCTATCTTCTTTCATTATTATATGTATTTGCGCTGAATGCACGCTTCGAAAATTCTGTAAGGCAAACACTAAAAAATTCTCTTTTTATTGCACTGGCAAACCCTTCACAAACCATAGTGATTTTATTGATCTGTATCGTAGCCGGAGCATTATTGTATGTATCGAAAATTTTCCGTGTTTTTCTTATAATCTTTGGATTTGCTTTCCTTGCTTACTGTGCATCATATCCACTGATTAAAGTATTAGGACAATATGAACAGGAAAACTAAAGTTAAAAGCAAAAACAAATCCTATTCAAATCAAAAATAATATGGAAAGGAACTTTATAATTATGAAATATGGATATTTTGATGACACCAAAAAAGAATACGTAATTACCGATCCAAGAACTCCAAATCCATGGATCAACTATCTCGGAAATGAAGATTTCTTTTCTTTATTTTCCAACACAGCCGGAGGATACAGTTTCTATAAAGATGCAAAGCTTCTTCGTCTAACGCGTTACCGCTATAATAACATTCCCGCAGATACCAATGGCCGCTATTACTTCATCAAAGATGGGGATACGATCTGGACTCCAGGCTGGCAGCCGATACAGACTGAGCTTGATTTTTATGAATGCCATCACGGACTGGGTTATACCAG
>JBJFCH010000145.1:0-11228 GCA_051888835.1 Oliverpabstia sp. | reverse complement strand
CTTTTCAGGTTGAAAGCGGAGATCGGATGGAATTGATGGTAAATGGAAGTGAATTCGGAATGCTGGTTGAAGGAGATTATGGTAAACTGACATTTCAGGGGACAAGATATATAGGATTTGAACGGAAGTAGGAAGGGGAGAGTGACCACATGAGATATGGTTGGATGGATGAATTTTATATGGGTGAGACAAAGCACCTTGGTGTACATATCGGTAATATCCGCAAAAAATTAAAGCAGTTATATCCTTGTGATGATAGCGGCAGACAGTGTTGTGTTCCAGAAGAGGGATACTTTCTGACAGCCTGAATGAAATGTTGGGAACTTTTTTACGCGAACATAGTAAAAAACGAATAAATAATTTGGAACTTATCTCATGTTGTATCAACCGCAGTAGTTTTTTCCTTTCCGGATAAAATAGTCGGTTTTTTTCAGATGTGATTTCTGTCTTTTTCATTTTTCCCTTAGACTTTTTCTTATATAATATAGTAAAATTGTTCTTAATTTGCAGGAATTTACATGATGCCTTCAAATAAGGCAGCGTTGGTGAACAAAAAATACAAAGTGTTGTTATAAGGAGCAAGGGAATGGGCATAGCAAGAAGGTTTAGTGAAAAAATCGGGCAGACGAAAGTGTGGAGATTTTTCAATAATTTGAAGTTCGCAAAAAAAATGATTGTAGTATATATGATTTTTGCTGTTTTCTTTTGCGCGATCTCAATGCTTGCACTGCAGATCAATCTAGATATCTATGACGAAAAATTATATGAAAAATCACAACAGGAGCTGGATTTCTTTACACAGAAGGTGAATGAACGTCTGAAGGATGTGGAGCAGCTGAGTTACGAGATTGCGTTGGACAATGAGATACAGGATAAATTAGTACAGATGAATGATTGTGAATATTTGTCAGCTGCATACTGTTATGAATTGCAAGGGTTGCGGAGCATGCTGACAAACAAGATTATTTCCAAAGCAGATGTGAAGAATGTAATTTATACGGATGGAAATAAAGTAATGATGACAGTCGGAACGGAATGCGGACAAATAGAAGACAGTACACTTCAACAGTTGATGGGGATGTTTGCACAAAAACATGGTGGCTATACGTTTCTTTCGCCGACAGAAGAGTATCCGTATCTTTTGTCTGGAAGGGATATTCTGAAAAAGAAGAATGCCACTCTGGATTATTTGGGCACATTAATCATTACAACTGATATTGCAGGCGGAATTGAAAAGCAGACGGAAGAACTTGATGCAGAGCATGCCATGTTGTTTGTCTATTCGGAAAGTGGAATGATTTATCAGGAAGAAGAACCTGAAAATATACCGAAACTTCCGGAGTTAGATCAGAAAAGTGGATATCAGATTATCCGTTATGAGGGAGAACGTTATTTTGTATGCTATCAGAAATCCGAAAGGAATCAATGGATGTATGTGAATATGTTTCCATATTCTGAAATCTTCGGACAGATTTTGTTTGTTCGTAATATGCTTTTATTGGGGTTTGTTTTGATATCGATTGCAATGCTGATTGCAATGCGGAAAATGTCGAATGTGATTACCCGGCCTTTAGAGCAGTTGTCTGAGTCAATGCAGAT
This sequence comes from Oliverpabstia sp., assembly GCA_051888835.1. GTDB lineage: Bacteria > Bacillota > Clostridia > Lachnospirales > Lachnospiraceae > Oliverpabstia. Next base: position 9,629 of record JBJFCH010000145.1, on the reverse strand, counting down.
TGTAGAGACAGGAGATTTTGTCGGAGCAAAAGCGGTTCTGTTGGAGGAGGAACGGAATGATGAGGTGGGACAGTTGTCCACGGAATTTCGCGTTATGCTTGAGCAGATTGACACGCTCATCCATGAGAACTATAAAAAGCAGCTTATCCTTCAGGATACGAAATATAAGATGCTTCAGGCTCAGATTAATCCTCATTTTCTTTATAATACATTGAATGCACTGAACTGGATGGTAAAGGCAGGACGTAATGAAGATGCAGGTAAGATGATTATGGAACTTGGACTTCTTCTTCGAGCATCTTTTGCTAAGGAGCTTTATACCACTGTGGAAGAAGAAGCTCAGACGGCACAAAGCTATATTACAATACAGAAGTTTCGGTATAATAAGAGAGCAGAGTTTTTTGTCCGTACAGAAGGAGAACTGTCTAGATATAAAATGCCCCGTATGATATTGCAGCCGTTAATAGAAAATGCAATTAATTATGGTGTGGAACAAAGTTTGGACATCTGTCGAATCGATGTTGAAGTGATAGAGGAGGAGAATGATATTTTTCTGCAGGTTTCGGACACCGGAGCAGGGATGATAGAGGAAGAACTGGAAGCAGTGCGAAATCTTGCATTTGTGCCCAAAGGACATGGAGTCGGTTTGAAGAATATACGGGAAAGATTGGATGCTACTTATGAAAACAGTCAATTCCAGATAGAAAGTGCGTTGGGAAAGGGTACAGTCGTTACTATACGGATACCGAAGGAAAAGGAGAGCAGACAAGATGTATCGCTTACTGATTGTAGATGATGAAGAGATTGAACGGGAAGGTATGACAAATTTTATTTCGTGGGCAGAATATGACATTGAATTGGCAGGAACTGCGTGGAATGGAGTAGAGGGATACCAGAAAATCCAGACAGAAAAACCGGATATTGTTATAACGGATATTAAAATGCCGGTGATGAATGGGATTGAGCTGATTCATAAAACAAGAGAAAATTTTCCGGAGATTATATTTATCGTTTTATCCGGATATGGGGAATATGAATTTATGAGTCAGGCAATGCGGGAAGGTGTAAAGTATTATGTATTAAAGCCTTGCGATGAGAAGAAAATTATTGAAGTAATTGAAAAAGTGAAAGAGGAAATTTCAGAGAAGCGTATGGAAAAAGCGCGAGTGGAAAACGTACAGGCAACGGTGCGGCGCCTTTTGCCAAGAGCGAGAGAACAGGTTTTTCGTAATATGCTTCTTGCAAGAGAAATGCCTTCTGAAGATTACAGGCTTTTTATAGAAGAAATTGGTTATCAATCAAAGCAGGTAATGGTATTGGCTTTGCGAAGTGAGGAGAGGGTAGATTATCTTGAGCAGATTATTATGGAAAACATACTGGGAGAATTATTGGGGGAGAAGCAGCTTTTGATGTCTGCATTTATACAAAATGATGTGTTGTTTTTGCTGGATACACAGTGCAGAGACAAAGTAAAAGCGGCTGTAAGCAGAACAGAACAGGAATTTCAGCGGGTGAAAACAGGAATTATGTATTCTGCAATCAGCGAGGCGGGGGAACTAAAGCGTGTGGATATGCTATACAAGCAGGTACAGGAGCTGTTTCGCATTGGAAATACAGAGCAGAGGAGAGAATTGCTTCATTATGAAATGTTTCATGAGATGAGAGAAGAAGCAGCCATGCTGGTTGATTATGGAAGAATAGAAGAATCAGAAGATTTTTCAGATATTCTGTTTGAACTGTATTTGGCATATTTGAAAATGCAGATGCAGGGATATCAACTGCAGCAGATGCGAGAGGTGTTTGGTTGGATTTTAAAGATTCTGTATGGTGAGCGGGTAGAAGAGCTTGAAGATATAGAAGAATTTTGGCCGTTATACGAAAAAATGACAGAGATTGTTGCCGAGGAGCAGGGGATAGATATTAAAGGAAAAGAACAGCAGAGAATGAAAAGTATTTTGCTTGCGCTGTATCAGAATATTGGAAATATGGATTTGAATATCCGGTATCTGGCACGGGAAGTTCTATATATGAATGAAGATTATTTTGGGCGAGTGTTCTTAAAGAATACGAACAAGAAGTTCTCGGCCTATGTTTTGGAATTACGGATTCGTTTGGCAAAGTGTCTTTTAAAGTATGATCCTGAAATTAAAATCTCAATACTCGCAGAGCTGACGGGATATGCACCGGACGGCCAGTATTTTTCAAAAGCATTTAAAAAGGTGACAGGAATAACACCGTCAGAATACAAGGAGTTTTTGCTGGAGAAAGACAGACGGAAAAATGAGACATTGAAATAAAGAAATGTTGCTGAATCCGGCTTCGTGAAAGAAGTCGGATTTTTGCAAGTTTTTACTCCGGTTCTTTCATTCATTCTTGAAAAGAATCGGAGTACAATTAGAGTATCAAAGCTGACAGGGACCTGAAAGGAAAAGTAAAAGAGAAGGAGAGAAAAATGAAGGTTAGAATGAAAAAAATTGTAGCAATCATGCTTGCGGGAATGATGACATTATCATTTGCGGCATGTGGAACAGGCGAAGCTGGGAAAAATGATGGTGAAGGCGGAAAAGCTGCAGAGGAAGACGGAAAAATAACAATTAAAATTACATGGTGGGGCGGACAAAGCAGACACGATTATACGCAGAAGCTTTTGGATGCATATACAGCAGAAAATCCGAACGTAGAATTTGAAGCACTTCCTTCCGGATGGGACGGATATTTTGAAAAGATGTCTACTCAGGCAGCATCCGGATCAATGCCCGATATTGTACAGATGGATTATTTGTATATTTCAACCTATGCTAAGAATAATACACTTACGGATTTAACACCTTACATTGAGGATGGTACAATTGACACAACATATATCGATGAAAAAATCCTTGCATCCGGTGAGGTTGATGGTAAAATGGCAGGAATGGTGTTGTCAAGTTCCGCGCTTGCAGTCGGTTATAATCCGGAGGTGTTGGAAGAAGCAGGTGTAGAAACTCCGGCAGATGACTGGACATGGAGTGACTATATCGCGTTGAATAAAACGGTTTCAGATCAAACAGGAAGTCCAAGTGCTACGATATCAGCAGGGATCACGGGTGATACAAATGTATTTAATTACTGGGTAAGACAGCATGGAGAGTCCTTGTTCAATGAGGACGGCACAGCGCTGGGGTATGAAGATGATCAGATTACAGCAGGCTATTTCCAGATGTGGAAGGATATGATTGATGCTAATATTGCACCGGACCCGGACGAGGAAGCACAGATTCAAACATTAGGTCAGGAAGCAGGACCAGTTGTTACCGGAGAGGCAGCAACGAACATTGAGTGGAACAATTATGCAGCAAAGCTGAATACTGTAAATGATAATTTGAAAATTACCCTTCCGCCGCGCTCAGATGATGGAGCGGAAAGCGGACTTTGGGTAAAACCGGGGATGTTCTTCTCAATTGCAGAGAATTCTGAAGTAAAAGAAGAATGTGCGAAATTTATTAACTGGTTCATCAATTCTGAGGAAGCAAATGACATAATTATGGCTGAAAGAGGTACACCGGTATCTTCCGAAATCCGTCAGTACATGATTGATTCCGGGATGCTGAATGATCAGCAAATTGAGATGTTTGAATATATTGATAAAGCAGCAGAGATTGCAGGTGAAACTCCTGCACCAGATCCGACAGGTATCTCTGAGGTAAATGAAGCATTTGCAAATGCAGGAAATAGAGTGTTCTACGGACAGGCAACTGCAGAAGAGGCAGCGGCAGAGTTCCGCGAAGAGGCAAATGCAATTTTAGAAAGAAATAATAAATAAAAAGAGAAAGGGAGAGGGGGAGGGAATGCTTCCCCTCTCATTTTATGCCCTTTTTGCCGGAAAAACACTGGCAGAATCAGTGAAATTGAATTTAAAAGAAATGAGGTAGAGAAAGGTGAAACAGAAAGCTTCTGTGAAAGTAAGAAAATATAAAATGCAAGATAATATTACTGGATATTTACTGCTGTCACCATGGCTGTTTGGATTTGTACTCATGTGGCTGATCCCAATGGTAATATCCATCTATTATTCCTTTACAGATTTTAATCTGTTAAATGAACCAACATTCATCGGTCTGGCAAACTATGTCCGTATTTTTACACAGGATAAAACGTTTATACAGGCGTTGAAGGTGACATTTTTATATGTATTTCTTTTAGTACCGCTTCGTTTAGCATTTGCATTGTTTGTGGCAATGTTGCTGAATAAGAGTCACAAAGGGCTGGGATTGTACCGGACATTGTATTATGTGCCGTCAATTATCGGAGGAAGTATCGCGGTATCGGTTGTGTGGAAACAGATTTTTGGAAATAAAGGTGTTGTAATGTCTCTGTTGAGTGTGTTTGGAATCCAGCAGGAAATTTCATTTCTTGGGAATCCAAAAACTGCGTTGGGAGTCATTGTTATCATGGGAGTTTGGCAGTTTGGATCATCCATGTTGATTTTCTTGTCTGCTTTAAAGCAGATTCCCTATTCACTGTATGAATCTGCAATGATTGATGGAGCAAAGCCATGGGAAATATTTACAAGAATTACATTACCAATGCTGACACCTACCATTTTCTTTAATCTGATTCTTCAGATTATCAACGGTTTCCGTGTATTTACGGAAAGTTATGTGATTACAGATGGTGGTCCTTTGGATAGTACACTTTCCTATGTGTTATATCTATACAGAAGAGCATTTACTTACTTTGACATGGGATACAGTTGTGCGCTTGCATGGGTATTGGTAGCAATTATTGCCGTGTTTACTGTAATTATATTTAAAACTCAGAATAACTGGGTATATTATGAGAACGGGGAGGACTAGACGATCATGGGAATGAAAAATAAACAAATATTTCACTCTGTACTGTTCCACGTAGGAGCCTGTGTTTTAGGATTTTTTATGATATATCCTTTGCTTTGGCTTTTGATGAGTTCTTTTAAAAGTAATGAAACCATGTTTCATGATGCCTATTCGTTGATACCGGAAACATGGGATATTATAACAAACTACAAGAGTGGTTTTGCCGGAGTCGGAGGAGTTTCGTTTTTTACGTTTTTAATGAATACGGTATTTGTTACGGTGGTAGGCATGGTAGGCTGTGTATTTATCTCGCTACTTTCTGCATATGCATACACAAGAATGAAATTTGCGGGTTCTAAATTCTGGTTTGGATGTGTCATGATGACGATGATGATTCCACCACAGGTTATGGTTGTTCCGCAGTATATTATTTTGAAAAAAATGAATTTAATAGATACACGGATTGCATTGATTTTACCGTGGTTTTTTGGCGGTGCATTCTTCATTTTCCTTATGGTGCAGTTTTTTCGAGGAATTCCAAAAGAATTGGATGAAGCGGCAGAGATTGATGGCTGTGGAAAAATCGGAACCTTGTTTCGGATACTGGTGCCAGTTGTAAAACCAGCAATTGTGACAGCATCTATTTTTGCATTTTACTGGATTTGGCAGGACTTCTTTCAGCCATTGATTTTTATGAGCAGTACCGATAAGTTTACAATATCTCTGGCACTTAATATGTATCTGGATCCGAATTCATATAACAACTATGGAGGATTATTTGCAATGTCAGTTGTTTCTCTGATTCCGGTTATTGGATTCTTTATCATTTTCCAGAGATACCTGGTAGACGGAATTGCAATGGATGGAATCAAAGGATAAGATGTGAAAAAAATATGAAGGAGTCAGGTACAGATGATTTTCATCAACAAACATTCGAAAATTGTAATAAAGTCAGTGCTTGCGCACTCAGAAGCAGTTCGATGGGCAATAAAGAATTTGAAAAGAGATTTGGAAAAAGCTTGTTTCAACGTGGAGGATTTGTATGTATCGGAAATACAGCTAATTGAGAGCATGCAGAATCCAGAATGTTATTGCATTCAGGGAAAGGATGGCAATCTGGAGATTCATGCAGCGGATGAACTGGGATTTGTGTATGGAATCTATGAGGTGAGCAGGCGAATTTTGGGAATACGGGAATTCTGGTTCTGGAATGATCAAAAAATCATTCCGCAGAAAGGCTATAAAGTTGAGGATGATTTTTTTGTTCAGTCACAGCCTGCGGCTATAAAATTTCGTGGTTGGTTTATAAATGATGAGGTGCTAATTCATACATGGAGCGTGAATTGCCGTAAGGATGAACCGTGGGAGATGGTGTTTGAAACGCTGTTGCGGTGTGGAGGTAATCTCGTTATACCGGGAACAGATCGAAATTCTGAACATTACCGTCCGCTTGCGGCATCTATGGGGCTATATATTACTCATCATCATGCAGAACCGCTTGGCGCTGAGATGTTTGCTAGGGCATATCCTAATCTGAACCCTTCCTATGAAGAACACGCGGAAAAGTTCCATGAGCTTTGGCGGCAGGGGATTCGTTCACAAAAAGGCATGAAGGTAATCTGGAATATCGGTTTCAGAGGACAGGGAGACTGTCCGTTCTGGGTGAATGATCCACGTTATCAGGCACCGGATGCGAGGGGAGAACTGATGAGCCGTTTGATACAAATGCAGTATGATATGGTAAAAGAAGAACATGAGGATGCGATTTGCTGTACTAATTTATATGGAGAAACCATGGAACTGTACCGGGATGGTTATTTGAAATTGCCGGAGGATGTGATTAAGATCTGGGCAGATAACGGATTTGGGAAAATGGTGACTCGAAGGCAGGAGAATCATAATCCAAGAATCTATGCACTGCCGTTAGAGGGGGATAAAGGAAAGCATGGAATCTATTATCATGTATCCTTTTATGATCTGCAAGCTGCAAATCATATTACAATGCTTCCGAATTCGCCGGATTTTGTGAAAGCAGAACTGGAAGCAGTGCTGGATCATGATGTTCGGGACTACTGGCTGGTTAATTGCTCCAATGTGAAACCACATGTTTACTTCTTGGATTTTATTGCACAGATATGGAGGTTTGGAACAGTAGATGTGGAGGCCCACAGAAGAGAATATGTTTCTGCTTATTATGGAAATGAAAATATTGAGAGCGTTTCTGCAGGACTGGCGGATTATCCGAAATTCGCCCTGCAGTATGGAGTTCATGAGGATGAACATGCAGGAGAACAGTTTGCCAATCATGTGCCGAGGATGCTGATTACACAGTATTTGAAAGATCCGGCAGTTCGGGCAGGGGATCTGCTTTGGGCGACTGATGAAAAAACACTGGAGCAACAGATTCACTGGTATTTTGAATTATGTAGAACAGCAAAAAGAAACTATGAGAAGTATCTGCTGGAATGTGAGAGTGCAGATGCTGCAATCATAGGCGCAGAAGCGAGGGAATTGTTCCGGGATTCAATTTTGCTTCAGGCAAGGATCCTTTATTACTGTTTTACAGGAGCGTATAAAGTCTGCAAAAGCCTTTTGAAAGCAATTCATGGAAAATATAAAGAGGCGTTCTATTATGCCGGATGTGCTCGACAGGATTATTTGTCGGCGGACCTGACAATGCGGGAGCGGGAACACGGTAAATGGAAGGCGTTTTACAAAAATGAATGTCTGGCGGATGTGAAACAGACGGCTTGGGTATTAAAAGTTCTGATGGGATATGTGCGAAATTTGGGAGATGGACCACATTATTATCAATGGCAAAGAGAGTTTCTGTATTCAGAGGAAGACCGTAGGGTGATGCTGATTATGAATATGGAAAATCATCTTGAGGATGAAGAGTTGTTTGAATTAATGGAAGCAAGAATGGGAGATTTATTACAGGAGGAGTTGTGATGGAACGCTTATTTGCAATAGATGGAAAACTATTTACAATATTCAGTAGAATTGCAGATCTGGTAGTGCTAAATCTTTTGTGGTTTCTTTGCTGTGTTCCGGTGGTAACAATAGGTGCGTCAATTGTAGCACTTTATACAGTGACGCTGAAAATGGTGCGAAATGAAGACACTTATATTGTCGGTAGTTTTTTTCGGGCATTTATAGAAAACTTTAAACAGGCAACGCTTTTTTGGTGTGGTGCACTTGTGGTTACCGCTGTACTGTATTGTGATTTTTATTTTGTCGGCCATGCAGCGTGGGTAGGGATACTGTTTTTTGTTCCATTGGTAATAATTGCATTTTTGCTGGCAGCAGTGATGAGCTATGTTTTCCCGATTTTGGCGTATTTCAAAAATAGTACAAAGAATGTATTAAGAAATGCAGCGCTTATGGCGGTGGCATATCTTCCGTATACGTTTGGTATTTTATGCGTGAATTTACTTCCGGTTGCTATTTTCTTTTTGGGAAATCCGGTAATAGCCGGATACGGAGATGTAATTCTTGGTGGTGCACTTCCGGCATTTCTAAATGCGTATTTATTTAAAAAAATGTTTGGTAAGATACAGAGTAAACATGCATAATATGTGGATTAATAAAAGATGCAGAAAAAATATGAGTCAGATCTGACAAACAGGGAAAAGCGAAAACTGGAATGGGAAAAAATAAAAGAACTGAAAGGTAAAAATCGGTGGGAGTATCTATGGATGTATTATAAACCAGTACTTGGAATTATAGCATCTGTGATTTTGATACTTGGTACTGGCGGAACGATGATTCAGAATGGACGGCAGAAAACAGTGCTTTCCATAGTTGTAGTCGATGCAGATAGGGAGAATATAGAAGCATTTGATTCAATAGAACAGGAATTGATGCGGGTATTGGGAAGCGGGAAACGCGGTGAGCAGGTTGTAATAGATACTGCAGCAACATCAAATCAGGATGATGAGTCCATCATGAACGTAACCATTAAGCTGTCAACAGCAGGAGAAAATGATGTGGTAATCTGTAATACAAAGATTTATGAGCGCTTCAACAGTCAGGGGATTTTTGCAGACTGGAAAGAGATCCTGGGAGATGAGTTTGAAGAATTTCGGCCGTATATTGAAGGGAATGCGTTGAATCTGACAAAAAGTTATATATGGAATGCCGGGGGATATGTGCAGTATAAGCCTGTCTATCTGTGCGTCCTGGAACGATCAGAAAACCAAGAAAAGGCTTCCGAGCTTGCAAAATATTTTATTGGAGATAGTGCTGCCAGAAATTAATTTAATATCAAACATTACCCCCGGGAATGCTGATAAATCATGCATTTCCGGGGGATTGCGTTAGAAAGATTGGTGATCACCTCGGAGACAGGGACACCCTCTACGGTGGTCCTGTCGTTATTGCAGTAGCGGAAAATGAAGCCTACACCGTGTCCGCATGCATCAAAGACCAGTTCAATGATACAAAAAGACAATGGTATTTCGTCCAGCAGGCTGCATTTCTCAAGCAGATCAAGAGGAATGATTGTATGAGGATTCTGGCGTGAGAGATATATGATGTCAGAAGCTATTATTTATTTGCACCAAAAATAGCACGGTACAGGATAAATTGAAAAGTGCCAGAAGCTGGGGCATGATCGAGCTGTTTGGTGGCGGAATATTTACGGATATGATCAAACGTGGTAAAATGGATGATGGAATTATGATGGTTAACAATATACTTACTGCATTGAAAGAATCTGAATAAGAGGATGAGAAGGGACAAGATACATAGAGTTTGACCGGAAGTAGGAAGGGGAGATTGATCAAATGAGATATGTTTGGATGGATGAATATT
>JBJFCH010000144.1:8638-11241 GCA_051888835.1 Oliverpabstia sp. | reverse complement strand
ACAACAACGGCCAGACGTTCCAGACCCATACCGGTATCGATATTCTTCTGTTTCAAAGTCTCATAATGACCTTCTCCGTCGTTTTCAAACTGGGTAAATACGTTGTTCCAAACCTCGATATAACGATCACAATCGCATCCTACGGTACATCCCGGTTTACCACAGCCATATTTTTCTCCCCTGTCATAGTAAATCTCAGAACATGGACCGCAGGGACCTGCACCATGCTCCCAGAAGTTGTCTTCTTTGCCAAAGCGGAAGATACGCTCAGCCGGAATCCCTACTTCTTTATTCCAGATATCAAATGCTTCATCATCTTCCATATATACAGATGGATAGAGACGGTCAGGATCAAGACCTACCACCTGTGTCAAAAACTCCCATGACCATGCAATCGCTTCGTGTTTGAAGTAATCACCAAAAGAAAAGTTTCCGAGCATCTCAAAAAAGGTACCATGGCGGGCAGTTTTACCTACATTTTCAATATCACCGGTACGGATACACTTCTGACAGGTAGCCACACGTGTTCTCGGCGGGATCTCTGCTCCTGTAAAATACGGTTTCAGCGGAGCCATACCTGCATTGATCAGCAGGAGGCTCTTATCATTCTGCGGTACTAGCGAAAAACTGTTCATAACCAGATGTCCTTTACTCTCGAAAAAGTCCAGAAACATCTGACGAAGTTCATTTACTCCATACTTTTTCACTGTTCGTTCCTCCTCATAGTCAAAATTCATCAAACTAAATTTCATTCTATCACACTTATTCAGGTGGTGCAATTTATAATACGCAAATCTTTTTGAATTTTTTCTTTCCTCGTTTCAGTACCATTCCATCTGCCGGAATATCTTCTTTGGCTACTGTATAACGGATATCTGTGATTTTCTCCCCGTCGAGAGATACTCCGCCCTGTTCAATGGCACGGCGTCCTTCTGAACGGGAGGTAACCAGTTCTGCTTTACAGAGCATGGAGATCAGGTCGATGGAACCATCTTTAAAATCCTCATCGGACAGTTCTGTGGTAGGCATGTTCTCTGCGCTTCCTGCAGAAAATAATGCTCTTGCGCCTTCCTGTGCTTTTTTTGCCTCTTCTTCTCCGTGTACCAGAGAAGTCAGTTCATAAGCAAGAATTTCCTTTGCCTGATTCAGTTGGCTGCCTTCCCATTTGTCCATCTCATCGATCTGCTCCAGCGGAAGGAAAGTAAGCATACGGATACATTTCAACACATCTGCATCTGCCACATTTCTCCAGTACTGGTAGAAATCAAACGGAGAAGTCTTATTCGGATCCAGCCATACTGCACCGGACTGTGTTTTACCCATCTTCTTTCCTTCAGAGTTCAGAAGGAGGGTGATCGTCATCGCACATGCGTTTTTACCAAGTTTTCTGCGGATCAGTTCTGTACCGCCCAGCATGTTGCTCCACTGATCATCACCACCGAACTGCATGTTGCAGCCGTATTTCTGGTACAGCATGTAGAAGTCAAAGCTCTGCATGATCATGTAATTGAATTCCAGGAAGCTCAGACCTTTTTCCATACGCTGTTTGTAGCATTCTGCAGTCAGCATACGATTGACAGAGAAATGCGGTCCGATGTCACGCAAGAACTCGATGTAGTTCAATCCCATCAGCCAGTCTGCATTGTTAACCATCAGTGCTTTTCCGTCAGAGAAATCAATAAAACGTTCCATCTGTTTTTTGAAGCAGTCACAGTTATGCTGAATGGTCTCCTGTGTCATCATCTGTCGCATATCACTTCTTCCGGAAGGATCTCCAACCATAGCGGTACCTCCACCGATCAGTGCGATCGGTTTGTTGCCTGCCATCTGAAGACGTTTCATCAGACACAGTGCCATAAAATGTCCCACATGAAGACTGTCTGCTGTCGGGTCAAAGCCGATATAAAATGTTGCTTTTCCATTGTTGATCAGGTCTTTAATTTCTTCTTCATCGGTTACCTGGGCAATCAGACCACGGGCAACCAGTTCGTCATAAATCTGCATAATCGTTGTTCTCCTTTTCTGTCGTTTGTTATGTTGTAGGTATAAAAAAAGAACCCATATTCATCCCTTTTAGGACGAGATACGGATCCCGTGTTACCACCTAATTTCACAGAAAACTCATATTTTCTGCCTCAGTAAGTACAGCCTTCGCAATACTTTGACCCGGATAACGGTGGTCAGACCGTCACAGCCTACTATGCCGGATCGATATACCTTTGAACTCAAATTCCGGCTGTTCGGTGTGCTGCTCCAAGAGGTATTCACAGAAAGTTCGACGGGGGCCTCTCACCATCCGGCTCCTCTCTGTCCGTGTTCCTTACTGCTACTTGTTCTTTTCAACGCTTTTTTCTATCAAATACATACCGAGTATACAAACTTAAGAATTTTTTGTCAAGGGTATCTGAAAATCTTTTCCAAAATGTGATTGAAACACTATGCGTGCATCATCGGAATATTTACATGTTTCATAAAGGTTCCTGCCAGTATCGGCTCGGATATTTTTTCTCGGCAGATCTGGATGAATGGTCCCATGCAGAATGCGATCAGGATTGTTCCGATTCCCAGATCCCCACCCAGGAAAAATCCGATTCCTACGCAAA
>JBJFCH010000144.1:0-8538 GCA_051888835.1 Oliverpabstia sp. | reverse complement strand
AGGATTGTTCCGATTCCCAGATCCCCACCCAGGAAAAATCCGATTCCTACGCAAACCAGATCTGTTGCGATCCGGCAGAATTTGAATGGTACCGGAGTTTTTGCATCCAGCGTAAGCGCCTGTGCATCATAAGGAGAAACTCCCAGGTTTGCTGTATAGTACAGCGCAGAAGAGATGGAGATCAAAGCCAGACCCAACACCATAAGGAAAACTCTCATAGCCATTCCCGGTCTTCCCACCAGATGACGCAATACTAAAGTTGCAGTATCAACAATTGCACCACTGCAGGTAAGACTTATAATCGTAGCCAGACCCAGAAGAGATTTTTGCATCTTCCATGCAATCACGGTCAGTATTGCACAGGATGTCAAAAAGATTACCTGATAAGAAAGACCGGTAGTTCTAGAAATTCCAAACATCAGTACACTGAAGGGATCCACACCGAAACCTGATAATTTATTGCAAGCCACAGAAATGGAAGTTATAACAATACCCATAATTGCCATTGCGATTCTTTTTGCCATAATCTTAGATTCTGTATTCATAATTTTCAGCTCCTTTAGATAAGTATTTCTTGTTATTTTTTACGATACCAAGTATAATATCAACAAGTGGTAAATACTACCACAATTTCAGCGTATTTTATAACAATATCATCTTATTTTTTTGTTTTTATAAGTTTTTAAAGAAATTTTTGTAACGATTTCGCCGTATCGTTGTTTCGATTTTTTGTGGATTCATTACTGAAATAAGTTTTTTATACCCGATTTTTTGTACATTATTTTGGTGTTTATTCGCTATGCAGATATTCTTTTCATAAAATGTATGGGATTTTTTAAGTTATAAGGAGAAATCATGAACAACATTTCAAATGTGACTATTGAAAAAAATTTAAAAGAAAATTCTAATCACGGGGATTATACCTTTCCTGTCGATATCCATCAGGATTATTTTCCGGCATCCAGTGAAAATGAGCGGCATTGTATTCCCTGCCACTGGCATCCGGAAGTGGAGATTCTTCTCGTAACGAAAGGCTCTCTCCACTCCCAGGTGAACCTGAAAGAGTATGAGATTTTACCGGGAGAAGCGATTTTCGTCAATGCAAACCAGCTTCATGCGGCATATCCTACCAGTGACGGCGACACCCGCCTTCATTCTTTTATTTTTGATCCCAGTTTTCTTTATGGAAAGGAAAGCAGTCTGATCTATCAGAAATATGTACATCCCCTTCTGGAAAATACTGCTTTCCCTGCCTGTCATCTGCGACCGATAGATGACGACCAGACTCAGTTTTTAAAAATGATCAATCAGTGCTATTATCTCCAAAAAAATAAGCCCGCCAACTGGGAGCTTGAACTGCTCTCCCTGATGACAGGCTGCTGGGTAAAACTGTGGAATCTGAACTGCCGGGAAACCTTACAGGTTCCCGTAAGCCGTAAAGCTTCCAGAGACCAGCTGAATATTCGTGCTTTTCTTGATTTTGTTCATGAACATTATGCGGAAAAACTTACTTTAAACGATCTGGCAGAAGCCGCTGCTTTAAGTCCCGGAGAATGCGGCCGTCTGTGCAACCGGGTACTTCATCAGACACCTATGAATTATCTGCTGTCCTACCGGATCGAACAGAGTATCCCGGATCTTTTAAAGCAGGAACTTTCCATTACCGAGATTGCATTGAAAGTCGGATTTTCCGGCTCCAGTTATTATGCAGAAGTATTTCGCAAAATGAAAGGGGTATCTCCACGGGAATTCAGAAACCATATACTGAAGTTTTAACTCTTTTTTTACAAAAATACAGTGTTAAATTTAGTAAATATTACTAATAGATTTTTTCTCGTAATTGAGTATAATATAAATATGCAAAGTTACTAATTGCTAATTCACACTTTTTTTATTAGGTGTTTTTGGTCGACGAGACCATCATTGAAAGAATACTTTGACCGACAAGGTCTCTCTGGTATTTCCAGAGTAGGGTATGGTAGCTCCGTACCCTTATTTCATTTCATTTATCAAAGCAAGGAGCACATCTTTTTGAACGAATATTTAATCTCACAAAACAAAACCAATGAAACTGTCATATCCAATAATTTCAACAATGATGAACTAAAGCGTTTTTCAAAATCCGATTATCGTTGGGCAGAGAATCGCACAAAACATTTCAGACACAGAGTGGTAAAAAAAGGAGAAATCTATCAATTTGAATTTGGTAAAAATTATAAACCAGAAATGTCTTATGAACATAGAGGTCTTGTAATTGGTATTAAACAAAAACTACTATATGTTCTTCCAGTATTTTCTTACGATCAATCAAAACATCCAGATGTCTATCATCCTACGGATTATCCTAAATCCAAAAGCGACTTGTTCCTTCTGAAAAACAGCGAATTTTCATTTATCAATCATGATTCTGTATTAAAACTAAACGATATAAGAACAGTTAGTGTTAACCGCATATTATACCAGCATAATGGAGTCATTCCTACAACCTCTGATACATATAAGCAAATCGAACAGCTTGTCATACATAAATATTTTCCAAGTTTCTACCACGATTATGAACAGTTACAGCTAAAAGTAGCTTACTTAGAGAAAAAACAAATATAACTTGAACATAAAAAGCTAATATTCTCTCTACACAAAACTGCTTTCACATTTTTAATGCCTCTTTCGCCAGCTTATCAGCCTCCTCATTATAGTAATCCCCTGAATGAGCTTTGACTTTTCTGAAACTGATTTTTATATGGTTTTGCTGCCGTTGCATATATTCTGCGTATTTCTGTGTCAATGTGTTCTTGGCTTTCCAGACACCGGTAGCCCACTTTTCGATTCCTTCATAATCGTATCGTAGTTCCAGGTTATCATATCCATTTTTTATTGCCCACCTGACTGCGGTCATTGCCCCAAGCATCTCACCGGCTACATTTCGAATTGCTAATGATTCCGGATTGTCACCATTTCCGGATTCTTTAATTATATCTCCATCCGGTGTCAGAATCACACATCCAAAGGCGTATTTTCCGATTGCTGCATCAAAACTTCCGTCTACATAAGCAATCAAACTGAAGTTTTCCTTATTCAAAACATCTTCGTTTTCCGCTTTTATATCTTCGTATCCCAAATACTTTTTTGCTTCATCTTCCGTTAAAAAGCCTTTATATTCTGCCCCAGGATATCCGCTGACCGCTGCTTCACATTCACTCCACGAATAGAATAGTCCAGTGGTCTTCCCTCTCCTGACAGCATATACTTTCTTTTTTGCCATGTGATCTCCATTCTATTTCCAAACGCCCGTCTCTTCAAATCGTCTTGCAGACTCCTGGGCATCTTTTATAATCTGAGGATCATAACCGATGATCTCCAGCAGTTTGATGGCATTCCTCGTGGTAGCACGGCCATCTTTCAGCTGATAGTTAAAGAATACATCGTGCTCCCTGATCTCTTCTTCAAAATGATAATTCTGGTAACAATTTTCCAGAATATAGGATAATTCAATATCATGTGTGGCAGCCAGCGGAAGTACATGAGACATTGCCAGAGATCTTAGGATCTGGGAAGATGCAGCAATACGTTCAATCGTATTGGTTCCTCTGAGCACTTCATCTACAATACACAAAATCGGTTTCCCTTTTGCGCATTCTCTTAAAATTCTCTGCAGAGACTTAATTTCCACCATATAGTAACTTTCGCCGCCTTCCAGATTATCCCGCAGAGCCATGGATGTCATCACTCTGAAATAATCCGCGTAATAAGCATGAGCCGTACAAGTATAAACGGTCTGTGCCAGAATCGCATTGAGTGCTATCGTTTTAAGGAACGTAGACTTGCCGGATGCGTTGGAACCGGTGATCAGCACACCTTTATCAATATTTATACTGTTAGCCACCGGATTGGGAATCATGGGATGGTACATATCCTGAACCTGCAGCGTAACCTGAGTATTGTGATTCTCCCTCGAAATCAGCTGGGGCTGACACCAGAATGGAAGGAATTCACGAAATGACGCGATGGCTATCATTGCATCCAGCTCTCCCATGGCTTCAAACATATCTTCAATCTCTTCTTCATGGCCATCCACATGTTTCAGCATAGAATAAAACTTGATAAAATCCACCATGAAAATGATTTTAAGATAGGAAATTACAAAGGCTTCCAATCCGTCCTGAACGGAATTCACTGACGCCACAAGAAATGCACCTTTCCGAAAGCTTTTCATAGATTTATTACCGGTGCGAATCCTGTCAAGATAAGACTGAATCTGCGGATTATCAATCTTCTCAAATCCGTCTGCCGCCTTGAGCATTCTCAGGATACAGATCAGACAGTTCAGGTATGGCTCCATTTTTTTTGAATTTCGCATATGAATGACGCCGTTTACGCACATCACGACCATAAAAGCAGTCACTCCCACCAGTGGATTGATAAAAATCGCTCCTATGGAAAGCAGGGAAAGAACCGCCAGCAGAATATATTTTCCACTGCCTGCCCTCTCCACATCTTTCAGTGCATAAATATAATCGGAAAGAGAAAGGGCTGATATTTTCCTGACTTCTTTCACCTGGCTCTGTACCTGGATCCGTTCTTCCTCATGTGTACGAAAATATTCAATCAGCCGGTTTCTTTCTTCCAGCACATCAACATCAAATTCCGGAATTCTCAACATACGGTAAAGCACATCTTCACCACAGGACGACACCGTCGTGTTCATAACCATAAAAATCTGATCCATATTCAGGTCATTCCAGGTAATATCATCCACCATGAATCTGCCATCTTGATGTTTTTTTGCATAGTGAGAAATACTGTCCAGTTCTTCTGTCGTATACTCCCTGTCTGCCACGGATCCCCACATGCGTCGAAGCTTTGCCAGGAACCATCTTCTCTGTTTTTTCTTGTCTCTGATCATAACTACAGCAGCGATAATAAAAATCGCTGCTATAGTCAACAGCATGATAATGCTTTCTTCTGTCATACACTCTCCTGTGCTATCTTTTGATGATTTTCAAAATGATTACTGTCTGAGATACTCCTCAAACACCCTCAGTGTTTCCGCCGTAGTCTCTTCCGTATGCGCATTGGAGACAAACATAGCTTCAAACTGAGATGGTCCCAGATGAATTCCATGCTCCAGCATAAACCGGAAATACTCAGCGAATGTGTTTGTATCCGCAGTTTTTGCCTCTTCATAATTATGCACATCCTGATTCGTAAAATACAGACAGCCAAGGGAACCGATATGATTCATCTTCCATGGTTTTTCATATTTCTTTACCAGCTCAGCCATTCCTTCAAATAACTTCTCTGCATTAGTTCTCATATTTTTATAGATCTCAGGCTGTTCTTTCAAAATTTTGAGCTGCGTGATTCCGGCAGCCATAGCAACCGGATTGCCGCTGAGGGTACCGGCCTGATAAACGCTTCCTACCGGAGCCACCATTTCCATAATCTCACGTTTTCCACCATAGGCGCCTACCGGCATGCCTCCGCCGATAATCTTTCCATAGGTGACCAGATCGGCCTGAATACCAAAATACTCCTGAGCTCCACCGAAAGCCAAACGGAAACCTGTAATCACTTCATCAAAAATCAGGACAGTACCTTGATCCGTACACAGATTTCTCAGTCCCTGAAGGAATCCTTCCTCCGGCAGTACAACACCCATATTGGCTGCAACCGGCTCCACGATCACAGCCGCGATCTGATCCGGGAACTGCTCAAATAACGCTTTTACGCTGCTTAAATCGTTGTACACTGCAGTCAGAGTATCCTGTGTACAGCCTGCCGGAACTCCTGCACTGTCAGGAACCCCTGCTGTCATAACGCCGGATCCGGCTTTCACAAGCAGTGCATCCGAATGTCCATGATAGCATCGGGCGAATTTAATGATTTTATTTCTTCTGGTATACCCTCGTGCCACACGAATTGCACTCATTACCGCTTCTGTACCGGAATTTACCATACGAATCATCTCTACGGAAGGGATATTTTCGCAGATGAACTCTGCCATCTCCACCTCAATCTCCGTCGCTGCTCCAAAACTTAATCCGCTCTCTGCCTTTCTTACAACTTCTTTCAAAACATCCTGATTGTTATGCCCAAGAATCATGGGACCCCAGGAGCCAATATAATCAATGTATTTCTTGCCGTCGGCATCGAAAACATACGGTCCTGTAGCTCCTTCGATAAAACGTGGTGTCATCCCAACAGAACCATAGGCTCTTACCGGGCTGTTCACCCCTCCGGGAATCACTTTCACTGCACGTTTGAATAATTCATCCGATCTGCTGCTCATTATCCGATTCTCCCTTCATCCATACATTTTGCCAGTTCTTTTGCGTAATAAGTAAGATAAATCTGAGCACCGGCACGATATGCGCCTACTGCCATTTCACACATAATTCTTTCTTCGTCGATCCAGCCTTTCTGCGCAGCTGCTTTCACCATGGCATACTCTCCGCTCACACTGTATGCCGCTACAGGTACATTGGTCACTTCTTTTACTTTCGTGATCATATCCTGATAAGCAAGTGCCGGTTTTACCATAACAATATCTGCCCCTTCTTCCACATCCAGAAGTGCCTCTTTTACGCCCTCACGGCTGTTATGGGGATCCATCTGGTAGCTTTTACGGTCCCCGAAAGCCGGAGCGGAATCAGCCGCTTCCCGAAAGGGTCCGTAAAATGCAGATGCATATTTTACAGCATAAGACATGATCGGTGTCTCTTTGTATCCGTTTTTATCCAGTGCCTGACGGATTGCCAGAACACGTCCGTCCATCATATCGGACGGTGCCACCATATCTGCTCCTGCCTGCACATGAGAAACCGCAGTCTTGGCAAGAAGCTCAAGGGTACTGTCATTTTCCACTTCATGTCCACACAGCATGCCACAGTGACCATGAGAAGTGTACTCACAAAGACAAACGTCTGTTATATAGTATAAATCAGGAAACTGTTCTTTTCCCACTGCAAGTGCTCTCTGTACGATTCCGTCCTGCGCATAAGCCTGACTTGCTATCTCATCTTTTTTATCCGGAATACCGAACAGCATCACACTGCCCACCCCCGCTTTAGAAAGTCTTTCCAGTTCATAAGGAAGACGATCCAGCGTATAACGGAACTGTCCCGGCATGGAAGGAATCTCATCTTCTCTTCCCATACCTTCCTGTACAAACAACGGGTAAATCAGGGACGATTTGTCCATTCTAGTCTCTCGTACCATTTTCCGCAGATACTCTCCGCCACGAAGTCTTCTCGGTCTTTTTATTATTTCCATAATATTCATCTCCTTTGCTGATACAATTCTATAACCAATTCTACCAGACTGTCAATAGAAGCCTCTTTGGCCACATAGGTCTCCATACCGTACCGTGCCGCTTCTTCTCTGGTCTGTTTTCCGATACATGCTGCTTTCACTTTTGTATAATCCAGATCCGGAACTGCCCGGACAAATCCCCGTACTGTGGAAGCACTGGTAAATACGGCATAATTTATTTTGCCATCCGCAAATTCTTTTGCCTCATCGATCAGTTCCTGACTCTCATAAGTGGTATCATATGTAGCCAGATCATCCACATGAAGATCCGGTCGTTTGCTCAGTTCTTCCATGATCTCTTTATTGCCGATTGCTGCTCTCGGAATCAATACAGAGGCGCCGTTTTCACATACCTGTGCCATTTTTCTGCCAAGAGATGCCCCATCAAAAACTTCCGGCATAAGATCCGGGTATAATCCCCGTTCTTTCAAAGCTTTTTGAGTACCTTTTCCTATTGCTGCGATTTTCAGACTGCCAAGTGCCCGGATATCTTTTCCTTCTTCCATCAGCAGTTCAAAGAAAATGCGGACACCGCTTGGACTGGTAAATGCAATCCACTGATAATATTCCAGTTTTTCCAGACATTCTTTTATTTTTGTTCTGTCTTTGACCGGTGATACCGCTATCGCCGGAAGTTCCAGCACCTCTGCCCCCTGAACGCGAAGCTTCTGCGCCATAGAGGATATTAGCTCCTTCGGTCTGGTAACCAATACTTTACACCCTGCCAGCGGAAGTTTTTCATACCATCCGAAACGATCTGCCACTTCACAGACGCCTCCGACAACAATGATTGCCGGTGTCTCAATTCCCTGGCGGTCCACTTCCTCTTTTAAAGAACTTACCGTCGCTACGATTCTTTTCTGTCCTGCTGTTGTTCCCTGTTGTAAAACAGCTGCCGGTGTTTCCGGATTCATACCGGCAGCTATCAGATGATTACAGATATCTTCCAGTGCCGTCACTCCCATTAGAAATACCAGTGTTCCCCCTGTACGAACAAGCGCCTCAAAATCAATATTGTATGCCTGTCCGGCTTTTTTATGTCCTGTGATAATATGGACAGAGGAACAATAATCTCTGTGAGTCACCGGGATTCCATTGTATGCAGGAACAGCAATACTGGAAGTTACACCCGGAACCACCTCGTAGGGAATCTCATGTTCCGTCAGAAGTTCCAGTTCTTCTCCGCCTCTGCCAAAAAGGAAGGGGTCTCCGCCTTTTAACCTAACC
>JBJFCH010000143.1:0-11245 GCA_051888835.1 Oliverpabstia sp. | reverse complement strand
GCTACACACTACTGCTGGAATCTGCCGACGGCTACGAAAAAAAAGAAAAAATGAATCAAGGCGGGATCAATCAACTCCCGCCTTTTTCAGTTGCTGCAGATCATGCAATCACTAATTTCACCCCTCCATATATTCCTGCATCATTTCCCAGCTGTACCAATACAATCTCTGTATTATTCACTGCACGAAAAGAATATTTTCTATAATATCTGCTGATCGCATCTGTCAAAATTGAACCTGCCTTTGATACTCCTCCGCCGATCACAAACACTTCCGGATCACATACACAGGCTATATGTGACAGCGTCATTCCCAATATGTCTCCGACAAACTCTATCAGCTCCCTAGCCACCAGATCTCCTTTTTCTGCCTGATCAAAGACATCCTTACTCGTCATGTTTTCTACTTTACTCAAAGAAGACGGACGATCTGTTTCGGCCTGTTCCCCAACCAAGATTCACACAGCCTTCTGCAATTCCTTCCGGCTTCACCGGTCCAGGAACTCCCACCCCTATTCCTGTTACCTCTTCTATATGAATTTTTCTGTTTTTCATCTTCTGCTCTGCCGAATCTGCAATGTCTTCTAAAATATGAGATCCCTCCTCTGACCGGTCTGTTGAGATTTCCCATTTTTCCAGTAACAGGCCGTCTGTCTGAAACAATCCCAGTTTAATTGTTGTTCCTCCGATATCGACTCCAAACGCATATTTTCTCATTATCAATTTCTCCCCACCTTTGACACAGCACCTTTCTTCCACGTTCCAAGTTTATAAAACAAAAGAGTTCCCATCATAAACATGGTATGGTATGCACAGGTTGACCAATACAGATTCTGATATTTTCTTGTGACCATCGCAGAAAAATAAGTCAGAACCACGCGAACCACAATGCATACAACACCGACTGCCATTACCGGCCGGGTATCACCAATCCCCGCCATAATCGAAGACAGAATCTGCTGTACACCATATACACTGTAGAAAAATGCCAAAATTCTGATACTTACTTTTCCCATCCGCACAATATCCACATAGCCCGGATCTTTTACACTTAAAAACAGCCGGAATACCAGATCCGTGCCAAAGAAAAAGAAAATACCGATGCTTAATCCCACAAAAAAGACCAGCGCCATGCTTTTCCTGTTGCCATCTTTTATCCTGCCATACTTTCCGGCCCCCAGATTTTGCGCATTGTACATAGTCACCGTTTCCCCTACCGCCCGAATCGGAAGCAGAGCAAAGGTATCCAGTTTCTGAATAATACCGTTAACTGCTACAAAATTCGTTCCGAACGAATTGGCAAAACTCTGGATAATAATAAGACCCAGAGAATCTGCCAGCTGCTGGACAGCTCTCGGAATGCCAACATATAAGATCCTGCCCAGCATTTCCCGGTCAATCCTCCAGTCTTTCCGTGTCATATGAATTCCATAATTCCCTGTCAAAATCTGCCTTACTACCAAAATAGCAGATAAAAATTGAGAAATCAGCGTAGCAAGCGCTACCCCGGCACATTTCAAGTCAAAAAACAAAACAAAAACCAAATCCAAAATAATATTCGTCACGGCACAGAATACCAGAAAGTACATAGGGGTTTTACTGTCTCCCAGTGCCCGGATCAGCCCGGATCCCATAAAATACAAAAGCTGTGATGCACAGCCGCACAATGCAATTTTCAAATAAACATCAGCCTGACCGATAATGTCGGCTGGCGTATTAATCAGTATCAGGATCGGCCTGCTTAATGTCAATCCAATAACTGACATTGTCAATCCTACAATCACAGCTCCCATCAAAGATGTGGCAGCTGCCCGATTTAAATCCTCCTTTTTTTTGGCTCCGTAAAGCTGTCCGATCAATACCGCACACCCCATGCCAAAGCCTGCATATACTGCAGTACACATCATAGTGATCGCAAAACTGGCATTTACCGCAGCCAGCGCATAAGAGCCCACAAATTTCCCCACCACAACAGAATCTACCACATTATACAACGCAGAAAACAGATTTCCCATTAATACCGGCAGCGAAAACAGTATGATCGGCTGCAGGATTGCTCCTGATGTAAAATCAATCTGCTTTGTTTTATTTCTCTTATTTTCCAACATTTTATCCCTCTCCGGCTGCAGACGTATATAATTCCGGATTATATGAAAACAGCCAACGGCTGACGTCTTGCCCAGGCAGTTCGTCCGCCGCTGACCATGCTGCATGTTCCAGTACTCTTACCAGCCTAAAATTTTTAAATATTCACGGCTTCTTCTGGCACATTCCAGACTTGTAAGCTGATTATGCTCATCCTGCTCTACCACAACCCATTCTGCTCCAGCTTCCAATGTTGCTTCCAGAACAGGATCCCAAATCTGCTGGCCAAAACCTACCGGACGAAACTCAAATCTTCCCGTTTCTTCCTCCGCTTCCTCTTCCTCAAGGCCAATCAGCTTATACATATTTGTCGGATTTCCGTCCTTAATGAAATCTTTCAAATGAACAATCGGGCAGCGTTTCCGGTATTTTCTCACATATTCCTCCGGTTTTTCGCCTGCTACCTTGATCCAGCAGGTATCTGGCTCTGCCTTCAGGTATTCTGCAGGAACCTGCTTATAAATATCATCAAATCCATAGCTTCCATCGGGCATCCGCACAAATTCGAAGTCATGATTATGGTAAAGGAGTGTCAGACCATACTCTGCCATTACCTTTCCAATACGTGTCATCTCCGCCAATACCTTTTCATAGCCATCTGTCAGAGGGCGATACTGCTCCGGCAAATACGGAACCACAATGTATCTGCATCCGATCGTTCGGTAAGCTTCCGCTGTTTTTTCTGTATTCTCCATCATTTCCGTTAGAGGAACATGGGCACTGACAGGGGTAAGCTCCAGTGCCTTCAGCGTATCCCTCACATATTCCGGAGAAAGTCCGTAAAGCCCGGCCAGCTCCACACCATCGTATCCCATGGCTTTAATTTTTCTCATAACCGTCTCAAACTGTTCCGGTGAATTCTCCAGCATATCTCTCAGGCCGTATACCTGAATACCGACCGGCAATTTATCCATAACTTATTCTCCTTTCCAGTATTTAAAAATCATACTCTATTACGCCCCACGGCGTATCCTGTCTGCGAACAGCCGTGGATACAGACATTGCTCTGATCTCATCTGCCGTGACGCTCCGTCCCAATGCGCTGGAAATAAATATTCCTTCTGACAGAAGTGCTGTCTGCATTGCCAGATACGGAGAATCAATTCTTGTGGAATCATCCAGGTCACCGCGTACATAAGCTGCCCAGTGAACCTGATTATCATTAAAAAGCGCAATGGACGGATTAACCAGAACTTCTCTTCTTCCATTCGACTGGCAATCAATAGTCTTCTGAACCATCTGACCTTCTTCATATCCGAAAAATTCCAGTGTAGGCTTCTGAACCGCGCCTCCGCCAATGATGCCGGACTCCGTTTTTGCCAGATCACCTCCGGTGGTATCTACATCAATCAGCTTTAGGCCGCCCATAGAACCGGCTACAAAGCTGGAACCCACATCATCCATGTGCATCGCCCAGTCCTCATAGATATCCATGGAAATGCCTCCTTTAAATCTGGCCAGACCTACGCCTAAGTCTTCTACCTCATATTTCAGACCTTCCGGCAAAAGCCGGTTATCAATGTAGTAGTCAGCGGAAGCAACTCCATAGACACTCTCCAGTTCCGGGATTCCCATAATATAAAGCATCTGTGCAAGATGATAAATTCCCAGATCAAAGATCGGACCATGTCCGCCTATTTTTTTATTGATAAAATCTCTGGAGAATGCAGGCATGTCCAGACCGGGACGTCCTTCTCTCCGATGTCCCACACTGCGGGCATGATAAATTTTTCCCAGTTTTCCTTCTTCCACCATCTGCTTTGCCAGACGGGTCTGCAGATTATAGATCGAGCTTATCTGAACAGCCAGTTTCTGTCCGTAAGCTTTCTGTGCATCATAGAGAATCTTTGCATCTGCGTAACTTCCTGCCATCGGTTTTTCTGAATAACAGGGATATCCGGCCTTCATAACCGCCACAGAAACAGGGGTATGCAAATTATTATGTACACACACATCAATACAGTCCAGATCATCTCTCTTGAGCATCTCTCGAAAATCCGTATACAGATTTTCTTTTGGAATCTGATATCGTTCTCCCCATGTCTCTGCCTTTGCCTGATCAATATCACATCCTGCAACCACTTTTGTGCCCGGAATCTTCGACCACACAGTCATATGACGCTGTGCAATCATACCTGTTCCGATAATACCAATTCTAAGTTCCTTCATTACCTTCTCCTCCTATTCTCCGATTAAATCCCGCAGCATGTTATGGTGGCGGCGCACCTCTTCTATTTCGTTCGCCATCTGATCCATACCAAGATCCTGTTTGTCACGCTGTCCCTCATACTCTGAATTAATGTATCCGTCAAAGCCATGCTCCTTCAAAACGCGGATCGGATCTGCGTAATTGATGGAAGGATCCTCATAATGTCCCGGACAGCCCTGGATTTCCTCCATTCCGTAAAACTTCCCATGAATACTCAGGATATACGGAATAATATCGACCAGATCCTCCGGCTGCGAACACATCTCTGTCATTGCCAGACCATGGACAGCACGCTTATTTGTATAACCGGAATCCGGATATTTTTGCTTTACCCTTTCAAGAATTTCATCCTCACCCATTTTCCCTCTGCATTCCAAGATGAAGTCTATAACATCCGGATTCTTCGCATTGCGCCTCTGGTATGCAATGGAACTTTTAGTCGGACTGTGCTGGAATACACCCATATCCGGCACCAATCCTACGTGTCTGGAACCCGTCTTCCGTGCAAGATCAATGATCTGGTCTACACTTCTCGGATCCAGAATCAGATCCTCCTCCATCGCAGCGCTGGCTCCGTACTTAATTGAAAGCGGTGCATGAATTTCTTTTCCGATTCTTACATTGTACTTTTCCGCAGTAGGCAGAGCCATTTCAATTACATCGATAGGAACCAGACACAGACAGCGAATATTTTCAAAACCCATATTAGACGCAATCACAATATCACGTTTCAGACGCTCAGCAGCCTCCTCATGGGACATAACATGATCCCGAAACTGATGGACATCCAGAAATACATCCATCGTAACTGCTTTCATATTATACTTATCCATCTCTTCCTTCCACTCATCATAGAACCGCTCAGACGGATAAGGATAATCCCGGATGATCATTTCATCAATGATTTCAATGCCGTCAGTTTTCAGGTTGTCATGTACTTCTTTGATCATATCCTTCCAGTTCATTCTGTGGAAAAACATCTCCTGCTGATAACTGTACGAAGAAATTCCTCTTTTAATTGCCATATTTGTCTCCTCCTTCTCCTTTTACTGAACTTCCAGAACAAATAAACTTGGCTTCGCCACTTTTCCAACTGCCCCTGTACCGGGCTTCGGCGGATTCGTAACCCACTCTTCATCCCATTTTGCATAACCGTACTGAGTCAAAATACATTCCTGCACAGAAAGCTCATGCTTTCCGGGAGTCAGACCGCCTTCTTTCTCCACATAAATATAGGCCTCATCTCCGAAATTCCAGTGTTCCCAGATTCCGGTCCGCTTGATTTCCTCGTAGGTTCTCGGCTCTTTTCCGTTAACCTGGAAACGCTGTGCCTCCTGCGGATATTCCACACCGTCACACTTTACATAATAACCATTTACCAGGGACAGGAAGCATCCGCGATAATTACACGCCTGAACAGCAAAACGAAATCCCGTCACCTTGTTATCCTTTACTACATTCTCAAGACTGTCTTTTCTTACAAAAAAATTATCTAACATAGAAACCTCCTCATATTATTCATTCAAATGCAACCGACTGATGCAGTTGAGCCGATTTCCGAATTGCCTCCATCAGACTTAGAACACGGCGAACCTGGGCTCTGGTCACCACAAAATCTTCCTCCCCATTCATCGCCTTCAGGAAATTTTCAAAAAACATTCCATGATCTGTCAGTGCTGTCGGTACATCCTCCGCAGTTAAAACTCCCGGAGCCGGCGGCCCGAAAGACCGGGTCGGTCCGGCTGCAGTCATAGTGACCTGTCCCGGAACATTCGTCAGAAGACGCGTAGTACTGCACAGTTTTCCTTTCGGGTCAAAGCCGTCAGAATAATAGCTTCCCCGGTTTCCTCCAATAAACCAGTGCCGTTCAAACCAGTTGACTTTATCCGACAGAAAATAAGTTCCCAGTTCAATCTCTCCTGTCACTCCGTTTTCAAAGTAAAGCATAACCTTAAAATAATCATCCACATCCTGATTGATCACGTTCCGAACATCCGCAAACACACTCTTGATCGGCGAATCAATCATCCAAAGCATCTGATCAATCAGATGAACTCCCCAGTCAAACAGCATTCCTCCTCCATACTGCGGATAAATATGCCAGTCATGCATATTCCCGTTGATTCCGTAAAGCTTTGACTGAACTGTATATGCCTCTCCGGTCATCTGATTATCGTATACGTATTTTGCCGTCCGAAAATCCTTATCCCATCGGCGCTGTTGATGAACTGTAAATTTCACACCGTTTTCATCTACAGCCTCCATCATCTCATCAAATTCCTGCACCGTGAGAGCCACCGGTTTTTCACAGAGAATATTTAACTTTGCATCGGCAGCTTTGATCACAGCCTCCTTATGCAAATGGTTTGGAATTGCAATAATCACCGTATTAATATCCGGATCTGCGAATAAATCATCCATTTGGTGATAAACAGATACGGAATCCGGTACATCCGCAAGCTTTTTTTCATCACAGTCACAGATTGCCTTGAATTCGAGTTCTCCGCTCTGTTCCATTTTTTTCAGTCTGTCTGCGTGATTATGTCCCATAAAACCATAGCCGAGTAATCCTACTTTCAGTTTCACTCCTCATCCCTCCTAACTTTTACTGAGCAGCACGCCTTTCTTTGATTTCCTTTCTCATTTCCGTAATCTGTTTTCCTGTCAGTCTGAAATTAAAATAAATCAAAGCAGACAAAACAAACATAACAACCGGCGCAAACAGGAATATGCTGCGAATTGCATTAACCGCTGCTGAAGGAATCGCGTCTGCGCCGCCAATGTAACCGGTACTGGTCAGAATGAATCCGATAATAGCTGCTACCGCTGCAGATGAAATCTTGTTCATAACGCCTTTTCCGCTGAATGCCATGCCATCTTGACGTACCCCTTCTTTCCATTCTCCATAATCAACCGTTCTGGAAACCATATCAAGATCGCAGGATGCGATAAATCCGGTACCGAACTGCTTCAAAGCCATTCCTATATACAGTGCAGCAGGATTGTGCGTTGTAAAGAATCCCACGATCGCAGCCAGATATCCAAAAATACTGAACAGACATCCGAATATGGATAGATTTCTCGCATCAAACCGCACGATAAACGGAGTAGAAGCAAAAATCCCAATCAGCATTCCGAAGGACAATACTGCTGCCATAATTCCTACTGTAGAAATATCTCCTAAAACATACTTGCAAAAATAAGCCAATGTACCAGTCAGACAGCCACCTGCCATCGCGTTGGTGATTACAGCACATTCCAAAAGCAGCCAATACTTATTCTTCAACAACATTTTAATCTGAGCAAAAATACTTTCCTTCTTCTTAATACCTTCATTCACTTCTTCGTTGATTTCTTTCAGATCAGTTTTGCTTTCTCTCAGCAAACCAAAGGTAATCAGCATAGCGACCACTGTTCCTGCCGCAAATAATATGGATGTTCTCCGATACCCAATCAGCTCTCCTCCGAAAAATACAACTAAAGGTGCGATAAGCGTAGTAGAAATAGTGCTGCCCAGCTGATTGCACAGGCCATTGATCATACTGGCCAGCTGTCTTGCTCTGATGTTCTCAAAACAGGTCGAAACCAGTGACTGTCCCGGAAGCCGGATAGCTGTCAAAAATGTGCAGTATAAATTGTAGAGAATTACTACATAAGCAACCTTGACTGCCATGGATGCTTCATTCGGGGCCCAGAAGATCAGACCGCAGGTCAATCCCAGGGGAATGCACATCCATAAAAACCAGGGCCTTACTTTTCCGTGCCTGGAATGCACCCGGTCCATCACAATCCCCATCAAAAAATCACTTACACCGTCAATTACAATGCCCACACTCAATACCATTCCCATAGTTACCGCCGCCATACCCAGATATTCCGTATAGACAAAACTGAAAAATGACTGAATCAAGGAATACGACAGGCCTCCTGATGCCAGCGCCGCAAATCCTGCTCCAAACAAGTTTCTTACATCCCTCCTTGATAATCGTTCCCCCTCCATTTTTTCTTTCTCCTTTCCTTGGTATTTTCGATGATCTAACTATACCTTTTTTTGCCCATATATTCTTCCTTATATTTTGTAAAAAGAGCACAAAATATTTTCTATTTTTGTCCATTTTTTGTTATAGTGAAAGAACAGGACAAAAAAGTTTTCATTTTTTTGTCCTGTTCTTCCATGTTCTTCATTTAAATCCGCCGAATATGAATATATTGAATTTCCTGTGCTCTCAACGAAGTCAAAAATTCCAACAATTCTCCGCTCTCTGTCTCCCGTACAGACATTCTGGGGATGCAGATGCTCTTTAAATAGGTAATATCCTCTTCTCCCTCCTCACTACCGGTACAGATCCGGCTCCATTCATCCTGTACGCTTCCTGCCTCCCGGTTAATTCTTCTTGTCTTGATCCTGTAAGTTCCCGGAAGGACACAGCGTATTTGAATTTTCGCTGTAAGTTCCATCTGATTCGTAAAGAAATCATCGAGCTTTCCGGAATCCTGAATATTTTCGCCAACCTGATAATACCGTATATTGGGATGCTGATAATTGCAGCATACGATCCGATAATCATCCTCTTTATATCTTGTTATTACATAATTTTCTCCCCGCCCGATCACACTTCCCCGAAGATGATTCAGAAAATCCAAAGCATAATATGCTGGTTTTCCAATTTTGTCTCTGGAAATCAATCCCTCTCCGCCATACAGGATCGCACTGTCATCAAAATACTCGGAATGGAGATCACTTCCACGCCACCAGGAAATCACATCTGCACGTCCAATCATGGCAATGACGTTTTTCACAATGTACGCACCCATAAAACAGCTGTCATGGATCATATTCCTGCTGGACACAGAAAAATTCCATTCTGTCACATAAAGACCGGTTTCTCCATATCCGGTACGATCTGCAATTTCTCTTACTTTGGCAGTCCATTCCCGCACATAATTCTCATTCTGTATTCTGCGTCCGTCAATTAAAAGTTTCTCACCATTGACTGTGTAAGGATATGCATAAACAGAAAGGAAATCCGGTTGACTTTCTTGCATCCTCCACTGGTTCAGAAATTGCTCCAGCTGCGCCGAAGATTCCAGCAATTCAAATCCTGCACCTCCCACGGATGCTTTCGGCGCATATTTCTTAATTGGTCTGACCGTATGATCAAACAGGCGCAAATATGCCTCGCAGGACTCATCCAGGTTATTTTTCGACCACCACACTTCAAAATACCAGCTGTTAACTTCCTCTTCCCCATAACGCATACACAGATGCTGAATCAATTTTTCCAGAAATGCATCATGCTGCTTCAGACTGCTGAATATACACTTTCTCTCCTCATTCACCAACTTTTCATCCAGAGTTTTCATCAAAATGATCGGCTTAAATTGAAGTTCCAGAAATGGCTTGATGTGATTCCTGATTAAAAAGTCAAAAATACGATCCAATTTCACAAAATTATAATTTCCGGTACCATCTTCAATATTAAAAAACATATCATTTGAAAACACATCCCACACCCGGATATACTGAAAATGAAGATTTTGAACCAGATACAGAATATGCTCCTGAATGTCCGAACGAAGCAGTTCCCCCAGCTGTCCCGCATTCAACACAACACTCCAGTTATTCAGAAGAGGATTTTGCAGAACTGCATTCCCCGAAAAAATCACTTCCTGACTGTATATCTGCACCGGATTCATTTTCTTCAATTGTTCCTCCACCAGTTCACGAGTTCTCTCCAATATTTCTGCTTCAGCTTTCTTCTCCTGCTTTTTCTGTAGCTGCTCCGCCTGTTCTTTCCGATACTGTATCGGTGTTATCCGGTAGATCTTCTGAAAGCTTTTATTGAATGCGCTTATATTGGGAAATCCGTTATCCAACGCAATCTGCAGTACACTGCGATCCGGAAAACGAACCAGTTCTATACAAGCATTCTCTGCCCGTATGGCATATAAAAAACTGAGAAAATTCTGTCCAAAATTCTTTTTAATATACTTGGACAGATAAGCGTCTGACAGAAACATATACTCAGCCAGACCATGAAGGGAAATCGGTTCTCTGAAATGAGAATATAAGTACTGTCTGATTTTTAAAATTCTTTGTTCTTCCTGATATTTTTTATCTTCCGGCCTGTTTTCCTGTTTTTCCTGAGCGTGCTGTAATAAAAGATATAAAATCTGATACGAAAATGCCCTGTTCATCAGGATCATGTAAGGATCTCGTTCAAGCTTCAAATGAATCAGCTGAAGCAATAACGCACTCAACCGAGCAAAGGTCTCTGCTCCCATGTTCCATGCCCCCGGATTTACGCAAAACAACAAATTATCCTGCCCGGATATTTTTAGCAGGATTCCCGGATCAATCTGAAAACACACATGCAGACACGGTACTGTTCCCGTGAAAGCATGTGGTTCACCCACATGAACAATAAAAAAATCATTTGCATTTGCTTTAAACTGATTCTCTCCTGCCGAAAAACTTCCACTTCCGCTCATGAGATAAAAAATTTCAATATACGGATGCGAATGAACCGGCATCCTGCTTTCGTCACCCAATCTGCAGGTTATCAATTCTTCCCTGCCTGATAACTCCATCTTGAAACCTCCGCTGTTTTATTTTTGAATATATCAACTTTGGCGGCATTATTTCACACCTGCCTAAACCTTACCATAAATTTATCAAGTTGGCTACCATAGTTCCGGGAATTAGAAAGTATTCTGTTTTCACTATATGTACAGAATAAAAACCGGAGAGAAAGCATTTCTTATTATTGGCTTTCTCTCCGGTCTGCATATTGCATTATATATTTATTTTCCGTACTTCCCGTTTTGCATGCTTCTCCTACAAAGCCGCCGCCAGTCCGGATCGTATCTGATCCCCCGGCAGCTCGATGGC
>JBJFCH010000142.1:0-11327 GCA_051888835.1 Oliverpabstia sp. | reverse complement strand
AAACAATAATTATGCAGAAATCATAAGCCTGGAAACCATTCCGGAAGAGGAGGAACTATTATGAAAAGAAAAGTTATAAGTGTATTATTGACAACCGTTATGGCATTGTCCCTTACCGCCTGTGGCGGAGGCAGCAGTGATGACAGTTCTAAAAATGGAAGAGAATTGAATTTGTATGTGTGGACTGAGTATATTCCGGATTCAGTAATCTCAGATTTTGAAGATGAAACAGGAATCAAGGTTAATATGTCTACATTTTCTTCTAATGAAGACATGCTGGCAAAAGTAAAATCTGAGTCCGAAGGTGCATTTGATGTGATCCAACCCAGTGATTATATGATTGAGCAGATGATCGCACAGGATATGCTGGAAAAAATCGATACAGAAAAGCTGACAAACCTGTCAAATATCGGTGAGGCTTATCTGAATCCTTCTTATGATCCGACAGGAGAATATTCTGTGCCTTATATGGGAGGTGTGGCTGCCATAGCAGTCAATACGGATAAGATCAGTACAGAAGTTACAAAATATGCAGATCTTTTTACGGAAGATTTTAAAAATAGTCTTGTAGTTCTGGACGATTTCCGGGCAGTGATCGGTATGTCAGCCAGAAGCCTGGGATATAGCATGAATGAGACTGATACGACAAAACTGGATGAAATCAAAGCACAGACTCTCAGCTTGAAGGACAATATAAAACTGTATGACAGTGATAGTCCGAAATCCGCACTCATCTCCGGTGATTGTGCAGCAGGATATTGCTGGAGTGCAGAGATTGCACTGGCAATGGAAGAAAATCCTTCGATTGAGATCGTATATCCGGAAGAAGGTGCTTACCTTTTCATGGACAACTGGGCAATTCCGAAAGGAGCAAAAAATGTAGAAGCTGCTACTGAATTCATCAACTATATGCTGAAAGCGGAAACGGCACAGGCAGTGTCGGAAGAGTTTCCGTATCTGCAGCCGAATGATGCGGCAGTAGAGCTGCTTGGTGAGGATTATATGAATAATCCCGCTAAAAATGTTCCGACGGATGTGATTGAAAAAGGGGAATACATCCAGAATCTGGATACAGATACATTGGCAATTTATGATGGTATCTGGACGGAATTAAAGAAGTAATATTCAAGTACTATAAGGCATACTTGCTGTGAGGTGCGCGTCATGCTTTGCATGGCACTCACCTCTGCAATCCGTCTTACGAAATTATATCGTCATAACACCCAATGCATTTAATATAGAAGAAATTAATATAATGATAATACATACAGGTGCGATATATTTTATCATTACAACAAACAGCTTCTCCCGTTTGAAAGGTGAGTTCAGTTTGACTTCTTCCGAAATTGCCTCCGGTTTGACTATATAGCCGATAAAGAAGCAAGTAAGAAATGCCACGATCGGCATCAGAATACTGTTGCTTATGAAATCGAAGAAGTCAAGGAAACTCATGCCCATAGGCTGAATATGTGACCACGCTCCAAATCCCAGAGAGGAAGGCAGCGCCACTGCCAGACTGAATAAAGTGACAATAACAGTGGAAAGCTTTCTGTTCCAGTGCATTTTGTCACACAGAATAGAAACAATTGTCTCCATCAATGAGATGGAGGAAGTCAGTGCAGCAAAAAGTACCAGAATAAAGAACAGGGCACCAATCACCGTTCCCAGAGGCATGGAATCAAATACTTTCGGGAGCGTCACAAACATAAGTCCCGGTCCTGCGTTGATGGCGGAAGCGTCACCGCCGTTAAATACAAATACTGCAGGAACAATCATCATGCCTGCGAAGAAAGCAATACCTGTGTCAAAAATCTCAATCTGGGACACGGATTTTTCCAGATTAACATCTTTTTTCATATAAGAGCCATAAGTGATCATTATACCCATAGCCAGTGACATGGAGTAAAACAGCTGTCCCATGGCTGCTACTACCGTGGTAATGGAAAAATGTTTAAAATCCGGTTTGAGGTAGTAGACAAGACCTGCAAAAGATCCTGGAAGCGTAACCGAATAAATGGCAATTCCCACAGTCAGAATTACCAGAAGCGGCATCAGTGCTTTACTGACTTTTTCAATGCCTTTTTCCACGCCGAGAAAAACAACGGTTGCTGTGGCCAGAATAAAAACAGCAAGACAAAGAATGGGCTGCCATGTTCCGCTGATAAAACTCTCAAAATATCCGTCCTGAGCAGCAGCTGCAGTCTGACCTGAAATGAAAGTAGTAAAATATTTTACCACCCAGCCGCCGATTACACTATAATAAGGAAGAATAATAATCGGAACAAGGGAAGCTAGATAGCCAATAAAGGAATAACGATTGTTCAGCTTTTTAAAAGCGCCGATAGCGCTCAGACCCGTTTTGCGTCCAAGTCCGATCTCAGCGATCATCAATGTAAAACCAAAAGTCACAGCCAGAATCAGATATACGAAGAGGAAAATACCTCCGCCATATCTGGCTGCTAAATACGGAAATCTCCATAGATTTCCAAGACCTACCGCAGAACCTGCAGCGGCCAGGATAAAGCCCAGTTTCCCGGAAAAGTTACTTCTTTTTTTCTCCATAGTACCCTCACATTATGATTTGTTTTAGTCTCTGTCGTCAACTATTCAGGATTGTGTGCCTGGACAGTCGCGTAAAAAGATTATATTATAGATAGAGAATTTTGTAAAACAGAAACTGTGATAAAAGTAAAAAAGGGAAATTTACAATATTTCTTGACAACGGGACCTGTACATGCTATAGTTATTAAGCGACATGGAAGTAGGTCTTTTTTTTATGCCTAAAAACGGGACGTCGTGAACCCCGTCCGCATAAGAAAAAGTCCGTTGCAACAACGCAAATCAACACAGTGGAGGTGGAAGTCGTGCGCGTAAGAATCACATTGGCATGTACAGAATGTAAACAGCGAAATTACAACATGACAAAAGAGAAAAAGAATCATCCGGAAAGACTGGAAACAAAGAAGTATTGTAAATTCTGTAAAAGACACACAATGCACAAAGAAACCAAGTAAGATTGGTCAGTAAGAGGTGAAACTATGGCAGAATCTGCAAAGAAGAATAAGGCTCCAAAGAAGAGCTGGATCAAAGGGCTTAAGTCCGAATTCAACAAAATTATATGGACCGACAAGAAAACTCTTGTAAGACAGACAGTTGCAGTCGTATCCATTACGGCAGTACTGAGTATTATTATTTCCGTGCTGGACAGTGCGGTACTGCAGTTCATTAATTTATTGATTAAATAAGGACAAGGGTGATGAGATGGCAGAAGCAAATTGGTATGTAGCTCACACATATTCAGGCTACGAGAACAAAGTGAAAGCCAACATTGAAAAGACAATTGAGAACCGGCATCTGGAAGATCAGATTCTGGAGGTTCGGGTACCTATGCAGGATGTGGTTGAAGTGAAGAACGGAACCAAAAAGCAGGTATCCAAAAAACTATTTCCGGGATATGTTCTGATTAACATGGTTATGAATGATGATACCTGGTATGTCGTTCGTAATACCCGAGGTGTAACCGGGTTTGTCGGACCGGGATCCAAGCCGGTGCCTTTAACAGAAGAGGAGATGCTCCCACTGGGAATCCAGGCGGAAGCTGTCGAAATCGATTATGCAGAAGGCGACAGCGTAGTTGTTACCGGAGGTGCATGGAAAGATACGAAAGGAGTAATCCAGAGTATCAACAGACAGAAACAGGTTGTAACAATCAATGTTGA
The DNA here is from genome assembly GCA_051888835.1 of Oliverpabstia sp. Taxonomy (GTDB): domain Bacteria; phylum Bacillota; class Clostridia; order Lachnospirales; family Lachnospiraceae; genus Oliverpabstia. Next base: position 7,608 of record JBJFCH010000142.1, on the reverse strand, counting down.
GTTATTCGGCCGTGAGACTCCGGTTGAGATCAGTTTCGCGGAAGTAAAGAAGTTGTAAGAATCAAGGACTGTCACAGAAGGAGACAGGATGATTCGTGGGAGGGAAATCCCCGCAATTACCACATTATAGGAGGTCATTACAATGGCAAAGAAAGTAACAGGATACATTAAATTACAGATTCCTGCTGGTAAAGCAACACCAGCACCACCAGTTGGACCGGCTCTTGGTCAGCATGGTGTAAATATCGTGCAGTTTACAAAAGAGTTCAATGCTAGAACTGCTGATAAGGGAGATTTGATCATCCCTGTAGTTATCACAGTATACGCAGACAGAAGTTTCAGCTTTATAACCAAAACTCCACCGGCTGCAGTTTTGCTGAAGAAAGCTTGTAACATTAAATCCGGTTCAGGCGTTCCGAACAAAACAAAAGTAGCTACAATTTCTAAAGACAAAGTAAGAGAAATTGCTGAAATGAAAATGCCAGACCTGAATGCAGCATCGATCGAGGCAGCTATGAGCATGATCGCAGGTACTGCAAGAAGTATGGGTATCGTAGTTGAGGACTAATCACAATCAATGACGTGGGAGGGCTATCCCCGCAATTACCACAGGAGGTTATAGGAAATGAAACACGGTAAAAAATATATGGAAACTGCAAAAGCAGTTGATCGTACAAAACTGTATGATCCAGACGAAGCAATCGCGCTGGTAAAGAAAACTGCTGTTGCAAAATTTGACGAAACAATCGAAGCTCATATCAGAACAGGATGTGACGGACGTCATGCAGATCAGCAGATTCGTGGCGCAGTAGTTCTGCCTCACGGAACTGGTAAACAGGTTCGTGTACTGGTATTTGCAAAAGGCGCTAAAGCTGATGAAGCAGAAGCAGCCGGAGCAGAATTCGTAGGAGCAGAGGAACTGATTCCGAAGATCCAGAACGAAGGATGGTTTGATTTTGACGTAGTTGTTGCTACACCGGATATGATGGGTGTTGTAGGACGTCTGGGTCGTGTACTTGGACCGAAAGGACTTATGCCTAACCCGAAAGCCGGCACAGTAACTATGGACGTTACAAAAGCTGTTAAAGATATTAAAGCTGGTAAGATTGAGTATCGTCTTGATAAAACAAACATCATTCACGTGCCAATCGGAAAAGCTTCTTTCACAGAAGAGCAGTTAGCGGACAACTTCCAGACGCTGATGGGTGCAATCAATAAAGCAAAACCTGCTGCAGTAAAAGGTCAGTTCCTGAAGAGCGTAACTATCGCTCCTACCATGGGACCTGGCGTAAAGATCAACCCATTAAAACTTGTGTAATTTATAAAAAGCAAAAATGCCCCGGGGTATATACCCCGGGGTTTTTGCGGTTTTCAATGATTATTCTGAGTGATTTGCCGAAACGGTATCTTTTTCGAGACCGGTAATATTGATGTTTCGATTGACTTTTGCGTCGTAGGTATCGGCTTTTATAATTTCTCCAAGATCAATACCTGTGGTTTCTTTCATAGAAGCGAATAGTTTTGCCATAACGGCAGGTACATTTCCTGCTACATTGTCGACACCATTGGTATCGGAGCCTCCGATGATTGTGATCTTGTCGATCTGCTGCAGCGGCTCTGCAATTTTTCCGGCAATATCCGGTAATACCTGGATCAGCATTTCTGCCATAGCCGCATTGTTGTATTTCTGATAAGCGGCAGCTTTCTTTTCCATACCTTCAGCTTCTGCCAGAGCTTTTGCCTGAATAGCAGCAGCTTCTGCTTCACCTCTGGCACGGATACCTTCCGCTTCCTTCTGCATGGTTACCAGTTCTGCTTCAGCCAGAGCTTTTTTTGCTTCGGCATCTCTTTCAATTTCAAACTGTTTTGCCTCTGCTTCTTTCTGGCGTTTGTAGAGTTCTGCATCGGCTCTCTGTTGTGCGGCAAATTTTTCTGCTTCAGCTTTCTTTTTAATCTCAGCTTCCAGTGCTTTTTCGGTTACTTCTACCTGACGGGCTTTCAGTTCTACTTCTCGTTCCTGACGAGCAATATCAGCATTGACAGTTGCGGTCTCAACTGTTCTTCTTTGTTCCTGCTGCTGAATACCATAAGCGGCATCTGCCTCTGCTTTCTTTGTGTCGGATTGCTTTTTCAGCTCGGCTTGTTTGATATAAAGTTCATTGTTTTTCTCAGCGATAACAGCCTGTGCTTTTACTCTTGCATCATTTGCCTGTTTGTCGGCTTCTGCCTGAGCAATTGCGATATCACGATCAGCTTCCGCTTTTGCGATGGCAGCTTCTTTTTTGATTTTGGAAGTGTTATCCATACCCATGTCTTCAATCAGCCCGTTCCGGTCTGTTACATTCTGGATGTTGCAGGATATAATTTCCACGCCGAGTTTTTTCATATCTACCTGTGCTTTCGTCTGTACTTCATTTCCGAAAGCATCACGGTTATTGTTAATGTCTTTCAGAGACATGGCACCGATGATTTCCTTCATGTTACCTTGAAGAGAATCCTGAAGGTCAAGCATGATATCCTGTACCGATTTGTTCAGGAAGTTTCTCATGGCCAGGCGGATCATATCGGGTTCCGTACTTACACGAACTTTTACGACGGCATCTACTTTAATGTTAATGAAATCCAAGGTAGGTATGTAATCTTCTGTTTTCACATCGATTGTTACCTGTTTCAGAAGAAGTTTATCAAGTCTTTCCAGAAATGGAATCTTGATGCCGGCACGGCCGATCAGAATTCTGGGTTCTTTTTTGAAACCGGAAATAACATATGCGGTATCCGGTGGGGCCTTTACATATCCGGAAGCGATGATGCCAATTAAAATGATTGCTGCAATAATGCCGATAATGAGTGGTAATGAAATTCCTAATCCAATTGTTGTCATAGTCAGATCTCCTTATACTTAATAATAAATAATGTTTACTGGTTGAACAGTTACGATTTGCCCTGTGGTGCTTTTGTGAGTTCCTCCTTTCTGGGAGCATTTTTCGCCTGGTAGAATAAAGTGTACATCCCTCCCGGAGGGTTTTATATCATAGGAAAGTCAGAGGACTTACCGATGATATAAAAAAAGACTTTTACCACAGCATTCCTGCTGTGATAAAAGTCTCGCACGTTTCATTCGATACGGATTTCACATCGTTCTGACGATTTCGAATCACCTGATGGTGTGGGCTACTCCCTTTTATTGATTATGAATATATCATATTGTTAAAAAAATATCAATAGGAAAATTAAAAAATATTTTTAAATTTCTATCATAAAAATTAGGATTATGGATTGACAAGGATTTTTTTTTGTGCTAAGATACTCCAGTATCACGCCGAAGACAGCAGGTGCCGTAAGGCATAAGGCAAGTACGCCTGCCGAGGAAATACATTCTTAATAAAGAATTGATATCCTCTTTGTCTTGCGCAAAGAGGTTTTTTTCATATTTGGCGGTACACAAAATCTATAAGGAGGTGCACCAATTATGGCAAAGATTGAACAGAAAAAGCCTGTCGTAGCAGAAATCTCAGAGCATATTGCTGATGCGCAGAGCGTTGTACTGGTAAACTACAGCGGACTGACAGTTGCTCAGGACACTCAGCTTCGTAAAGAGTTAAGAGAAGCAGGTGTTATATATAAAGTATATAAAAACACCATGATGAACTTTGCATTCCAGGGAACACCATGTGAAGATCTGTGCAAACATCTGGATGGAACAAATGCACTGGCAATCTCTAAAGACGATGCAACTGCTCCGGCAAGAATTATTGCAAAATTTGCAAAGACAGCTCCAAAGCTGGAACTGGTTGCAGGTGTTGTTGAAGGTGGTTATTATGACCAGAACGGAATCAAAGCTCTGGCAGAAGTACCTTCAAGAGAAGTTCTTCTCGGAAGATTGCTTGGAAGTATGCAGTCCCCGATTGCAAACTTCGCACGTGTTATCAAACAGATCGCAGAAGCAAAAGAGGCATAATTTTCTTAATGAAGGCAAGCTGCCAAGCGCAGCCTGAATTTAGAAAATTAGCCGTTCGACCGAACGAAGAGAGGTTGAACATCCGATTCAAGCTGCCAAGCGCAGCCTGAATTTAGAAAGCAGCGGCACAGCCGCAGACAAATAATAATATCGAATACAAAATTATAATTGGAGGTAAATAGTAATGGCAAAATTAACTACAGCTGAATTTATTGAAGCTATCAAAGAACTGTCCGTTCTGGAACTGAACGAATTAGTAAAAGCATGTGAAGAAGAATTTGGTGTATCCGCAGCAGCAGGTGTTGTTGTAGCAGCAGCTGGCCCTGCAGAAGCAGAAGAAGAGAAAGATGAATTTGATGTTGAGCTGACAGAAGTTGGTCCAAACAAAGTTAAAGTTATCAAAGTTGTTCGTGAAGCAACAGGTCTTGGACTGAAAGAAGCTAAAGCTGTTGTAGATGGTGCTCCGAAGGTAGTTAAAGAAGCTGCATCTAAAGCAGAAGCTGAAGAACTGAAGACAAAACTGGAAGCTGAAGGAGCAAAAGTTACACTGAAATAATCAGCAGGGCTTTGCAACGGAGAACTTTCATAAGTTTTTATAGAGAGGAGACTGTGAGAAAATGGATGCATTTTCTTTGCAGTCTTTTCTTTTTTCTTAAAAAAGTTGTTGACACTATTGACTTTTTGTGATATTGTAAAAAATGCACTATTATGGCAAGATATGCCTAGCAGTCTATCAAAAAATGAAGAATAAGGCATGAGCGGTAATAAATTAAATACACAAGGGGTGAAACGGTCTATGGAAAAAAACAGAATACGTCCTATTACAAACGGTAAAAGTATGCGGATGAGCTACCAGAGACAAAAAGAAGTTTTGGAAATGCCCAACTTGATTGAAGTTCAAAAAGATTCCTACAACTGGTTTCTTGAAGACGGTTTAAGGGAAGTTTTTGACGATATCTCTCCCATTACAGATTATAGTGGGAAGTTGAGCCTTGAATTTGTGGACTTTACTTTGTGTGAAGATGATGTGAAATACTCCATCGACGAATGCAGAGAAAGGGACGCAACATATGCTGCACCTTTAAAAGTAAAGGTGAGATTGTACAATAAGGAAAACGACGAAATTAAAGAGCATGAAATTTTCATGGGAGATTTGCCGTTGATGACAGCAACAGGTACCTTTGTAATTAATGGTGCTGAACGAGTTATTGTCAGCCAGTTAGTACGTTCCCCCGGTATTTATTATGCGATCGCCCATGATAAAGTTGGTAAGAGATTATTTTCCTGTACGGTAATTCCGAGCCGTGGCGCATGGCTGGAATATGAGACAGATTCCAATGATGTGTTCAGTGTACGTGTGGACAGAACAAGAAAAGTTCCGATTACTGTTTTGATTCGTGCATTGGGAGTAGGTACCAACGCAGAAATTATAGAGTTATTTGGTGATGAACCGAAGATCGAAGCAAGCTTTACAAAGGACACTGCAACCTGTTATGAGGAAGGTCTGCTTGAATTATACAAGAAGATCCGTCCGGGTGAGCCTTTGGCTGTGGAAAGCGCACGGAATCTGGTGAACAGTATGTTCTTTGATCCGAAGCGTTATGATCTGGCTAAAGTGGGTCGTTACAAATTTAATAAAAAATTGCTTCTGAGAAACCGTATTGCGGGACAGATTCTGGCAGAGGATGTAGTGGATACTACAACCGGCGAGATCTTGGCAGAAGCAGGAACGGAAGTGACAAAAGAACTGGCAGATTCTATTCAGAATGCGGCAGTTCCGTTTGTGTGGATTCAGACAGAGGAAAGAAATATTAAAGTCCTTTCCAACATGATGGTTGATCTTACGAATTTCGTGGATTGCAATCCGAAAGACCTCGGTATTACGGAACTTGTCTACTATCCGGAGCTGGAACAGCTGATGCAGGAATATGATGATGAGGAAGAGCTGAAAGATGCGATTCACCGCCATGTTCATGAATTGATTCCGAAGCATATTACAAAGGAAGATATTTTTGCTTCCATTAACTATAACATGCATCTGGAATATGGTCTGGGAAATGATGACGATATTGACCACCTGGGTAATCGTCGTATTCGTGCAGTGGGTGAACTTCTTCAGAATCAGTACCGTATTGGTATGTCCAGACTGGAAAGAGTCGTACGTGAAAGAATGACGACTCAGGATGCGGAGGGTATTTCTCCACAGTCTCTGATCAATATCAAACCTGTAACAGCAGCAGTAAAAGAGTTCTTCGGTTCTTCTCAGCTGTCTCAGTTCATGGATCAGAACAATCCTCTGGGTGAGTTGACCCATAAGAGACGTTTGTCTGCACTGGGTCCCGGTGGTTTGTCCCGTGACCGTGCAGGATTTGAGGTTCGAGATGTACACTATTCTCATTATGGAAGAATGTGCCCGATTGAGACTCCTGAAGGTCCTAACATCGGTCTGATCAACTCTCTTGCATCTTATGCAAGAATTAATGAATATGGATTCGTGGAAGCCCCATATCGTAAGATTGATAAAACAGATCCGAAGAATCCTCGGGTTACTGACGAAGTTGTTTATATGACCGCAGATGAGGAAGATAACTACCATGTAGCACAGGCGAATGAGCCTCTGGATGAAAATGGATATTTCATTCATAAGAATGTATCCGGTCGTTACAGAGAAGAGACTCAGGAGTATGAGAGACGTGTGTTTGATTACATGGACGTATCTCCTAAGATGGTGTTCTCCGTAGCTACTGCATTGATCCCGTTCCTGCAGAACGATGATGCGAACCGTGCGCTGATGGGTTCCAACATGCAGCGTCAGGCCGTTCCGCTTATGATCACAGAAGCTCCTGTAGTAGGAACCGGTATGGAAGCAAAAGCAGCAGTAGACTCAGGTGTTTGCGTAGTTGCGAAAAAGTCAGGTACAATTACAAAAGCTGCTTCCAAAGAGATTACTATGAAAAATGATGACGGAACTACAGATGTATATCGTCTGACCAAGTTCCTGAGAAGTAACCAGAGCAACTGCTACAATCAGAAACCGATCGTAGTAAAGGGTGAACATGTAGAGGCGGGACAGGTGATTGCAGATGGTCCTTCCACTTACAATGGTGAGCTGGCTCTTGGTAAGAACCCATTGATCGGATTTATGACCTGGGAAGGTTATAATTACGAAGATGCGGTATTGTTGAGTGAAAGACTTGTACAGGAGGATGTATATACATCTATTCATATAGAAGAGTATGAAGCAGAAGCCAGAGATACGAAACTGGGACCGGAAGAGATCACGAAGGATGTTCCGGGCGTTGGTGATGACGCGCTGAAAGATCTGGATGAGCGTGGTATTATCCGTATTGGTGCGGAAGTTCGTGCGGGAGATATTCTGGTTGGTAAAGTTACTCCGAAAGGAGAGACAGAGCTGACTGCAGAGGAACGTCTTCTGAGAGCGATCTTTGGTGAGAAAGCAAGAGAGGTACGTGATACATCACTGAAAGTACCTCATGGTGAATATGGTATTGTTGTCGATGCCAAAGTATTTACAAGAGAAAATGGCGATGAACTTTCACCGGGCGTGAACCAGGCAGTTCGTATCTATATTGCACAGAAGAGAAAAATCTCTGTTGGTGATAAGATGGCCGGACGTCATGGTAACAAGG
>JBJFCH010000141.1:0-11368 GCA_051888835.1 Oliverpabstia sp. | reverse complement strand
TCATTAACCAAATGAGGATTGCCATAGGAATGGATACTTTTGCATATTCAAAGCGATTAAGAAAATCAGGTATCTGCGGCAGAAACTTTCCAATCAGAACACCAATAACCATACACAGAATAACCCACACACTCAAATATTTCTGAAAGACACTGATAGCACTTTTTTCTTTACAACCACAATTACAAGAAGAATGAGAATTGTGATTCTTTCCCTCATAAAATCGTTTTAAATTGTCAGGCATTACATAAGGTGCGCAGGCACAAGAGGATTCAGCATAAATGTTTTTTAAAATCGCATTTATCAATATCTCTTTTGTTGGTATTTCATAAACTTTCCCCTCATATTCAAACACACGACAATTAATATCGCTTCCGGCAATTTCACCACAGCATCCACAGTCAGATTCCTTAATATCTCCGAATATGTCCTGTCCATTGACACGAATGGTAGGCGAAGAAAGAAATTGATATTGTTCAGCAATTTGAACTGTTGTCATTTCACATTCTTTATAGTCCACTTCATATCCTGCCATACTTAATACCGGGCGAAGCATATCAATCACTTCTTTCAGAACAACATCTGTGCCAATACAACGGTCACAGGTAATTAAGTCAAGATACAAATACTCGATTTGCAGCCTTTTACTAGTTGAAAGATTTTGGGGTTCAGTACTACAACCATATTCAATACAAGATATTATATCCTCTACGGGATACCATTTCTTTGCCATTTTCTTATCCTCCGTTTTCTACATAATCATTGGCTGTATCAGATTAAAGAAGTAGCCTACAATGACAATTCCTATTGTGCAGATTGCAATGAAGATACCGAGCAGTTTGGGTTTTACTGCTTTGCGCAGCATAATCATTGACGGCAGAGAAAGCGTAGTAACAGCCATCATAAAAGATAACACCACACCGAGCAGTGCGCCCTTTGAAAGCAGTGCCTCAGCAATCGGAATTGTGCCGAATATATCAGCATACATAGGAACACCTGCGATTGTAGCAAGAACCACACCAAAAGGATTGTTGTCACCGAGAACTTTTACGATAAATTCTTCGGGAATCCAGTTATGAATAATTGCTCCTATACCCACACCTATAAGCACATAAGGTGCAACCTTTTTAGCAGTGGCACCGACCTGTTCCCATGCATATTTCAAGCGGTCTTTGAGCTGCAATTCAGCTTGCGGAATATCAAGTGAACGACCATTGCGAATATATTCTTCCACCTGATTTTCAAGGTGCAGCTTCTCAATCAACGTACCACCTGCAACGGCAATTAGAAGACCAAGCACAACATAAATGACAGCTACTTTCCATCCGAAAATACTCATCAACAGTACAAGGCTTCCCAGGTCAACCATCGGAGAAGAAATCAGAAACGAAAAAGTAACCCCAAGCGGAAGTCCGGCACTTGTAAATCCAATAAATAATGGGATAGAAGAGCAAGAACAAAACGGAGTCACTGTTCCAAGCAGGGCAGCAAGAATATTTGCCCATATCCCGTGAAATCTGCCAAGTATCTTTTTTGTTCTCTCAGGCGGGAAGTAACTTTGAATATACGAAATAATCAAAATTAAAACTCCCAAGAGAACCATTATTTTAATGGTATCATAGATGAAAAACTGAATACTGCCGCCAATCCTGCCTGTTGTGTCTAAGCCACAAGCATTCAAAACTGTACTTATAAGCCGATTTAGCCACCCCATACCGAGAATTTCATTCTGAAAGAAATTCCATCCTGTTTCTATTGCTTCCATAAAAATCTCCTTTCAAACATTAATATATTCAAATATATCTATTTATAAGTATTTAAGAAAGTCGTGATGAAAAAATTTGACTTGCCTTACTTTTCACAACACGACTTATCTTCATTTCCGCCTACAACGGTAGTTAGTTCCTTTAGTAAATCCGCAGCCACCTTTTCACCGTTTCGGAGCATTTTCAAAATGCGGATACGGTTTTCATCGCAGAACGCTTTGAAGATCAATGCTGTTTTTCTTTCATTCACTCAAAGCGCCTCCCATAGACATTTATCTATATATCATAATATGCATCATATCGATGTTTGTCAATACTTTTTGAAAACTATTAAAAAGTGTATCACACAAATCTCACACAAAATAGAAAAAGTCCCGTAAATTCGGGACTCTTTGACCGGAGATGAAGGGATTTGAACCCTTGCGCCGGTAAGCCGACCTACCGCATTTCGAGTGCGGACCCTTCAACCACTTGGGTACATCTCCATCTGATTCTTCAATTTGAAAGATTCGCTTTACATTATACTGCCTTGGTTTTCTTCCGTCAATACTTGTTTTTTCTGAGTTTCTGTCTTTATAATTTCTAGTGATTTCTTTATCTTCCCAGAGGCAACTCCTGCTGCCTCTAGGGATATTTTTTCAAACATTTTTCTTTCTCCTTAAATATCATACATTGAAAGGTATTGTTTTGTATTTTCACACATCTCATCAAACAATTTCCTTGCATCTTCGATACCGCAGGTCACCAGTGGATCATTTGCAAATGCAGAGAATATTTTTTCTATATTTCTCTCGGCAATTCCTTCTGAGAGAAGTTCCTGTTCTGCACATACTCTTGCTACCATTGGGTATATTTCTTTCGGAATCTCCCCGGCAAATACAGGAGTCAATGTATTGGATCTGAATACCGCATTTGTCTCTACAACAGCACCAATAGGCAAATTCGGAATCTGTCCACGGTTCGGAATATTCACATTTGTGATCAATTCGCACAGTCCCAACAATGCCCGGATCTGTGTTACTCCTTCTTCACCGGTTCGATCAATTTTGACATTTTCTTCTCCATTCACTAAACGTGCACTTTTAGCCAGACGAGATTTTAAATCTTCTTTTCTCCAGGCAACCGTAGTAAGTCCAAAATGCATTTCTTTTACTCGCTCCGGATTTTCAAGATACCATTTTCCCTCACAAAATTCAGCCAGATGACGATCTCCGGCAGCTGCAATATATCCAAAACGATTAAATAAATCCATCTTGACTTTTTCCTGGCTCTTAAAACTGTTGTTCATCCAGTTTGCGTCAACCTGACCATTATCATACCCATCTTTATGTTTATGGCAAAATTCTTTATAATACGGAAATAAATCTATATTTTTATATGTTGCCGATGTCAGCCAGGTAAAATGATTGACTGAAACAGGATTCACTTTAATATCATCTCTTGTAACATTCTTTTCCCCCAGCATTTCTTCAACCATGATACGAAGAAATTCCTGGGTTCCAAATACCTCATGGCAGCACCCAAAAGCTTTTATTTCAGGGAATACTCTGTACAACGTCTTAACACACAGCGTCATCGGATTGGTATAATTGATCACCCATGCATTTGGACAATATTTTTTGATATTTTGTCCGATTTCTTCAAACATTGGTACTGTACGCATTGCACGAATAATACCACCTGGTCCTGCTGTATCACCGACTGACTGATAAATTCCATATTTTTCTGGAGTATGCACGTCCGATTCCATTTCATTAAATGTACCCGGAAGTATTGAAATAATAACAATATCCGCTCCTGTAAGTGCTTCACCGATACCCTCAACTGCCTTATAATTCCAGATTGATTTTGCACCTTCAGCAGAATTGAATTTATTTCCGATAATTTCATTGTTTTTTGCCGCCTTAAAATCAATATCATACAGATATACGCTTCCCGTCATATCATCACATGAAACAAGATCACTCATAAGCCCCCAGGCCCATCCTCTGGATCCTCCCCCAATGTATGCAATTTTGACATCTTCTGCTTTTTGTCCATTATATTTCACTTTTTAACCTCCTCATCAAATATTCAATATCTTACTGATTCGCTCCATTTGTTCCATGGCATCATCCCTGTCCGCCGCCTCTAATTCAAAGATTCCTGTCTTACCTTTGAAGTATGGCATTATTTCTTCTATCTTATCCTTAGATACCTCCATCATTAAAGTTTTGTCACCTATTTCATCCAGAATCACGTCCAGTTTTTCTAATACTGTCGGATATTTATTGTCATTGGATGGACGGATAATTTTCATTCCTTTCGTATCAGCAAAAGTTCCCTGCATTTTCCATCCCATCATATGCGTATGCAAAAGGAATCCCTGATACTTATCAGCCAGTTTTTCGATATATGGTTTTTCAAATTCCTCATAAAGTTCAGGACCAGCCAAATGTGCCGCATCTATGGAGATCTGACCAAACATAGGATCCGGCATCCACAGATTACTCTGTCCGGTAATATAACCTCCGCACACATGGGAAGCATTTTCTTTTTGAAGCTCATACATCGCCTCACAGGAATTCATACAGATTTCCATTACTTTATGCATATTTTCTTCGTCTTCCAGGAATTCCATAAACAGATTATTTCCCATAATCCCATTCGCCATATCCATAGGGCCATTTCCGCCTCTCAATGCAGCCAGCAAAACTCCATCTCCGTTATCGCGGCAATAGCGCATTCCTTCCGTCAACCTTTCCATCCATTCATTATGTACATCATAATGCAGCTCTGCAAACTCCTGCGCCTCTTTGATCACCTCATGGCAATAACTGGTGCCTCCCTTAAATTCCAGCTTTCCTCCAAAAAAGACATGATGAATGGCATTGCCAAAGTACGGAAAATATGTCGGTATATAATCATCACCTATACCCATATCAAGCCGATGCTGTGCCCTGATTTTGGCGTTATATACGCGTCTTTTATAATATTCTTCAAACTGGTGCTCCCAGTCCAGACCATCATATGGTATTTCTTCAACCAGCTGCTGTGTCATCTTTTCATAATCAGTCCTCAGTTTTTCTGAAGCCAACTCTGCATTTTTTACTTCCATAGGCCAATTACTCAAATCGTACCCAGGGATATAAAATTTAAAAAGATACCTTCTTTTTCCTTCGAAAAAATCTTTATGCCTGTTAATTGCTTTTTCTATTTCTGTATGCATTCACTATTCCTCACTTTTTCATTTCAGTCAATTTTTAAGCTGTCCTTATCCTTTTAACCCCGTAGTGGACACTCCTTCCACCAGATATTTCTGGAAAAATAAAAATATGATTATTGCCGGAACCACAGACAAGGTTGCCATGGCAAACATTGCTCCATAATCCGATGTGGAACCCGGATCGCAAAACAGTTTTAAGGCCAAGCTAACGGGATATTTTTTTGATTGATTTACATATAAAAGTGCTGACAGGAAATCATCCCATCTCCACATGAAGGAGAAAATTGCTCCCGTAACCAAAGATGGAACCATCAACGGCAGCATTATTCTTCTATAAATTCCATAATAAGAACACCCGTCTATCTTTGCTGCTTCATCCAATTCCCTCGGAATTCCATCCAGAAAATTTTTCATCATATACACGAAAAAACCCTGAACCGCAAAGCAATAAGGAACAATCAACGGCAGATAAGAACCTACCCATCCTAATTTCTGGAACCATAAATATTGAGGAATCATCAAAATCTGCTGTGGCAGCATCATCGTGAACAATACCGCTGCAAAAATCAATTTTTTACCAAGTATTCGGCACCTTGACAATCCATAGGCTACAATTGACGAAGAAAAAACTGTTCCTACCGTAGCTATGATAGAAATAAAAAGTGAATTTTTAAAGAAAACTCCAAAATTTATTCCCGCAAAACCCTTCCAGCCATTTATATAATTATCCAGTGTAAAGTCTTCCGGAATTAGTTTTCCTGCTGTTGTAAAAATAGTGTTAGTATCTTTGAAGGAACTCATAACCATCCAAAGCAACGGGTATATCATAAGAATCCCTACCGCTAATACTACTGTATGATAAATTATATTTCCGATTCTTTTTTTTCTCTTCATATATTATACCCCATCTTCATATACCCAGAATCTTTTTGTCAAAAACAGCCCTCCTGTAAGCAGAGCGATCAACAAAAACATAATCCAGGCAAGTGCTGCACCGTATCCTGTATTGTAAAACTCGAACGATTGTTTATACATATAAACGGTATAAAACAAAGTGGCATTCATCGGTTTGCCCTGTGTAATAATGAAGCATTGTGTAAATGCGAGAAAACCATTAATAAGCTGCATAACCAGATTAAAAAAGATTGTAGGAGTCAAAAGCGGAAGGGATACTTTCCAAAATTGCTGCCATTTATTGGCCCCGTCCACCCTAGCTGATTCATATAATGATGAAGGTATTTGCTTTAAAGCCGAAAGGAAAATCAGCATAGATGAGCCAAACTGCCACACCGTAAGCAATATTAAAACTCCGAGAGCCGTATTTCCATTTCCCAGCCATGCAAATCTCGTTTCAATTCCTATGAGTCCGAGAAGTTTGTTGATCACACCATCAATCGCAAACATTCGTTTCCACAAAATGGAAACCGCAACAGAACCTCCGATAATGGAAGGCAGATAATATACCGCACGATAAATCCCTGATATTTTTGAATTTCTCAAAAGCAGCAACGCTACGCATAAAGCAAAAATCAACTTCAACGGAACAGAAATAAATGCAAATTTAAAAGTAACACCCAACGCTTTCCAGAAAACTTTATCCTGAACCAACGTCTTAAAATTATTAAGACCACACCATGTGGGCGGTGATAAAATATCGTAATCGCAAAATGCATAATATAGTGATATTAACATAGGAACAAGTAAAAACAAAAAGAATCCTATCAAAAAAGGCATCACGCAAATCATACCCGACACACCTTCAGAATAAAATAATTGCTTAATAGTCCTATGCTTCTTCTGTGTCTTCTTCATACCTTTTCCCTCAAAGAGCTGCCTTTACAAGGCAGCTCCGTATCTTGTCAGTTTGCTTTTGTTTCCAGAATCTGATTTCCTTCTTCAAACAGCTGCACAGATGCTTCTTCTGAAGAAATCGCACCGTAGCATACCTGTTCCTGAAGATTTTTAATAAGGTCAATAACTTCACTTGATCCATCCGGCGGAAGCGGATTGATTGCAGAGGAGTTAGGAGTTACAACATTATTGATAAATGCTACAGCTTCCTGAGATTTTTCATCCATTTTTTCCATTATTGCTTCAGAAACACTTTTAGCAATAGGAACACCACGTTCACCAAGCAGAATCTCATTACATGGAATACTGTTTGTCAGATAATTTACCACTTTAACAGCCTCATCAGGATTTTTACTGTCTGTTGTCACTGCAAAAAACTGACTTGGTTTCAAGAAATCCGATTTTACAGGATCGTTAGATGGCCATGTGGTAATACCAATCTCTATTCCTTCCGGTGCTGCTTCCTGCATAGTAGCATACTGGTTTGAAAAATGGAATGAACACCATGACATCGTGTCAGGAGAGCTTCCGTAAATAACAGGATCCTGTTCAATGGATCCTAAAGAACCTTCTGCAAATACTTCTGATGGCAGATGCCAGCCTTCTGTGATTCCTCTTTCCATGAAATCAAAATACACTTTAAAATCATCTGCAGAATCTGCTCCAAGTTTTCCGTCTTCATACAGGCAGATTCCTTCGCCTCTCATAATATATTCTAACAACTGATCATCACCAAAACCAAAGTTTGTTTTATATCCTGTCTTTTCATAAACTTCTTTAGACACGGCTTCAAATTCATCCAGTGTCATATTGTCTTTGATGCTAATACCATTCTCATCAAGAAGTGTCTTATTATACAGGAGCGCCGGAGCATTAATACCATTACAGATTGCATAAGTTTTATCATCTACATTCCCCATCTCCACGATGCTTTCATCCACATCTGACAGATCGAGAGTTCCGTCTTCAATATAAGGAGTCAAATCTACCAGAAGACCATTTTTTACATACTGTTCCAGATTTTTTGTATCCAACTGTACAATATCCGGAAGATTATGTCCAGCTGACGCTGTAGCCAGTTTATTCCAATAATCATTCCACTCGGAAAACTGTCCATCAAAAGTCACATTTGGATTTTCTGCAGAATAATCATCCAGTACTTTCTGTGTTCTTTCATTTCTTACCTGATTTCCCCACCATGCCATGGTAAGCATAATTTCATCATCTGAGGAATCATTTTCTTTTTCAGTAGAGGCTTCCTTATCTTCTGTAGTTTCTTTCGCTTCTGTTCCACCGCATCCTGACAGAATACTTCCCACTACAACGACACCCGTTAACAACAACGCAATTCTTCTTTTCATTTTGAAATCCCCCTTTTCTTTTGTTTTAAAATTGCCTGCTTTTTATATTCATGATTATATCTGCTCTTTTTCCAAAAGTAATTAAAAAAAACCGTTCAAAATGCATCAGAAAACCGACCATCTATTTGATTTTTATTGTATTTTCGCACTATTATGTTAGAATTGTACTATAATTTATAGTCATA
The DNA here is from genome assembly GCA_051888835.1 of Oliverpabstia sp. Classification (GTDB taxonomy): domain Bacteria; phylum Bacillota; class Clostridia; order Lachnospirales; family Lachnospiraceae; genus Oliverpabstia. The sequence goes on along the minus strand of JBJFCH010000141.1, from coordinate 3,000 downwards.
TTTAGGAATTTTTATTTTTCATGGAGATAATTTTATGTACAAAAAGCTGCGTGGCATCTGGAATAACATTCCTTTGAAGGGAAAGATTTTAACCATAATTATTCTTACCAATACCTTACTTTTTACTGCTGTAAGCCTTTGGGGCATACGAATGATTACAAATTCTTATGACAAAACTCTTTATCATTCTGTCGCTACCAACATCTCAACTTCTGCACAAAACTTAAAACGAAATCTTGACAGTGTCAAAACCCTTTCAGATATGATCATTGCTGATTCTACCATACAGCAACAACTTGATTATCTGAATATCCCTGAAGACATTCCTGAAAAAAGAACGATATATAGTACTCTATATGCGACTTTACTCTCTTATAATGATACCTTCAAAAGCTATGGTATTTCTTATATCAGCATCTATGATGATAACTTTGCCGTCCACACGTATCGACCCACCGCACAGGAAGTACCCGAAGAAATAATTACTTCTCTGAATCAGGAGGCAATCACTCAAGAGGGACGCCCTGTCTGGAACACAAATTACACCAATGACCATAGTCTTTTTTTGACACGAGCTATCAGAAAAATTAATTATATGGATTTATCTACTCTGGGGACTTTAAACATTGCTCTGGACATGGAGCAATTAATATCAAAATCCACCGATTTAGGGGAATCCTATGACTCTTCGATTTACTTATTATTCAACAAGGGAACCAACATTTATTCTCCAGCTGACTTCTCTTTAGATGACACTGATTCTATCCATAGGCAACTAGGTGAATCCTACGGTATAGTAAACATTAACGGAAAACACTTTTTTGGAGTAAATGGCACAGTTTCCGGTTATAATTGGGAATATATATGTTTAATTCCCTATGACACGGTATTTGATTCTATACGGTTTTCTACTTCTCTCTATTTATGTGTTTTTTTATTTTCGGCAGTAATGTCCATTGTCTGTTCTAACATTTTTATAAACAGTATTACACGCCACATCGAGAAACTGATTTTGAAAATGAATCGATTCAAAGGCCAAAAAAGTACTTTGACAGATATTGATGACTATGATTATAAAACGCGAACAGACGAAATCGGAGTAATGCATCAGCAATTCAACTATATGGCTTCAGAAATACAGTCGCTCATACAGACCGATTACGAAAACAAACTACTAATGAAAGACGCTCAGTTAAAAGCTCTAGTTTCACAAATAAACCCTCACTTTCTTTACAATACACTTGAATTTGTAAACTGGAGGGCAAAAGCAATCGGTGCAAACGATATTTCTTCCATGATAGAAGCATTAGGTTCTCTCTTTCGCGCTTCTTTAAGTTCTGATACCTCATGTCACACGATCCGTCAGGAATTGGAGCTTACTGATGGCTATATGACAATACAAAAACTTCGCTTTGAAGAGCGACTTACTTACGAAACAATTGCTTCTCCTGAACTACTCGAGGTATCGATTCCAAAATTGACTGTACAGCCTCTGGTTGAAAATTCCGTACGTTATGCACTTGAGCAAATGACAGAAACTTGTCATATTACCATTCGTGTTTTTCAAGAAGATGAAAATCTTTCCATACAAGTTCGCAACAATGGTTCCAGTTTTCCTGAAAATTTGCTGGAACAATTACGCAGCAAACAAATACATGCACATGGATTTGGTATTGGTCTTCTCAATATTGATAAACGCTTAAAATTAACTTTTGGAAATAATTATGGATTGTCACTTTTTAATGAAAACGAAATAGCTGTTGCACAAATTATAATTCCAATGCCTTAATGAATTTCTAGTAAAGGGAGGTAATGCCATGTTCCGTTTAATGATAGCTGATGATGAACGAATTGTTCGTGAAACCATTCGGGACTTTATCGATTGGGAAAGTTTAGGGATAACTCTTACCGGTTTATGTAAAAATGGGTTGGAAGCCTATGATATGATTTTAGATGAGTATCCTGACATTGTATTGACCGATATAAAAATGCCGGGACTAAGTGGACTTGATCTAATTGAAAAAATCTCTCTTCTTGATCCGAATATTCATTTTATCATTTTATCCGGATATGAGGAATTTTCTTTTGCCCAACAGGCGATGAAATACGGAATTAAGCACTATCTGCTAAAGCCCTGTAATGAAAACCAAATTATCGAAAGCGTAAAAGATATTATTGCAGATATTGAACATAAACGTCTTCTTCCGCTACAGTCAAAAGAAAAATATGATACTATATACCAGAAAGTAAGCATGCTGGCTAATGATTTCTGGACTGGAAACGGAGATCCGGATTTACAGAGAAAATCCCTTACAAGACTAAAAAATATTCTTAATGAAGTCTATGATCTTGATTTTTTACGTACATTAATGTCGAATTTTTTACTTGAAAGTCTGGCTTCTTCTAAAAAAGTCAATAATGATTACACGCAGGTAACGGATTTATTATCGAAACTGAAAAAGATTAATAATCGTACCGAAATGCTTGATGCCTTTTATTTATTTCTCCATTCCACCGAAGCGTCTTTTCTCAAAGACCAGATACCTTATAAAGATTTTATCGAAAAAACTATGGACTATGTAAATAACCATCTTTCAGATCCATCTCTTTCACTGAAATGGATTGCTGAAAATGTATTATTCATGAATGTTGATTATGTAAGTAAACAATTTATCAAACAAACGGGGTTAAAGTTCTCAGCTTACTTGTGTGATCTACGTATTTCACGTGCAAAAAAACTATTACTTAATGGTGGTACCGATAAAATTTATGAGGTAGCAGATAAAGTAGGATGCGGTAATAATCCTCAGTATTTCACACAACTTTTCAAAAAAAGTACCGGTCTCACCCCTACAGCATATATTGCAGAAATGTCACATTCTGACAAAACATAATATTTTTACCCCTTTGTTCGCAATGCTTTTTTCTGTTCCCTCAGTTCTCTGAAAAATCCCGAAAGCATCTGGCTGCACTCTTCCTCCAGAACCCCTCTGGTCACTT
>JBJFCH010000140.1:0-11627 GCA_051888835.1 Oliverpabstia sp. | reverse complement strand
CCATCAGATTAATCAGACTTATAAAAGACTGGATGAAGTTGAAATTGTAGATTTGTCAGAAGTGGAAGATGGTACTTATGAAGGAATAGAGGAAACAGATTTGGTAAAGGTAACAGTTATTGTAACGGTCAAAGATCATCAAATAACAGATATTCAACTGACTCGCCATGAAAATGGAAGAGGGACACCTGCTGAAGCAATGATTCCAGAGATGATTCGTCAAAATACAAGTGAAGTAGATGCGATAAGTGGGGCTACGATGTCCAGCAAGACGATAAAAGCATCTGTACGAAATGCATTAGTTCAGGGAGTAAAGTGTCCATAAATATTTCTTTTTTTCTATGTTCAGTGTAGAAAATATGGTATGATTCTTGTTAAGATACGAGAATGTCCAGAGGTGAAGAAGATGAAATGTATTTTATTACTTGAAGATGACGAAAATTTAAACAGAGGAATCACTTTAAAGCTAAGCAAAGAAGGATATCATGTGTTTTCAGCCTTTACTATATCGGAAGCAAGATCCATATTCAGCAAAGAACGTATTGATCTTGTCATTAGTGACATTACTTTGCCGGATGGGAATGGTCTGGATTTTGGAAACATGGTAAGAGAAAAAAGCAATGCAGTTTTGATTTATCTGACAGCTATGGATCAGGAAATAGATATTGTAAATGGATATGATACAGGTGCCGATGACTATATCACAAAGCCATTTTCTGTTAATATTCTTACTTCTAAAGTAAATGCATTTATGAGAAGATTAGGAAATAAGGAAGAGGGAATCTATGTTTCCGGTGATCTGGAAGTATTTGTAAATGATATGCAGGTGAAAAAAGCCGGAGTGCCTGTTGCATTAAGTAAAACAGAGTTGCAGCTTTTGATTTTTCTTCTTGAAAATGCAGGGCATATTCTTTCCAAGGAGAGTATTCTTGAGAAGGTATGGGGATTGGATGGCCAGTTTGTGGATGATAACACCGTCGTAGTAAATATCAGCCGTCTTAAGAACAAGCTGGGAATTAACAGTATAGAAAATGTAAGGGGACTTGGTTACTTATGGACAGAAAAAGTAAACAAAAAATAGCTCTTATCTGCCTGATTTTAGGGGGCGTAGCTCTATTTGTGACAATTTTCTTTTGTAAAGTACGCTATGAGAATAAAATTTTTGAAGAACAGAAGAAGGAATTAACCACGATTTACCCGGAACTTACGGAGGAACTAAGCGAGAATATTTCTTATTATGCGGCTAAAAACATGCAAATGGATTTTGGGTTTATATTGGCGGTTGTGTTTCTGACGCTGGTAGTCTTGGCAGGTTTTTATTTTATTTTGACATCTGCAAATAAAGACAGGCTTTCAGAAGCGGAAAATGAACTGAACTATATATATGAGCAGCTGCTTCGTTTTCAGAGTGGAAATGAAGATATGCTCCCATTACCGGAGGAGAGCTGTTCGCGGAAATTCGAGGATGTGTATGATAGATTAAGAGAGTTAGGATATTATTTTTCTGATCTGAAAGAACGTTTGGCGCAGGAAGAGAACAGCACGAAAGTATTGATCACAGACATTTCGCATCAGTTAAAAACACCACTGGCTTCCATAAAAATGAGCCATGAGTTGGCATTGAGCACTGATCTTTCGGAGAAAGAAAGGCAGTCATTTATGGAAACGGAAACCCGGGAAATCCTGAAAATGGAAGTACTTCTGGATGAGCTTGTGAGACTTTCCCATCTTGAAAACAGTATGATTCAGATAAAATGTGAAAAGTGCAGCATGAAGAAGACGATTCGTGAAGCTGTAAGTCAGATATACATGAAAGCAAATACGAAGCAGATTAAAATCTGCGTGGATATGGAACAGGATGTGGAAATCATGCATGATCATAAGTGGACGGTGGAGGCTCTGGTAAATATCCTTGATAATGCAATAAAGTATTCACCGCAAAGGACGATGGTAATGATTCATGTGAGCTTTCTGGTAAATCATGTTCTGATTCAAGTCGAGGATGAGGGAATTGGTATCCCGGATGGGGAGTTACATGAAATATTCAAACGTTTTTACCGGGGAAGTAATACGAGGAATACTGTAAAAGAAGGGGCAGGCGTAGGTCTGTACCTTTCGAGAAGTATTATAGAGCAGCAAGGAGGTTCCGTTGTTGCGAAAAGAAAAAATGGAAGAGGAACCATCTTTCAGATTATGTTTCCGTTAACTGATTCTGAAAAAAGTGAGACCCTTACAAAACTGTAACAGTTTTTGTAAGGGTTTTGTAATTCCTAAAAGATAAGATAAGGATATCAAATATTAGAAAGAAGGAAAGCGTAATGAAAGCAATTGTAAAAATAACGGATTTGGTAAAATATTATTATATTGGCGAAAATGTTGTGAAAGCAGTTGATCACACCAATCTGCAGATCGAGAGAGGAAAATTTACAGCCATAGTCGGACGTTCCGGTTCCGGAAAGTCTACACTGCTTCAAATAGTGGGTGGTCTCGACCGGCCGGATTCTGGAGAAGTAATCATAGATGGAAAGAATCTTTTTGAACTAACCGGAAATCAGCTGGCTGTCTTTCGAAGAAAAAAGATTGGCTTTATCTTTCAGGATTTCAATCTGATTCCGTCCTTAAATGTGTGGGAAAATGTTGTTCTTCCGCTGGGACTTGATGGAAGAAAGGTAAAGAAAGATGAGGTAATGAATATTCTGAGACAGATCGGACTTGAAGATAAAATGGAGGCTCTGCCAAATACACTGTCCGGAGGACAAAAGCAGAGAGTAGCCATCGCCAGAGCTTTGGTAAGTTCACCAGCCATTATTTTGGCGGATGAGCCGACAGGAAACCTTGATTCAAGAACAGAGCTGGAAGTGATGGATCTACTCAAAAAATGTGTCAGAGATTTCAACCAGACGTTAGTGATGATCACACATGACGAGACCATAGCACAAATGGCAGATGTGGTGGTAGTGATCGAAGATGGCAAGGTGGTGAGATAATCATGAGTATGGTATTTAAAATTGCCTTATCCAATATGAAATATCACAAAAGTAAAAATGTACTAACCGGAATAGCCGTATTTCTTACCACCTTATTGCTGTTTCTTGTCCCGACAATGGGAATGGATTTGATGAATGCTCAAAAGGCAGCAGTTAACGAGATGTATCCTACATGGCATGCCTTATTCCGAAATGTGCCGGAAGATGATGTCGTGAAAATAGCTTCGCAGCATCTGGTAGAAAAATATGGCCTGCGAAGTGATCTTGGATACCTTGAAGATGAGGATGCGAAGATCGCTATGATGTATATGGATGCGCAGGCAGTCGAAATGTATAAGCTGGAGCTTTCGGAAGGAAGACTGCCGGAGGCAGAAAATGAGATTGTTGTCTCGAGAGGAATCCTAAAAGCACTCTCCCTGTCAGGAGAAATCGGCGAAACAGTCACCATTCCATATCAGGTGTACAGAAACGGAAGTCTGGATTTCATACAGGAAAAAGACTTTGTGATTTGTGGATTCCTTCCGGATACGGAAACAAACAAGGAACAAAATTCTTATACAGCACTGGTTTCAAAATTATTTTTGGAGAACGAAATACCTTCAGACCAGATTGGTTATCGATTTCTGTTTCAGATTGATACAGAGTATGCGAATAATACCGAGAAGATGGAATTATGTATTAAGCAGCTGGCAGAACAGTTTGGTGTTTCTGAACAGGATTATAATATTAATAAGGATTATTTATGGGCCAATTATGTGGATCCCTCTTTTGTACCGATTATGGCTGGTATCATGCTGATTATCATATTGGCAGGAATCATCACGATTTACAGCATATATTATATTACCATGGGAGAACGGGTTCAGGAATTCGGAAAGATAAAAGCGATTGGTGCAACGACGGGGCAGCTGAGAAAAATTGTTTTGCTGGAAGGAATCCTCGTTGCCGGAATTGCCGTTCCACTGGGACTTCTGGCAGGTACTTTGCTTGCAAAATATTTATTTATTTGCATTTTCAAGCTATACCAGAATGAAAATATAATGATATCTGTCATTCAAGGGCTGATTCAAAGAGGAGAAGTACAGCTGATCGTTCCGTGGATTTATCTCCTTACAATCGGTGTCGCAATGCTTACGGTTTTCCTGTCATTACTCCGTCCTATGATCATCGCGTCAAAGGTTTCCGAGATAGAAGCTATGCGGTACCAAGGAGAACAAATCACGAAAAAGAGTAGAAAAGGTTATTGCGATATTACAGTCACCCGACTTGCTAAGATACACCTTGCAGATAATAAGAAAAAGAGCCTGATTACGATTTGCTCCATGGCAATTACAGGATTATTCTTTATGGTAGTTGCGACGGTTTTGTCATGTGCCAATCCAACTGAAGCGGCCAATCATTCCATTATGGGAGAATATCAGATCTCACCGGTAATAGATAATAATGATAAAGAGCATCCAGAACTGGAATGGAGTCAGGTACAGATGAATAATCCTCTTAACGAAGAATTAAAAGAACAGATTTTACAGATTAACGGAATTAATTCGGTGGAATGTTATCTGGGAAATGATGTGGAATCGGATGCATTTGATGGCGGCAGAGAGGGAATACTCGGAGTTCCTGAAAGCGGAAAAGAGCTGTTGGAAAATGGAATCACAGAAGGAAAGGTAACTTATGAGGAATTGAAAAGTGGAAATAAAGTGATCATAGATAAAAATCTGCTTCACTGGTATCCGGAGTTGAAAATAGGTGATATGATAGATATAGTGACCTGGGACGGAGATGAAAAATGCCAGAGACAATTGGAGATTGCAGCAATCGGGGATTATGATCTGGGATTTACAAGATATAATTATCTTATTATGGCAGATGAAGGACTTCGTTCTTTCAGCAGATATAATCAGAATATGTATTACCGTATCATTGCCAAAGAAAAGTATGACATGGATGTAGAAGCTAAGTTAAAGAAAATTGTTGAAGAGAATGGCAGGCTCCAGATGGCAACCTGGAAATCGTATTATGATGAGTGGAATTCTGCTATGACTGTGACAAGAGGTGCATGCTATGCATTTCTTGGAATATTGGGGGCAATCTGTATCATGAATATGATCAATACTATGATTCATAGTGTCCACGTTAGAAAAAAAGAACTCGGTATGCTGCAGGCGGTCGGAATGTCAGATTGGCAGCTCCTGAAAATGCTGCAGCTTGAAGGATTATTTTATACGGCAGGAACGTTGATCGTTGCAGTAGGCGGTGGAAGTGTGGCAGGATACCCTGTTTTCCTATGGGCAAGAGAACATGGAATGTTCAGTATCAGGAACTATCATTATCCTCTGGGAGCAACTCTCATTATGGTAGCTCTGCTCGCATTTGTTCAGATCATCATGGTATTTGTAATCGGAAAATCGGTGAAGAAAGATTCACTGATTGACAGAATACGATTTGACAATTAGAGTGACCAACGAATCGTGGACCATATATCAGTGTAAAACAGACTGAAATCCGTGTAATTTCGGTCTGTTTTAATAGGATGTGTTATTAAAAAAATAGGGAGGAGAGAATCGTGTATACATATAATAGAGATACAGAAGTTGCTCTACTGAAAAAAATGTGGCGTGGTGAAGAAGTGATATGTCCGAAGTGTGGAAAAGACACCTTAACACATTTACACAAGAAAGCGAAGAAGAGTGATTGTGACTGGAAATGCCCTTCCTGCGGCGAGATCTATCGGACAATCAACATGCTGAAGCAACTGCCAAATGATTGAGCTGGGCAGTTTGTCAAAATATCTTATTTAGTCCAGTTTTCAATTTTTAACCCTTTGACGCGTTCGAACTCTTTTGTATTATTTGTTACAACGATATAACCCCTAGATTTTGCATGCCCGGCAATCATCATATCCAACGGACCAATAGGAGTGTCTGCTTTCTCCAAATCGGCACGAATTTTTCCATAACTTTCCGCTGCCAGCGAATCAAAATCCATAATCTCAATATTGGCCAGTAATAATGTTAATGCAATTCTATTTTTTTCAACTGCTTTACTTTTTTCAACCCCATGTACTAATTCGGCATATGTCACGGCAGATATACAAATATCTGCCGGATCATGTTCTTGCAAATGAAGGAAAACTTGTTCAGGTTTATGTTTTATTGCATAAATGCAAATATTGGTATTTAGCATATACTTCAAAATTCTTCACGCTCCTGTTCATTACCGGTATTTCTATCATCTTCCATAAAATCTTCCGAGAACATATCAATTGCTTGCATAAACGAACTCCATTTATTTGTTTTAGGCATAAGCAAAACAATATCTCCTATTCTATTTACTGCGACTTCATCTGTGTTAAATCTACATTCTTTTGGCAGTCGCACAGCTTGACTTCTTCCATTTTCAAATACTTTTGCAGTCATCATAATGATCAACTCCTTTCTTATATTGTTAGTATATACCAAGATATATATTTTAGTCAATGTGTATCGAGAAGTATCTTGACAAGTAAACGGTCGTTCACTATAATAAAGGTGAACGACCGTTTTCTGAATTGCAATACATATGAGAAAATGATCCAGCGAACCATTTTTGAATGGAGGAGATAAGAATGTCTGATACAAGGGAACGAATATTAATGACTGCACTTCACCTTTTTGCAAGGGATGGTTATGAGGCTGTCTCGGTCAGTGCAATTGCAGGAGAATTGGGAATGACGAAAGGAGCTCTATATAAGCATTATAAAAACAAACGTGATATTTTTGACAGCATCGTTGAGAGGATGTATCAAATTGATGCTGAGCGGGCGCGGAAATATGAAGTACCGCAAGAGAAATATGAAATCCAGCCGAAAGCATATGAGAATCAGTCTGTAGAAAAAATAATTGATTTTACCATTGCTCAGTTTTTCTTCTGGACGGAAGACGTTTTTGCATGCGATTTTCGCAGGATGCTGACACTGGAGCAATACCGCAATGCAGAAATGGCAGAACTTTACAGTCAGTGTATCGTAGAAGGACCGGTTGACTATATGGAAGATTTATTTCGTGAACTGATCCGGAGCGGAGTATTGAAAGAGGAAAATCCCAGACAGCTTGCGGTAGAATATTATGCCCCGCTTTTCCTGCTTATCAGTATGTTCGATAAAACAGGAGAAAATGGGGATTATGCTACAATTCTCCGTAATCATACGGAACGCTTTATGCAGAGTCATGGGACAGATTCGGAAGGAAAAATACAATGAGAAATGAGATAGATATGAAGCAATATGGCATGTCTGAGACGATTGAAAAAGCAGCCGATGGTTTTAAGGATTTGATTGTTTCGCGGGTTATTTTACAGGAAAAAGGAATTTATCGGCTGGTATCTTCACAAGGAGAAAAATGGGGAGAAATATCGGGCAGATTCCATTATGATGTCCAAGCAAAATCAGAATATCCGGCGGTGGGCGATTTCGTTATGGCTGACTGGAACAAAAGCGGCGGAAATGCAGTAATCCACCATGTTCTTCCGAGAAAAAGCTGCTTTATCCGAAAAGCTGCCGGTGAAAAAAATGAGGAGCAGGTTGTTGCTGCCAATATCGATACGGTATTCTTGTGTATGTCTCTGAATAGCGATTTTAATCTGCGGCGTTTAGAGCGTTATGTATCGATTGCATGGAACAGCGGAGCAATGCCGGTTGTTGTGTTGACAAAATCAGATCTGTGCAGGGATCTGGAACAAAAACTGTTCGAAGTATCTTCTGTAGCAGCGGGTGTGGATGTTTTCGTGACGAACACGATCGATCAAAACGGTTATGAGCAGATTTATCCGTATCTTACTGAAGGAAAAACAATCGCATTTATCGGTTCATCCGGTGTGGGAAAGTCTACTTTAATCAATTGCCTGCTGGGGGAAAAGCATTTGGATACGAACGGCTTGAGGAATGATGATAAAGGACGGCACACGACAACCCATCGTGAACTGATTCTTCTGCCATCCGGCGGTATGGTGATTGATACACCGGGGATGCGTGAACTCGGAATGTGGGATGCAGGAGAAGGAATCGATCAGACTTTTTCAGATATCGAGAAATTGGCGCTTAAATGCCGTTTCCGTGATTGTACTCATTCAGGCAGCGAACCGGGGTGTGCAGTACAGGAGGCAGTAGAGCGTGGTGAATTACCGATTGAACGGCTCCGCTCCTGGCAGAAGCTGACGAATGAGAATCGGTATGCAGAAGATACACAGGGTTACCTGGCTGAGAAAAAACAAAAATTCAAAAACATTGCTAAAATCAATAAAAAGAATCGGAAAGGGTAAAGATAAAATGAATATAGGCAATATTATGATACGTTTGGAGAAAAAAGAAGAATATCGGGAAGTAGAAAACTTAGTAAGAGAGAGCTTCTGGAATGTATATCGTCCGGGATGTTATGAACATTATGTGCTGAATCAGCTCCGGAACGATCCGGCATTTGTTCCGGAACTTGATTTTGTTATGTACCTCGGTACACAGGAAAATGCTCCGGAGGAGCATGCCGATGTGGAACAGGATGGTAAGCTGATTGGACAGAACATGTTTATGAGAGCAAATATCAAAGTAGATGACGGCAGAACGATTCCTATCATGACGATGGGGCCAATCTGTATTGCGCCTGAACTGAAAAGAAAAGGATATGGAAAAATTTTGTTAGACTACTCCTTTGAGAAAGCGAAAGAACTTGGCTGTGGCGCGGTTTGTTTTGAAGGAAACATTGATTTCTATGGAAAGAGTGGTTGTACTTATGCCAGTAAATATGGTATTCGCTATCATGGCTTGGCAGAAGGCGAAGATGCTTCCTTCTTTTTATGTAAGGAATTGATTCCGGGATATTTGGACGGGATTACAGGTGAGTATGCACCGCCACAGGGATATTTTGTAGATGAAGCTGAGGTGGAAGCATTCGATAAAGAGTTTCCGGCAAAAGAAAAATTGAAACTTCCCGGGCAATTATTTTAGAACTGGAGGAGATTTATGAAAGATCAGGATACGATACCATTTCCGGATGAACTTAAGCATCTTAACCATACTCTGAAAATCATTGACACAGCATTGGAGAAAGCAAGGGAAGACGTCCTGAGGTTAGATCAGGAGTATAGAGATGCAAAGAAATATATGGCAGATTATCGGAATGAAATGGATAGTCATGAAAAACTTCAAAATGAGCGGCTATTGGATCAGACAGACCGAACAGGGGCATTTGCCGTAGAAGCGCGTGAAAAGCTGGAAAAGTTAAAAGATTCACCCTATTTTGCAAGAATTGATTTTGTTTCAGATGGAGAGGAAGAAGCAGAGACATTTTACATTGGACGATTTGGGTTTACATATGGTAATGAAAAATTGATTTTCGACTGGAGGGCACCGATTTCAGGAATGTTTTATGATTATGATATCGGTCGTGCCGGATTTGAGGCACCGGTTGGATGGATAGAAGGAGAGCTTACACGCAAACGGCAGTTTAAGATACAGAACGGAATTATGGAATATGCCATTGAGAGTTCAACAAACGTGCAGGATGAGGTTCTGCAAAAAGAACTTGCCCATACTTCGGATGAAAAGATGAAATCTATTATTTCTACGATCCAACGGGAGCAGAATGCAATCATTCGTAACGAGAGAGCCAATACGCTTATTATACAGGGAGTTGCAGGCTCCGGAAAAACATCCATTGCACTTCATCGAATTGCATTTTTGCTGTATCGCTTCAAAAAGCAGATTACCGCAGAGGATGTAACGATTTTGTCACCCAATAAGGTGTTTGCAGATTATATTTCGGGTGTCATACCGGAGTTGGGAGAAGAACCAATTTGTGAAATGGGTTTACAGGATGTTGCAAGTAATTCGTTACAAGAAATCATTGCTTTTGAACCGGAAAAAAATCCATTAGAGAACGAAGACGAAGCATGGATGAAGCGGGCAAAATTTAAATCTAATCTGGCATTTGTCGAATTATTAGATCAATATATATGCAATATGCCAGAACGGGTTTTAGCGGCAAAAGATTATATCTGTCAGGGGCATGTTGTTCAGGCTGCGTGGATTAATGAAAGATTTAACGCATATAAAACAATACCTGTAATAAAACGTCTGACTTCTGTGGCCGGAGATATTCGAGAGCAGCTTCGTTCTTTGATGGGCGTATTTGGAGAGGTTCCAAAAACGAACGTTATACTGAAAAGTTTGAAAAAAATGCTCATGATTAAAGATACTTTTGCTCTTTACAAAGACTTCTATCAATATATTGATGAGAAGGATATGTTTGTATTACCTCAAAAGAAAACATTGGAGTGGGAAGATGTATTTCCATTTCTCTATCTGACGGCTGCATTTGAGGGGATAGAAGAAAACAGATTCGTAAAGCACTTGGTAATTGATGAAATGCAGGACTATACACCGATACAATTTGCTGTATTAAACATGCTGTATCCCTGTCAGAAAACAATACTTGGAGATTTTGGTCAGGTCTTAAATCCTTGTCACCTTCACTCATTGGACGAAATCAGAAGTATATACAAGGATGCAGAGTTTATTGCTTTGAATAAAAGCTATCGTTCTACTTATGAAATTATGGATTTTGCTAAAAAAATCTGTAATCAGCCATCCCTCGAAATGGTGGAACGCCATGGCAAAAAGCCGAAATCCATATTTTGTGAAAATGTTGATCGTGAGATTGCTGCTATAGCTGATTTGATAAAAGAATTTGAAGAGGGAGAAAATGTATCATTGGGAATCGTAGTAAAGACGAATGAAGATGCAAAGAGATTGTATGACTTGCTTTCAGAAGAGCATCAGGTTCATTTGATTTCGCAGGATAGTACCAGATTCACAAATGGGGTATCCATTACGTCAATTCAGATGGCGAAAGGCCTGGAATTTGATGAGGTCATTGTACCGGATGCAGATGACAAAAATTATAGTTCGGATTATGACAGGAATCTGCTCTATATTGCTTGTACAAGAGCTATGCATAAACTGACACTATTCTATACAGGAAGTCCGTCTACGTTCCTGCCAAAATAAGATGCCGGAGGTGCGCAGCATCTATAATACTGACACATATGCATGCAAAAAGTACCTATATGCAGTCGAAATACTTTGGTAGAATACAGGTATAAACTGGGAATACACCCAAATACTCAATGATTCAAGGAGAAAATAATTGCCATGCTATGTTTTGGCTTGCTGATTGGATTCATTTCAAGATTATTGGACATTTTTACAACAAATCTGGGGGAAATATTCTCCCAGATGGCAGTCTGGATTTTATTGGGCACCCTGATTTCTATTTACAGCAAGAACGCTAAGAAAGCGATGCTGAATGTTTTGACATTCTGCCTGGGAATGCTCTTTACATACTACGTAACCGCAGCCTTGAGCCATGGGGTGTATTCAATTGAGTACATAATCTTTTGGACTGTGTTTGCTCTGTGTTCACCTATTATGGCATTTTTTGCATGGTACACAAAGGAACGAGGAGTGATCCCAAGATTTGTAAGTGTGGGAATCATTGCGGTTTCTGTTCTGTCATCCATTTTACTATTCGATAGATTGCGAATCTATGATGTTGTGATTGATGGAGCATTGGTTTACTTTCTGTTTATCAAAAAAGTTGACAGATAGCG